>NZ_PDCP01000149.1 GCF_002553505.1 Mycolicibacterium agri | reverse complement strand
CGGCGCCCCATCCCCGACCCCCGGCACGACGAGGTTCCGGGTCTTGAAGACGCCCGACGGAGTACCGCTGGAGCGCGTCTGTGACGACGAATTCCCTTGCACCGTCGAGGTTTCCGACGACGTGTTCGACGCTCCCCCGCCGTTCGGCGGATCTGGCTCCGGCTCCGGCTCGCCGTCGCGGCCATCACCGTCGGCCTGCGCCATCGCGTCGTCAAGCTGCTGCGGATCCAGCCCGGGGTCGTCGAACGGGTCGCGCCTGCGTCGATGCGGCAGCGCCAGTTCGGCCGCCACCCGAATGTCCTCCTCACCGACAGTCGACACGCCCCGCCATGCGGCGTGGGCGACCGCGGTGCGCGCCACCACCAGGTCGGCACGCATGCCGTCGACGTCAAATGCCGCGCACAGCGCCGCGATTCGCCGCAATTCGTTGTCGGGCAGCTCCACTGCGCCAACGGCCGCGCGAGCAGACGCTATGCGGCGGGCCAACTCCGCGTCCTGTTCGGCGTAGGCGGCCGCGAACCCTTCAGGGTCGGCCTCGAACGCCATCCGCTGCCGGATCACGTCGACGCGCACATCGACATCGCGCGACGCCTGCACGTCGACCGTCAGGCCGAACCGGTCGAGCAGTTGCGGCCGCAGCTCGCCTTCTTCCGGATTCATCGTGCCGATCAACACGAACCGCGCCTCGTGGCTGTGCGAGACGCCGTCGCGTTCGATGTGCACACGGCCCATCGCGGCCGCGTCGAGCAGCACATCGACCAGGTGGTCGTGCAAAAGGTTGACCTCGTCGACATAAAGCACGCCCCCGTGCGCGCGGG
Organism: Mycolicibacterium agri; assembly: GCF_002553505.1. Classification (GTDB taxonomy): domain Bacteria; phylum Actinomycetota; class Actinomycetes; order Mycobacteriales; family Mycobacteriaceae; genus Mycobacterium; species Mycobacterium agri. The sequence goes on along the minus strand of NZ_PDCP01000149.1, from coordinate 6,654 downwards.
CCAGCAAGCCCGGCTTGAACGCGTGCTCGCCGTCGCTGAGCACCCGCTGCAGATCGAGCGAGCCGACGACACGGTCCTCTGTGGCGCCGATGGGCAGCTCGACCAGCGCCGCGGCCGAATCGACCGCCGAGAGCACCTGGGCGAGGCCCCGCACAGCCGTCGACTTGGCGGTGCCCTTCTCGCCGCGGATCAGCACCCCGCCGATCTCCGGACGCACCGCGCACAGCAGCAGCGCCAGCCGCAATCGGTCGTGCCCGACGATCGCGCTGAACGGATAGGTGGGCGTCACGATGGCTCGGTTTCGCTGCGACCACGCAGCATCGGGACGTGCGGGACACCGTCGTCAAGGAATTCTTCGCCGTCGCGGACGAAGCCGAGTTGGGAGTACATGTCCTCCAGATAGGTCTGGGCGTTGATGCGGCAGGCGTAGTCTCCCACCTCGGCCAGCGCGGCCTGCAGCAGCCGGTTCGCATGGCCCTGACCTCGGTCGGAGCGCTTGGTGCAGACCCGGCCGATCCGGAACCCCTTCTCGCCGCCTGCGTGCTCCTCCATCAGTCGCAGCGTGCAGATCACCTCGCCGTCGGGCGTCTCGAGCCAGAAATGCCGGGTTTCGGCCAGCAGGTCGCGCCCGTCGAGCTCCGGATACGGGGTCGCCTGCTCGACGACGAACACCTCGACCCGCAATTTCAGCAGCTTGTAGAGCGTGGCGGTGTCGAGGTCCTTGGCCCAGGCGCGGCGCAGCGCAACGCTCATCGATCGCTCATGGATGAAGCACCGGCCCTGGCTGACACGGTCCCAGGTTAGCCCGCGCGCCGAGGCGTCAGACCGGGCACCTGCCGCGCAGTTAAGGTGGCTGACGTGACTGTCTGGGAGCCCGACGTGCTACCCGGCTACCGCCAGCAGACCCTTGCGCTTGGCGTCGATCCGGACGGCGAGGGCGAGCTGGTAGCCACCCTCGTTCATGCGGGCGAGCGCGACGACGCCGCCGAACACGCCGTGCTCGCGGTGCACGGCTACACCGACTACTTCTTCCACACCCAGGTCGCCGACTTCTTCCTCGCGCGCGGCTTCGCGTTCTACGCCCTCGACCTGCACAAGTGCGGCCGCTCGTGGCGGGAGGGCCAAACCCCGCACTTCACCACCGACCTGGCCCGCTACGACGCCGAACTCGAACACGCCACCGACATCATCGCCGCGGCCACCGGCGGGGCGAAGGTGCTGGTGTATGGCCATTCGGCCGGCGGGCTGATCGTCTCGCTGTGGCTGGACCGGCTGCGGCGCCGCGGCGCCACCGCCGCCAAGAACATCACCGGTCTGGTGCTGAACAGCCCGTGGCTGGACCTGCAGGGGCCGGCCGTCCTGCGCACCGTCGGCACCGCCGCGCTGCGTGCAATCGCGCCGGTCCGCAAGAAGCACATCGTTCGCCCGCCCACCGAAGGGGGCTACGGCACCACGCTGCACCGCGACTATGACGGCGAGTTCGACTACGACCTGAGGTGGAAACCGGTGGGCGGATTTCCCGTCACGGTCGGCTGGATCAACGCGATCCGGCGCGGGCACGCACGCCTGCACCGCGGTCTCGACGTCGGCGTGCCCAACCTGATCCTGCGCTCCGATCACAGCGTGCGGGAAGTGCCCAACCCCGACGCCATCCAGCGCGGTGACGCCGTGCTCGACGTCAAACAGATCGCGCGGTGGGCAGGCTGCATCGGCAATCGCACCACGATCGTGCCGATCGTCGACGCCAAGCACGACGTGTTCTTGTCGTTGGCCGAGCCGCGTCGGGCCGCGTTCGACGAACTGGGCCGTTGGTTGGACTGGTATGTCGAGTGGTCGCGATCCCGTTGCGCCACCGAACAATGCGAGCGAGGATGACACCGTTGGAACATTTCGACATCGCGATCATCGGCACCGGATCCGGCAATTCCATTCTGGACGAGCGTTTCACCGACAAGCGCGTCGCGATCTGCGAACAAGGCACGTTCGGCGGGACGTGCCTGAATGTCGGCTGCATCCCGACGAAGATGTTCGTCTACACCGCCGAGAAAGCCGAGCACGTCCGCGACACAGCGCGATTCGGTATGGACGCCACACTCGACGGCATCCGCTGGAACGACATCGTCTCGCGGGTGTTCGGCCGCATCGACCCGATCGCGGTGGGCGGCGAGAACTACCGCCGCTCTTCGCCGAACGTCTCGGTGTATGACACGCACACCCGCTTCGGACCGACCCAACCCGACGGCCGCTACACGCTGCGCACCGACGGCGGTGAGGAGTTCACCGCCGATCAGGTGGTGATCGCCGCGGGCGCGCGCGCGACGGTGCCCGACGCGATCAGGGAATGCGGTGTCACGTACCACACCAGCAACACCGTCATGCGAATCCCTGATGTGCCAAAGCATCTCGTCATCGTCGGCGGTGGGTTCGTCGCCGCGGAATTCGCGCACACCTTTTCGGCGCTGGGCTCGCAGGTCACCCTCGTCATCCGCTCGAGCACGCTGTTGCGCCACACCGACGACACGATCTGCGAGCGGTTCACCGACATCGCGTCCAGGAAGTGGGAGATCCACAGCCACTGCAACGTCATCGGGGCGACCGAGGACGACGACGGCATCCACCTGAAGTTGGACAACGGCGCGACGCTGGACTGCGATACCGTTCTGGTGGCGACGGGCAGGGTGCCCAACGGTGATCTGCTCGACGCCGAGGCCGCTGGCATCGAGGTTCGCGACGGCCGGGTCATCGTCGACGAATACCAGCGCACCACCGCCCGCAACGTCTACGCCCTGGGCGACGTCAGCTCGGAGTACCAACTCAAGCACGTGGCCAACCACGAGGCCCGCGTGGTCCGCGAGAACCTGTTGCTCGACTGGGACGACACCGACTCGCTGAAGCAGTCGGATCACCGCTATGTGCCATCGGCGGTGTTCACCGATCCTCAGATCGCGATGGTCGGGCTGACCGAAAACCAGGCCCGCGCGCAGGGTTACGACGTGCGCTCCAAGGTCCAGGACTACGCCGACGTGGCCTACGGCTGGGCGATGGAGGACACCAGCGGCATCGCCAAGATCATCGTCGAGGCCGACACCGGCAAGATCCTCGGCGCCCACATCATGGGCTACCAGGCGTCCTCGTTGATCCAGCCCATCATTCAGGCGATGAGCTTCGGCCTGGCCGGCCAGGACATGGCCCGCGGCCAGTACTGGATCCACCCGGCGCTGCCCGAGGTCATCGAGAACGCGCTGTTGGCGCTGTGCGGCGAGCCGCCGTGGCCGCCTGCCCGCAGGCACTGAGTCATTCGGCGGCGGGGACGGCGAAACCCCATGGGAGTTCGAGTCGATTCGCCTCGAGCAGTTCGGCGTCGTTGAGGACGGCGTTGATCGGACCGTCGGCCACCACGGTGCCGCCCGACATCACCACGGCCCGGTCGCACAGCTGCGCGGCGTACGGCAGGTCGTGGGTGACGATCAACATGGTGGCGGTCAAACCGCCCAGCGTTTCGGCGAGTTCGCGCCGCGCGACGGGATCGAGGTTGGCTGACGGTTCATCGAGCACCAGCACCTCGGGCCGGCAGGCCAGGACCGTGGCCAGCGCGGCACGGCGTCGCTGGCCCGCCGACAGATGGGCCGGGCTGCGATCGGCCTGATCGGTCAGCGACACCGCCTCCAGCGCGTCACGCACCCGGCTTGCCAGCTCGTCGCCGCTCACCCCGAAGTTCGCCGGGCCGAACGCGACGTCCTGCGCGACGGTCGGCATGAACAACTGGTCGTCGGGGTCCTGGAAAACCAGACCGACGCGACGCCGGATTTCGCGAAGAGTCTTGCGGCTCACGGGGATACCACTGATCTGCACCGACCCCGCGGTGGCCGACAGCACGCCGTTGAGGTGCAGCATCAGGGTGGTCTTGCCCGCGCCGTTGGGCCCGAGCACCGCGATCCGCTCCCCCGGCTCAATGGTCAGGTCGACGCCGTCGAGGGCGACGTGCCCGTCGGGGTAGACGTGCCGAAGGCCTTCCACGCGCACCGCGGTCATCGGATCACCCACGCTGAAGCGGCGACCACGACCGCACACGCCGCGGGTACCAGCGCCAGCGACCACTGCGCGGCGGTGGCTTTCGGCGCTCCCGCGACGCCGGACAACTCGGGTGCGCGTCCGTCGAATCCGCGAGACAGCATCGCCACGTAGACGCGTTCACCGCGCTCGTAGGACCGCAGGAAAAGCGTGCCAACGGATCTGGCGATCGCCCCGACCTGATGAAGCGCGCGCGGCGAATCGCCACGCGACAGCCGCGCCATTCGCATGCGTCCCGCCTCGGCGGCCAGCACGTCGATGTAGCGCAGCATCAGGATGAGCACCGAGGTGATCATCGCGGGGACACCGAGGCGACTCAGCGCGATCGGAAGCTCGCGCGCGGTGGTGGTGGCCGCGACGGTCAGGGACGCGGCCACGCCGAGCGTGCCCTTGATGACGATTCCCCACGCCGCATACAGGCCGCTGACCGAAAGGCTGAGCCCGGCGACGTGGATGCGTTCACCACCTTCGGCGAACGGCAGCAGTGCGGCCAGCACGAGGAACGGCGCCTCGATGAGCATGCGCGGCAGGATCCACCGCAGAGGGATGTGGGCCAGAAACCAGACCGCGACAACGATTAACGCGTAGACAGCGAACGGCCAGAACACCTCTCGCGGCGTCGCCACCACCGCGAGGACGAACACCACCAGGCAGACGACCTTCACCTCGGCCGGTGCGCGGTGCACCACCGAGTGCCCGTCCCGATACAGCGGGTGTGCGTGCCCGGCGCCCACGGCTATTCGCGCCCGGCCGCGCGGGATTTGGACCGGGAGATCGCCCAGAACGCCGCACCGGCCACCGCGAGGGTCACCGCCACTCCGATGACGCCGGCCAGGCCGCCGCTCCACTCGTGTCCCGCGACTGTGTAGTCGGCCAGCGGTGAGGCGGACAGCGGATGGTCGGAGGCGTGCTGGGCGATGCAGTCGCCGGTCAGCACCTCTTCTCCGCCGTTCTCGATCACCTGGCAGCCCTGCAGGGTCGCCGAATCCAGGCCGTCGGGGCTGGAGCTGGCGAAATAGGAGACGCCGCCGGCCACCACCAGCGTCACCACGGCGAAAATGGCCCAGAACATCCCGCGACGGCGTGTCATGCCGGCACCTCCACCCGCGACCGGCGCAACAGGTAGACGAGGTCAGGACGCGCCTGTGCGACGGCCATCACGGTGACCGCGGTGATGACGCCTTCACCGATTCCGATGAGCAGATGGGTGCCGAACATGTAGCCCGCCACCATGCCCAACGACGTCGACGACGCCCCGCCGATGGCGTATTCGATCACGAATCCCATTGCCGCGCAGACAGTTCCGACAACCGCGGCGGCGAAAGCGATACCGCCGAGCACCCGGGTGCGCACCTGTTCGCTGCCGCGGCGCGCCACCGAGTACAGCAGCACGGCGGTGCCGTAGCCCGCCGCGACGCCGATGAGCGCCATGTTGGTGATGTTGGTGCCCAGCGCCGTGACGCCGCCGTCGGCGAACAGAAGCGATTGCACGACGAGCACGATCGCGATGCACAGCGCGCCGGTGAACGGACCGACCAGGATCGCCGCCAGCGCACCGCCGAGGAGATGGCCGCTGACGCCGGGCAGGATCGGGAAGTTCACCATCTGCACGGCGAAGATGAACGCCGCCACCAGACCCGCCAGCGGTACCGCCCGTTCGTCGAGTTCGGCGCGGGCCCGCCAGGCGCACAGCCCCACTGCGGCGAGGGCCAGGACGGCGAAAGAAACCGAGGTCGGCGCGTTGACGATGCCATCGCTCATATGCATGGCGACGTAGGAGACATCCACGTTCGGAAGCCTAGGACGCCGCCTCACATCTGTCTAGCTGAACACATATTCAGGTTTCGGTGCCGCCGTCTTCAGCAAGCGACGGACCTCGACAGTGCCTCCCGTTGTAGCGCCGGCTCATCGACCGGAAGGCGACGAGCCCTGACGCACCGACGATGGGCGACGGGGCTGGATGAACCCGTTTAAAGATCGTGAAATGCGCTGGTCGAGCGCAAGTGCGGTTGTTCAGCCGTGCCGGGCGCCGATCCTGTGCAGCAGTTCGTGGACGATCTCGTCCTCCAGCCGGTAGCTGACCTCTCGGCCGACCCGGGTCGAGGTCACCCAGCCCTGCTGGCGAAGCACTCGAAGCGCTTGCGAGACGGCGTTTTCAGACCGCCCGAGCGCGGCGGCCAGGTCACCGACGCAGATTCCGGGTGCCCGATGCAGGCACAGCAGGATCTCCAGCCGGTTGGGATCGGACAGCAAGTCGAAGCGCAGCGTCCAGCCGGCGGTATCGACGTCGGCCAGTGCCGACGACGCACGCTCGACGAGCATCTCCTTCGCGGGCTTGTCCATTGCTGACAATTTAATCCAGCCGCAGGCACCCGGCGGCTGGATCGACGCGCTGCTGCCCCGCTACTGTCCCCGCTTGGTCGCGGTTACCAGTAGATATTCGGCCTGGTAGAGCGTCGCGGACGGCTCGGCACCCGCGCCCTGCGCATTGACCGCCGAGCGTGAAGCGTCTGCGAAAAACTGAGCCGAAACTCGCCGAGGCTTCACGTTCGACGCAGGGTGGGGTTGGCGCCCGGGGTGGGT
>NZ_PDCP01000148.1 GCF_002553505.1 Mycolicibacterium agri | reverse complement strand
ACAACCGCACCGGCGAGTCGGGCGGACGGGGCCAAAACAGACCGTCCTACCGGGGCCAAATCAACCTGTCACAGCCAGGGCGGTACCACCGCACGGCCACCTACCCGGTGTACTTGAACGCGCAAGATCCGGCGGAGGAGACAGTCGCCGAGATCTCCACGGCCACGCCGGACGGCAACACGGTGATCTACACCGACGCCGCCGCCAAACGCATCGGCTTCCTCGACATTGGTGATCCGGCGAAACCGGTTGGCAAAGGCATACTTTCGCTCGCTGAACTCGGCCATGCCGACGACCAGCCGACCTCGGTGGCGGCGATCGGCGACTACGTGTTGGTCGTCGTCGACACCACCGGCGGCGACTTCCCGCACCCGTCGGGCCGTGTGGACGTCGTGCGGGTCGCCGACCGCACCCGAGTGCGCAGCATCGACCTCGCCGGTCAACCGGACTCCATCGCGATCAGCCCGGACGGTGCATTCGCCGCGATCGCGATGGAGAACCAGCGCGACGAGGAAGCCACCCCGCCAGGCGGTGAAGAAGGTGACTTGCCGCAGCCGCCAACGGGATTCGTGCAACTTGTTGATCTGGCCGGCGCTCCGGACAGGTGGACTGCGCGCCGGGTCGACTTCGACGTCTCGGCGGCACGGGCTGCTGGTTTGGACACCCCGGAAGATCTCGAACCCGAATACGTGAGCATCAACTCCCGCGGTCAGGTCGCGGTGACGCTGCAGGAGAACAACGGCTTCGCGATCATCGACGGCCGCAGCGGCGCGGTGTCGAAGATCTTCAGCGCCGGAAGCGTTTCCGTGAACGGCATCGACACCGCTGAGGATGGGGTGATCGACCAGACCGGGTCGATCCCGGACACGCCGCGTGAGCCCGACGCCATCGGCTGGGTCGACGACGGCCACGTCGCCACCGCCAACGAGGGCGACTGGAAGGGCGGCACCCGCGGCTGGACGATCTTCGACGCCGCCACCGGCGAGGTGGTCTGGGATGCCGGCAATTCGCTCGAGCAACTCGCCGTGCGCACCGGCCTGCACAACGAGAGCCGCGCCGGGGCCAAGGGGCCGGAGCCCGAAGGGCTGGCGATCACCGAGATCGGCGGGCGGCCGACCGCGCTGATCGCCTCGGAGCGAAGCAATTTCGTCGCCGCGTACGACGTCAGCGATGTGACAGCGCCGAAGTTCCGGCAGATCATGCCGACCACTCCGGGGCCGGAGGGCGTCCTGACAATCCCGGCGCGCGACCTGCTGGTGATCTCGTCGGAGGAGGACAACCCCGAGAAGCGGGTGCGCGCCTCGGTCAGCGTCTACGGGTATGGCGAGACGTACGCCGAGGACGGCGGGATGGCGTTTCCGTCGATCGTGTCGGGCGACGTCGACGGGGCGCCGATCGGATGGGGCGCGCTCGGTGCGTTGAGCGCCGACCCGTCTGACGGGGATCGGTTGTTCACGGCGACCGATGTGGCGTTCGGGCCGTCGCGGGTGCTCGGTGTGGATGTGTCGAAGACGCCGGCGGTGATCGACTCCGCGCTGCCGGTCACCGAGGACGGGCAGCCGGTGACGCTCGACATCGAGGGGCTGGCCGCGCGGCCTGACGGCGGGTTCGTGCTCGCGGTGGAGGGCGAGGACGGTCCGGGCAATCAGCTGGTGTACGTGTCGGCCGACGGCAGCATCGAGCGGCGGGTTCCCTTGCCCCCGGACGTTGCGGCGAGGCTGGGCGGGCAGGGCCTCGAGGGGGTGGCCGTCGACGGCGACTGCGTGTGGGTGGCGGTGCAGCGCGAGGTAAAGGGCGACCCGAAGGGCGTGGTTCGGCTTGGGCGGTACAGCCCGGACCGCGACAGGTGGGAGTGGTTCGGCTATCAGCTGGAGGGCACGTCCGCGGAGGGGGACTGGATCGGCCTGTCCGAGATCGCGGTGCATGACGGCGCGCTGTTGGTGCTGGAACGCGACAAGCTCAACGGGCCGGATGCTCGGGTGAAGGGCATCTACCGGGTGGAGATGCCGGACGACGCGGAGGGGATGTCGGCGCAGGGGGCGCCGAAAGTGCTGCGGAAGACGTTGGCGCGCAACTTGTTGCCGGATTTGCAGGCGACGAACGGTTTCGCGCAGGAGAAGGTGGAGGGTTTCGCGATCGCGGGCAACGGGAAGCTGTACGTGGTCACGGACAACGACGGCCTCGACGACGCGAACGGCGAGACACAGTTCTTCGACCTGGGCCCGGCGGGTGAGGCGCTGAAGGGGTAAGTAGGCGGGGCCGGGCGGGGTCACATTTGGCGCCGTAGATGACGCTCGACACGGTTAGCAGGCGGCGGTTGTGGCCCGCGGGAGCGGCTCTGGCCCGTGTGACCTGGGGGTTTGCGGGTGAGTCGAGCGGCTCGGAGCTTTGGGTCGCCGTTGCGGCGGTTGGCGAGAGCGTGGGGGCCGTCGGTAGCGTGCGCTGCCGATGGGAAGGCACTCATTAGCCAAGGAGCGACGCTGGCCGCGGTTGACGGTCGTGGTGGGGGCTGTCGCGGCCGCCGCGGTGTTTGTTGTCGGCGCAGACAGTCATCCGCAGTTGGGTGACGCGGCGGGGTGCTGTGGCGATGTCGCGGCGGCAGCGCCGCCGAGCCCGCCACCTCCGGCGGTGCAGCCGATGGCGGCCATGCAGCCCAAGCCGAGGGTTCCGGATGTGTTGCCGAGGGGCGTGGCGCAGGAGAAGGGGCTGCAGGTCGACACGATCTTGGCGGCACGGGCGGTGAGTGCGGCGTTCCCGGAGATCCTCGACATCGGCGGGATGCGGTCGGATCCGTTGAAATGGCACCCGCACGGGTTGGCAATCGACGTGATGATCCCGAACGCGCGCTCGGCTGCGGGCAAGGCGCTCGGCGACAGCGTCCTGGCGTACGTGCTGGCGAATGCGGAGCGCTTCGGCGTGGTGCACGCGATCTGGCGCCAGACCATCTACCGGCCCGACGGTTCGAAACGAGTGATGAGGAACCGCGGCTCGGACACCGCCAACCATTACGACCACGTACACGTCGCGACCAAAGGCGGCGGATATCCCTCGGAGGCTCAGACTTTCCTCCGCTGAATCAATCGAGCGCATTAATCGCCGTAGTGGTCGACCGGGTCAGGTCTGCGGCCTCCAGTTCAAAGTCTGGCGAGAATAGATGGCACGCGCCATACCGTTCATGTGTTGTGTCAATCAAAACCCTTCTCGGCAGCATTGATGTTCGAGGTGATTAGATCGGAGACCTGCGTCACCATCGAGTCAAGGTCTTCGTGCTCCCAGAATCTCAAGACCACCCATCCGGCCGCGCGTAGCGCGCACGTTTGTTGAAGGTCTCGGCGTGCATTGCCTTCTAGTTTGGGCGACCAGTAATCGCTGTTGACTGACGGCTTCCGTCCATGTTTCGGGCAGCTATGCCAGAAGCAGCCGTCGATGAAGACAGCGATACGGTGCCTAGTAAAGGCAACGTCGGGCCGGATAACCTTGCCATTGACCTTTATCGCGTAATCCTTCCGGAATCTAAAGCCAAGGCCGTGTAGTGCCGATCGAAGCTTCACCTCTGGTTTTGTGTCTCGACGTCGGATAGCCGCCATATTGCGGGACCGGCCGGGCGTCGTCGCATAACTTTGCAAACCCACTGTTCGGTGCGCCTCCTCCGCTGGCCGCCGCCACACGGCTACCGTACGACGGAGAACATTGACCATGGCCCGGCACGCCGGGTAAAGTCGTCTATCGAACAAATGTTCGAATGTTGCGGAGGCGCGAAATGACGACCGGCTTGACCTGCTTTGAGATTTGCGCCGGGGCTGGGGGGCAGTCGCTAGGCCTGGAAGACGCGGGATTTGAACATGAGCTAGCGGTCGAGATTGAGCACGAGCCGTGCGAAACGTTACGTATCAACCGACCCCACTGGAAGATCCACGAAGGCGATGTGCGTGACATCGACGGGCGAGCATACCGGGGCGTCGACCTGCTGGCTGGTGGCGTTCCGTGCCCGCCATTCTCCATTGCGGGCAAACGCCTCGGTGAGGATGACGAGCGGGATCTCTTCCCAGAAGCCTTGCGTCTAGTGGAAGAGATCAGGCCTGCTGCCGTAATGCTCGAGAACGTGCGCGGGCTCTCGACGGTGAAATTCCGACCGTATCGTGAGGCGATTCGGAGCCGTTTAGCTGAACTTGGATATGAGTCAGACTGGCAGGTCCTCAACGCCAGCGATTTTGGTGTGCCGCAACTGCGGCCTCGTTTTGTTCTCGTCGCTGCCAAGCCCAAGTACTATCGGCGGTTCGTGTGGCCCGATTCCGACGGAGCCCCGCCCACCGTCGGCGAAGTGCTCTACCCTCTGATGGCCCGCAATGGATGGCGTGGCGCCAGGGCATGGGCAAGACGGGCCAGCGGCATTGGTCCGACCATAGTTGGAGGCTCTCGCAAGCACGGAGGGCCGGATCTAGGGCCAACCCGCGCACGGCGCGAATGGATGGAGCTGGCGGTCGACGGTAAGGGCTTGGCGAATGAAGGGCCCGATCGATACACGCCGATCGATCATGTACCGCGCCTTACGCTGGAGATGGCTGCTGCCCTGCAAGGTTTTCCGCCTGACTGGCAGTTCTATGGACGGAAGACGGCGGCATACCGGCAGATCGGTAATGCATTCCCTCCCCCCGTTGCAGCGGCCGTGGGTTGTCAAATCGTTGATGCGCTGAGTGGTAAGGCCTCAGCACGTCGGAAGGTCGGCCGGAACGCTCATTCTCGTCTTGCTGGTAGCGCATAGTCCATCGCTCGAAGCTCCGTGCGCATCTACCGAGAAGGCACCATCCCGCCTTCCGGCTGGAGATGCACTCATACTAAAAATCGCCGGAAGTTTTGGTGCCGCTGGCGCTTCGCTGCCGCTGGCGCATCAGGCAAACCCGCCCAGTAGTACATATCCTGCGCGTCGTAGCGGCTGTGGGCCGGACACTAAAAATTCGCCGCTACGGTGGCGGCGCAGGGTCTCGCCACCTCACAACTGTCTGTCAGCGGAAGTATTTGTCGACACACAGTCGGACCGTTAACGACCCGACTGCCAATTTTGCCGCCTACTTTGCCGTAGTTCGCTCTAAGCTTCCGCATTACAGCTGGAGGTTGGATCGTGACTCAGACGTCGTTTGACATAGCCCTGTGGCCAGAAAGTTCGGATGATCCGGCACTGGAGGCCGTCGTTGCTGCCCTCTATAGGCTCGATCCGACCGGGGACAAAGTGGCAGCCGTGCTACGCGAAACCTTCGATCAGCTCTACGACGGACAGCACACAGGCCGGTGGAAATTCGAAGGGTTGTACAAAACAGAGAAGACCCACATGGGCACGTTGGTCGAGATCAACCTTCATCGCGCATTCGACTTCGACGACGGCATTGACATGGATTATCGTATTGCAGGCGTCGATGTCGACTGCAAGTACTCGTCAAGGCCGTATGGGTGGGAACTGCCGCCCGAGGTGGTTGGCCATCTTGCATTGCTCTTGCACGCAAACGAGAGCACCGCGTCGTGGCACGCCGGCATGCTCCGTATTCAGCCCGAACACCTGACCGCATCGAACAACCGCGACTCCAAGAAGAAGCTGGCGGCTTCTGCGCGGGCCAACATCCACTGGTTGTGGCGTGATCATGGCCGATTACCGCAGAATCTCTTCTATCGGCTCGACGACGAGACGCGCAACGCAATCTTCGCTGCCAGGGCGCCACGCGGTAACCAGCACGGACAAGCGCGGTTAAACGAGCTCTTCCGCCGCGTTCAAGGGCAAGTTATCCGACGCGCTGAGGTAGCGACTGTGGGACAGCAGGACGACTTTATGAAGCGGGCACGCAACAACGGCGGATCGCGGACCTATCTTCGCAGGGAGGGAATTCTGGTGCTCGGCCATCAGGACGACGATCCGCTGGTCGCGAAAGCTCTGGGTTTGCCCGTCCCCCAAAAGGGCGAATTGGTCGCGGCTCGCGTAACTCGCGCAAAAGTTGGCCGGACCGATCCCGTTGCGGAGATAGGTGGCGGGGGATGGGCTCTCGCTCGACCGGAAGATCCAGTGGAGCTTGCGCCCGAGATACCGCGGGGTGGTAGATGATTTCGCGACGCTGGTGCCAGCAATCGACGTGACACGCAAATTGCAGTTCGAGTCAAATTCTGCGCACGGTGTGTATGTGCGCCCCTTCATGCGAAAAGAACTCTTTAGCACCAGATTTGACCAAAGATGCGAAAGGAATGGTTAGACTCCATGTATGAGTATCATTGTCGCATTCGATGACATAGCAAACTCAGATTTGGTTGTCGCGGGAATCTATAAAGGCGGTACTCGAGGCACAGTAGCGGACGATCCGATCAGCAAGCTGGTGCCGGTCGGAAACCAAGGCGGGTTCCGATACAAGGGATCACCGGTTAAAGGTTCGGTTCGAATCGCCGTCGTTTACACCAGCGGCGTCGAGGAAGAGTGGCCGGATCATCTCGATGAATCGACTGGAATCCTCACGTACTACGGGGACAATCGCAGACCTGGGCAAGATCTTCTGGGGACGCAGCGTAAGGGAAATCTCCTCCTTGAGAAGGTATTTGCCGCGAGCTTCGGGACGGCTGCTGACCGTATGAAGATTCCGCCGTTCCTCTTCCTGGAGAAGGTCGGCACCGGACGAGATGTGATATTCCGTGGGCTACTCGCACCCGGAGCTGAGGGTTTTCCTCCCGAAGAGGCCCTCAAAGCGATCTGGAGGGAATCTATCGAAGGACCCTACGAAAACTACGAATCGCGATTTACGGTCTTGAATGTCGGGCGCGTGAGGCGGACATGGATCGACGCTGTCGTGAAGGGGATTCCGCCGGTTGAAGCGCCAGATTGTCCCTCAGCGTGGCGATCCTGGGTAACGAGTCGAAGTTACGACGTCTCGAGGCTACTGGTCACCAGCACCTATTCTTCCAGCAGTTCAATACGATCGGAGAGATCTCCTCTGTCAGCCGGGTCGGATAGTGCGAATTTCCGATAGATCAGTGGCATACCATATTTCACGGTTGTGGAGGTCGTGAGTCTCGTAACGACTCCTCCGTAGGCGAACTGCACGAGTCAATTCACCGATAGTTAAACACGATGCAACCGTGCTGGGAACGTCAGATACCCAGGCGGTGCCTCGCTCCGAATCCAGCGTAAGGGAGGACCTGCCGTTAGCGGCAAACTCGACCGCTTCAAGGATTCCTTGAACTGCGTCTTGGTCTTCCTAGTCGTCGATAGCTTCCCAGTGTGCCGGACAGTCGAACCGCCGAGCGCAAAAGTAGCAGTGACGGGTCGACGGAAATGCTGGACGGTAATTGGCGACCCACGCACTTCTCGCCGCTTTAACTCTCTTCAGTAGGGCGAGCGCCTCGAGCTCCGTCGCTTCAATCACTCGCAAGCCTCGTCGCAGGCTAAAAACGCCAACTGTCGCAGGCCAACTGCGACGGTTCGCGAAAACTAGGAGTGTCGCTTGCCAGGGTGATGGGACCACCTGATTGCCAGGGGGATGGGACCACCGTGGCGCGTTACTGAGGATGCTTG
>NZ_PDCP01000147.1 GCF_002553505.1 Mycolicibacterium agri | reverse complement strand
ATAACTGGCAATCCAGGTGGTCCCATCACCCTGGCAAAAATCAGGTCACACTGGTCCCATCCTCATGGCAGGCGACAGTCGGTGTTATCGACCAGGTTCTGAAGGGCCGTACCAACAGCTCCTGGACCGCTGATGAGAGGACCGGCGAGGCCAAGCGCGGTTTCCGCCAGCAAGCTGCGTGCGAGCACTTCCGCGATCGGCGGCGGCACGGCGAACGCATTCTCGATGACTGGGGCTAGAAGTGGTGTCGCCAGTTGCGCTATTGAGACATCGAGCTCGGCAAGCCGGAAAAGCACCGCATTTATCGACTCTTCGATGGTCGCAGTGAGCTGAACCGGTCGCTCGACCTGTGCCGCCGGGTTGGCAACTCTTACATCTGGCGGCGTCGGCGCTATCGGCGCGACAGCGATGACGCTGGCTCCTACGAGGGCCACACCAGTCGTGACATATGGGCGAAGTGTGACGTGCATGGCGACCTCCCTGAGCCAAGCTGTGATCTGAGACTCAGGAATCTATTGCAGAATTTTCATCTGTTTCTCAGGTTCGGACACCGCCGCGCCCGCGTAGTTGCGACGGCAAGGGATTGTCTTAGGGCACTGAAGTAGCTGATCTTGACAGGTACCCAGCGAACTTGAGGCTGAGACGACGCCTACCGCCAGCCGGTGTGGACGTCATCGTCAGGGCCGACACGCGAACGCCACGAAACTCCCCTGAGCAGACTTGAGAAGAGCTAATTCGTAACTGCACCTGCGAATCTCATGCTTGATCGGCATCCGCGGATACAGGATCATAGTGGCGGTCATTAGCAGAACCCTCGGCTAGCCTGCGGAATTTCCGACCCGCGAGCCCCAATTCCGGCAACGCTCATTACCTCAAATGCCAACTAGTCGGCGAGTTAACTAACGGTGGTGCAAATAGCGATCGCCACACGCAGATTGCCGCCATACGACACACCGCCGACAGCGATCAGGAGTTTCAGCAGCCTCGGCTGCACCTCCTTCCACACATGAATCGGCCCCGCTGCCGAGCGGCTGGTGTGAATGCCATTGGCAGCGGGGCCGATACAGAAGGCGATGAGTGTTACCTCAGCGACGGCTCCCCTCCGTCACCCGGGCCCCCGGTCCCCGGGTATTCGCCTCCTCGACCACAGCCCTTAGGTGACCGCGCGAAGATTGCTACACAGGCTGTTGCGTAGCGCGGGATATATGCGGTCATCACCCCTCGTTCAGGCTTCCTAGTTCGTGCTGTCGCGGACAAATCTATTACACGTTTGGTCGCAGCTTAATCAGTTTTCACACGGTAGTTGCGGAAACAAAGATAGTTCGTGACCAGGTAACTTAGCCGCTGTCGGGCTCGTTGCAGCTTGCTGCGGTTGTTAGCAAAGAATTGCACTTTAAGCAAGCCGTCTTATAAATATGCGGGCCATCCACCGGCCTGCTCACAACTACCAAACATCCAGGGGTTGCTGGAAATCAAGATCGCCGACCTAGTTAGCTGTTCAACGTGCCAGTTTGTCGCCAACGCAAGATTTGCATCTACACATATTGACGCGAGTGAACCATTTTGAGAGTTTGCTAGCGGCGCCAGAGCAGATCTCTCAAACTGGTCGTTCCGCGAGCGCCGTGGCAAGCACGCGCAAAGTCGACAGCATCTCGCATTGAGTTAACTGAAATCGTTCTAAAAGTTCTCTGAGCTGATTAGTTACTGCAAGGACTATGTCGCTGATAGACCCCGCCCTCCCGACCGGCAGCTAGCAGCGCACACCTGCGGCCCGCGGCAACCGTCCCCACGGGCAAGTGCCGAGGTCGGCCGGTATGTTCGGAAACTGATGCCTTCGCACGAGACGCCCCGTTTGCTCTTCGTACACGCGCACCCCGACGACGAGACGCTGACCACCGGCGGCACCATCGCGCGCTACGCCGCCAGCGGCGCCGAGGTCCACGTCGTCACCTGCACCCTCGGCGAGGAAGGCGAGGTCATCGGCGACAAGTACGCGCAGTTGGCCGTCGATGCCGCCGATCAACTCGGCGGGTACCGCATCTGCGAGCTCACCGCCGCTCTCAACGCGCTTGGCGTCAAAGAGCCGATCTTCCTCGGCGGCCCCGGCCACTGGCGCGACTCCGGCATGGCCGGCACCGAACCGCGCCGGCATCAACGATTCATCGATGCCGACATGCGCGAGGCCGTCGGCGAACTCGTCGCGATCATCCGCCAGCTGCGCCCGCACGTCGTCGTCACCTATGACCCCAACGGTGGTTACGGCCATCCCGACCACATCCAAACCCACCGCGTCACCTCTGCCGCCGTCGACGCTTCCGGCGGAGACGACTACCCCGGGCAGCCGTGGCGCGTGCCCAAGTTCTACTGGACCGTCGTCGCCAAGACCGCAATGGCGAAGGGCCTGAACGACCTCGGCGACCCGCCCGCCGAGTGGGCGCGCGTCAGCATCGACCACCTGCCCTACGAATTCTTCGACGACAAGATCAACGCGGTCGTCGACACCCGCGCCCACGTCGGCGCCAAACTCGCCGCGCTCCGTGCGCACGCCACCCAGGTCGCCGTGGCACCCGACGGCCGGTCGTTCGCGCTGACGAACAACGTCGCGCTGCCGCTGTTGACCGACGAGCACTTCATCCTCGTCGCCGGCGAGCCCGGTGAACGCGACGACCGCGGCTGGGAGAGCGACCTCCTCGCGGGATTGCACCTCGGATAGACAACACTGAGGCGGTACGCTTCGACCGAGTGGCCGCAGACGCAAAGGACAGTCATGGACCAAGACCTGGATCCGAACCTGCAGCACTGGCAGGACCGATTCGACAACTTCCAGTGGGTGGTCGGCTCGCTCGTCTCGGTGCTCGACAGCATCCCGACCTGAGCTCGTCGCCCGACAACACTCGGGCATTGCGCGTCGTCGTCCTCACGCTGCTGGCCATCGACGGCGTCATCTCGGCGGTGCTGGGGTCCTTCTTCCTCGCGCTGCGCATCGGACCTGTTCCCTTTCCCATCAGCGCGTTGCTAGCCGGCTTGCTCAACGCCGCACTGGTGTGGGCAGCCCTGCAGTGGACGTCCTCGACACGGCTCGCAGCATTACCGCTGTGGACCTGGCTGGCGACCATCGCGGGTCTGACCCTGCCCGGACCGGGCGACGACGCCGTCTTCGGCACTGAATGGCTGTTGCTGTTGCTGATCGCCCTCGGAACGTCGCCGCCCGCGCTAGTGCTATTCCGCCACAACCAGTCGCAGTAGCCGTCTACTTGTCGTCGGTGTCGCCCGAGCGCTCCTTGGAGGACTGCCGCGCATCCTTGGCCGCCTGCCTTGCATCCTTTGCGGCCTGCCGCACGTCCTTGACGACCTTCCTCGCGGTGGCGCCGAGATTCTTGATCGCAGCGCCCGACGTCGTCGTGGCTCGACCGTCCGCACCGCCTCGGCCCTGCAGTGCCCTGCCAAAATCGGTGACCGCTTTGATGACGGGCCCGCGCACCTCGCCCTGAGCCCGCACTACGCGGTTGCCGTCGACGTCCGCTGCGCCGGCCAAGAGCGTCGACCGGGTTGCGCGTCGCTCCGCGACCCTGTCGCGCACGACGTGGGCCACACCTTCAACCCCGTCTCTAACCACTTCGGGAACCGTCTTCTCGCCATCGACGACGCTTCTCAGCTGGCGGACCGCCGTCGCCGCCACACCCGTGCCGGTCGTCTCGCCGGGCGTGAGCGCTGTCGCGGACGTGGTGACCGTCTGCGTCTGGGTGAACCACGGCAGGGTCGGGATCTGCGGCGGCGGGAAGGGAAGCGGCGGCAATAAGCCCCAGCCCCAGGCGATCTCGGCGTTCAGGAAGCCGATGCCCGCGTTGGCCGAGTCGAGGACGACGTTATTGAGGCCCTGCAAGAAGGTCTGCGAACCGCCGACCCAGTCGGCGATGTTGAAGGTGATGGTCCTGGCGACCGGCTCGATGAGGCTGTTGTAGAAGATCTGGATCTGGTCGGCTGCCACCCAACCGAACGGCAGCCAGCCGACGGCATACGCCGCCACGTCGACTCCGTAGTCGACCCAGTACTCGACGAAGTTGTAGGCGTCTTTGATGGCGTTGCCCAATCCGGGGAACGCAATCAAAGCCGTCGGCGCCGGCGCGTCGACGACCAGCGGTACCGGGCTCGAATCGGGCGCGGTGCGCTGCGCGGCCGCAATCCACGCCGTCAACGCGGCGCGGTCCAACGGTGGTCGCGGCTCCGTCGAGAAGTACGCGGCGGGGATGGTTTCGGTTCGGGTCGGCACGGGCTGCACCGTCGGGGCCACCACGAGCGTTCCAATGGTGATGCTCGCCACTCCGGCCGTCAGGACTGTGCGCGCGGAGACCCTCATGGCTACTCCTCTGGAAAATGTGGCCCGACCTGGATGAAGGTACGCGCGCCTGGGCGTCGGCGTCGGCAATTGGACACCTTGATTTGCTGGCTCGGCCAAGGGGACCGCGGCCTCCGTTCTTGCGCGTGCGCGGACTACTGTGGCCGGTATGCCTGGCGTCGATGTTTCAGAATGTGAGACGTGCGGATGATGCTCGACGAACGCGGGGTTACACAGGAGTGGCTCTGAACCCTCAGCATGGCACCGATCTGCCCAGCCCGATGATTCCACCGAAGTCCGGCGCGCCCAACCCGTCCGCCTTGCGGCGCGTACTGCGGCGCGCCCGTGACGGCGTATCCCTCAACGTCGACGAGGCCGCGATCGCCATGACCGCCCGCGGCGAGGACCTGGCTGATCTGTGCGCCAGCGCCGCCCGCGTCCGTGACGCCGGCCTGACATCGGCGGGTCGCCGCGGCCCCAACGGTCGGCTGCCGGTCAGCTACTCGCGCAAGGTGTTCATCCCCGTCACCCACCTGTGCCGGGACACCTGTCACTACTGCACCTTCGTCACCGTTCCGGGTCGGCTGCGCGCCCAGGGGCTCGGCATGTACATGGAACCCGACGAGATCCTCGACGTCGCCCGCCGCGGCGCCGAGCTGGGTTGCAAGGAGGCGCTTTTCACGCTCGGCGACCGGCCGGAAGCACGCTGGGAGGAAGCTCGCCAGTGGCTTGATGAGCGCGGCTACGACTCGACGCTGGACTACGTGCGCGCGATGGCGATCCGGGTGCTCGAGGAAACCGGGCTGCTGCCGCATCTGAACCCCGGCGTCATGAGCTGGTCGGAGCTGTCACGGCTGAAGCCCGTCGCCCCGTCGATGGGGATGATGCTGGAGACCACCTCGCGGCGCCTGTTCGAGACCAAGGGCCTGGCGCACTACGGCAGCCCCGACAAAGACCCCGCGGTGCGGTTGCGGACGCTCGACGACGCCGGCCGGTTGTCGATTCCGTTCACCACCGGCCTGCTGGTCGGCATCGGCGAGACGCTGACCGAACGCGCCGAGACGCTGCACGCAATCCGGCGCTCGCACAAGGAGTTCGGTCACGTTCAGGAAGTGATCGTGCAGAACTTCCGGGCCAAGGATCACACCGCGATGGCCTCGGCGCCGGACGCCGCTTTCGACGACTTCTTGGCGACGATCGCCGTGGCCCGCCTGGTGCTCGGACCCAAGATGCGCATCCAGGCGCCGCCGAACCTGGTGTCGCGAGACGAATGCCTGGCCCTGATCGGCGCGGGCGTCGACGACTGGGGTGGCGTATCGCCGCTGACGCCCGACCACGTCAACCCCGAACGGCCGTGGCCCGCGCTGGACGAACTCGCCGCGGTCACCGAGGAGGCCGGCTACGACCTCGTGCAACGGCTCACCGCCCAGCCGCAGTACGTGCAGGCGGGCGCCGCCTGGATCGACCCACGTGTGCAGGGACACGTTGCGGCGCTTGCCGATCCGGACACCGGCTACGCGCTGGACATCAATCCCGTCGGGCGGCCGTGGCAGGAGCCCGACGAAGCATCGGAGTCGCTGGGCCGCGTCGACCTGCACTCGGCGATCGACGCCGAGGGCCGACTCACCGCCACCCGCAGCGACCTGAACAGCGCCTTCGGTGACTGGGAATCCATCCGGGAGAAGGTCGGCGAATTGATCGCGCGGGCACCCGAACGGATCGACACCGACGTCGCGGCCGCGCTGCGTTCCGCCGAGCGCGACCCCGCCGGCTGCACCGACGACGAGTATCTGGCGCTGGCCACCGCCGACGGTCCTGCTTTGGATGCCGTTGCCGCATTTGCGGATTCACTGCGCCGCGACACTGTCGGCGACGACGTCACCTTCGTCGTCAACCGCAACATCAACTTCACCAACATCTGCTACACCGGCTGCCGGTTCTGCGCGTTCGCTCAGCGCAAGGGCGACGCCGACGCCTACTCGCTGTCCACCGCCGAGGTCGCCGATCGGGCCTGGGAAGCGCACGTCGCAGGCGCGACAGAGGTGTGCATGCAGGGCGGCATCGACCCCGAACTCCCAGTCACCGGATACGCCGACCTGGTGCGCGCGGTGAAGGAGCGCGTGCCGTCGATGCACGTGCACGCGTTCTCGCCGATGGAGATCGCCAACGGCGTCACCAAGAGCGGGATGTCCATCCGCGAGTGGCTGATCAGCCTGCGCGAGGCTGGACTCGACACGATCCCCGGCACGGCCGCCGAGATTCTCGACGACGAGGTCCGCTGGGTGCTGACGAAGGGCAAGCTGCCCACCTCGATGTGGATCGAGGTCATCACCGCCGCCCACGAAGTGGGGTTGCGTTCGAGTTCGACGATGATGTACGGCCACGTTGACACCCCCAAGCACTGGGTGGGCCACCTGCGCATCCTGCGCGATATCCAGGACCGCACCGGTGGCTTCACCGAATTCGTGCCGCTGCCGTTCGTGCACCAGTCGTCGCCGCTGTATCTCGCGGGCGGCGCGCGTCCCGGCCCGACGCACCGCGACAACAGGGCGGTCCACGCGCTGGCGCGGATCATGTTGCACGGCAGGATCTCCCACATCCAGACGAGCTGGGTGAAACTCGGCGTTGAACGCACCCAGGTGATGCTGCAGGGCGGCGCCAACGACCTGGGCGGCACGCTGATGGAGGAGACCATCTCGCGGATGGCGGGCTCGGAGTTCGGCTCGGCCAAGACCGTCGAGGAGTTGGCGGCGATCGCCGAGGGCATCGGTCGCCCGGCCCGCCAGCGCACCACCACCTACGCGCCGCTGGCCGCATAGACCGTCAGGTCTTCAACTCGTCAGGTCTTCAACGGCAACGGCACCGGCGGCTCGTCGGGCACCAACAGCGCGACGAACGACTCGAGCAGCCAGAACGCCACCGTCGAGACGGCGATCGCGATCACGGGCAGGATGACGATCGGCAGCGCGATGAGCAGCAGCAGCGGCATCGCGACCAGCGCGTCCTGCCACCACCCGGCGCCGCCCTTGCCCCGCAGTATCGACGCCATGCGCACCGCGGCCCACATGATCCAGCGCCGCAGCAGGCCGATCCCGTCGCGCCGCATCTGCCGCCGGAAGCAGGTGTCGGCTTGACGCGCATCGACGCCGAGACGCTGCGAGTACCGCAGCAGATAGTCGTGTAGGACGGCCGCCCTGGCGTAGTGGCTATGTCAACTCGAATTGGCCCCGGCTGGGCGGTTCGAAGTGGCCCCGCCCGGGGAAGGCTGGAGTTGCCGTGC
>NZ_PDCP01000146.1 GCF_002553505.1 Mycolicibacterium agri | reverse complement strand
AGGCCGCCCAGCATCACAACCACTCACCTGCACCCACAAAGAACCTCAATCGAGCGCCAGGTGAAAGATCGAGGCTAGTGGTCAATCGAGGTGTGCGGCGAGCAGGAACGCCGGCATCGACTTGCGGCCGTGCGGTTCGTTCCTGATGTCAGCTGCCGGGAACAGCTGCTCGACGCTTTCTGGAATGACCGCGTGAATCCTGGCAGATCTGATGTCGTCGATTACCCAGTAGCGCGAGACGATTTCCCTCAGCTCGTCCTCGGTCACCGGATTGGTCGGGTTGTCCCCGCCCAGACTTGCCTTGTCGAACACCAGCACGAAGTACGACGCTCCCGGTGCGGCCGCACGCACGATGGACCGCTGATAGCCCTCGCGAGCCTCGATGGGAATTGAGTGAAACAACGTGCTGTCGACGATTGTGCCGAATCGACCGTCGTAGCCGGTGAAGTCGCTGATGTCAGCGACCTCAAAAGTGGCATTGGTTAGGCCGCGTCGAGCGGCTTCGGCTTTGGCCAGCTCGATGGCGGTGGGCGATAAATCCAGCCCTACGGTGGTGAATCCTCGTTCGGCCAGGTGCAACGAGATTGCGGCCTCGCCACAGCCGACGTCGAGTACGTCGCCGTGAAACTTCCCTTGATCCACCAACGCGGCGAGCTCTGGCTGTGGTTCCCCCAGACTCCAAGGCGGTTTCAATCCAGCCGGCATAGCCTCGGCGACTATCTCTGGGGGCTCACCCCGGTAGACGGACTCCCACATGTCCTCGATCGGTTGACCCATGACGTAGCGCCTCCTTCGTTTCGGTGTCTGACCACAAGACACCGACGGAATCGAGTCTGTGACAGTGTGTGATCTAGCTCACATAATGGACATGCGTCGTCGCCCGTGCTCCCGCATTGGACTCCGCGCCTCGGCGCCATCGGACGTGGACTTGTACGGCCAGCCGCCCTGTAGCGAATCGTCACTGTGACGTATTGCGTTGGGCGAGTAGGGCGTTGAGGGACTGTCAGCGGTCGGGAATCTGGGTGACGATGGCGGCGTCAGCTTCACCGACTTCGGCGTGTAAGTGTCGTTCAGCGATAGAAACCACGCCGAAGTCGCACACGCGGAGGCGGGCGCGCCGTGGTGCATGCGGCGTGTGTACTACGGCCGGGTTGCCTGATCATGCCTGTCTCCATGTGGCCGCCCGGCTCCAACAAATGCCGATAAGCCACATTATGTCAAGTAAAGTATGCCGTTCTGCCGCCCTGAAGTGCTTGTCCCCATCCATTTTGTCCCGTCTCGGTATATCTGGCGGTATTCGCAAAATATCTGGCGGACTGCGGAGTGTTGCCCGCTTCTCAACAGAACTGGCGGCTACTGTCAGACCCCAGGGGTACCGTCCGCAGCAGGTGGTTTAAGGGGGTCGAAATGGCAGCTCCACGCCTGCGCTCACTGCCGCGGAACGTCACCGACGTGACGCGGATGTTGGCCTGCGTCGATGGTGTCGTCCAAGATGTCCCTTTGTTTCCGGAGGCCGAATCGGTTCCTCTAGAACGCGCCACTCCCATTCGCGAGTTCTTCTCCTGGCCGGGCAAGCGAAACTACGAAGGACTGTATTGGTCGAGTACAAACCGCCGCCATGTCGACTTCGAGTCGCTGCTTGAGCGCGAGTACCTGCTGGCCGCGGACGCCGCAGACGACATCGTCGCAATCGCGGCCCAGCCGCTGGCCATGTTGTGGCCGCGATCGACGTCGGGACATCGAAACCACGTCCCCGATTTCTTCGTCCGACTGGTCAGCGGCGACGGCCGGCTGGTGGACGTACGGTCTTCCGAACGCGTCGAGAAGAACGCTGAGCAGTTCGCACTGACCCGGAGTGTTTGCGATCAGGTCGGCTGGCAGTATGAGGTGTTCACTGGGCTTGCCCCGGAGGTGTCAGCCAATCTCCGCTGGCTCGCTGGATATCGCCACGATCGCAGCGCCCCGCACCCTGACATGGTCGAGGTGATCCTCGGCTGCTTCGGCGCCCCGATCCCCTTTGGCGAAGCTCTTTCACGCGTGCAATCTCAATTTGGCCTCAGTGCAGAGATCGCCGCCGCCAATCTCCTGCATCTGATCTGGAGTCGCCGACTGAACGTCGACCTCCACCGACCGCTGACGAATGCCAGTGAGGTTTGGGCGTGAAGTCCGTTCGGTTGTTCGACTATCTGCAATACGACGGACAGTCGTGGCAGGTTGTCGCGCAAGACGGACCGGAGCTTGCGCTGAAAGACCTTATGTCAGGCAGGATTCGCAAAGTCGGCGTCGCCGAACTCCTTGGCGACGATAGTTACCTTCCGGATACTCCAGATCGGTTGCCGCGACTTGATTCTGCCGCAGTCCTCGAAACGCTCGATTCGGCGGCAAAGGAACGCGTGCTGTTCCTTCGGCGGCACGTAGTCGAAGTCCTGACCGGAACAATCCCGGTCGACCTGGACAGTCCCGATGAAGGCACCGCGGCGCCACCACGTCCGCAGTACGACCCGGGCCTTCCACTTAAGGAACGGGTCAACGCCAAGGTGGTCGAGCTGGTCGCTGCCGGAACTCCAGTCGGTTACCGAAGCCTGGAGCGCTACATCAAGGCCTACCGGACGGATGGTCTTGCCGGCCTCGTCGATAGACGCATGCAGCGACAGGCATCTCCCACTGGCCGGGTTGACCCCGCCCTTGTGTCACTGATGGAAAGTGCGGTCAAGGCTCAGACAAAGATCTCGACCGGAACCCGATCGCGGGTCATCAATCAGGTAAGCCGTGAAGCGGCGCAGCTTGGTGTCCCTGTCCCCTCCCGCGCCACCATGTACCGGGCGCTCGACAACCTGCAGAAGGCCGCCCACCCGTTCGGGAACGCAACAACGCGGCGCACACAGGCCAATCGGCCCGATAGAACCTGGGGGCGCCAGGCCCCCTCCCGGCCTGGCGAACTCGTCGAAATCGATAGCACGCCGCTCGATCTCATGGTCGTGTACCCGGACGGATCTACCGGTCGTGTTGACCTGACGGTGGCGCTCGATGTGGCGACACGGACCCCGTGTGCGGCGATCCTTAGACCCATTGCCACCAAGAGCGTCGATGCAGCGGTCGTTCTCGCGAGGGCGCTAACTCCCCTGCCAATGCAGCCTGGCTGGAGTTCATCGGTCGCCTTCTCGCGGTCGATCCTTCCCGCCGGCATGATTCAGGGCGACGAAGAGATACGGGCCAGCATCGCCGCCAAGCCGGTGATCGTCCCAGAGTCGATCACCGTAGATCGCGGCAAGGTCTACGTCGGTTCGACCTTTCTCAACGCATGTGAGCGCCTCCAAATCAGCGTGACCAAGGCATCCCCTCGTACGCCCACCGACAAGCCTCACGTTGAGCGGGTGTTCGCCGCAATCAATAGTGGCTTCACCCAATATCTTTCAGGCTACGTTGGCCCCAACGTCAGCAAACGCGGAGAATCGCCAGAGGACGAAGCGGTGTGGACGCTGGCGGAAGTACAGAATCTGCTCGATCTCTGGATTGTCGGCGTCTGGCAGAACAAGCCGCACCCAGGTCTACGCCACCCTGCGATGCCGAAGAAGGACCTCACGCCCAATGAAGCGTATGCGGCGCTGGTCTCTGTAGCGCCAACAGTCAACGTGGCGCTTGAACGCAATGACTACATCGGCTTGTTGCCGGTGGCGTACCGGACGATTCAGGGTTATGGCGTCAATTTCGAAAGTCTGCACTACGACAGTCCCGCACTCCATCTCTATCGCGGCGTCAAGAGCGGTCTTCCGTTGCCTGCCAACGATCGATGGGAAGTCCGATACGACCCCTACCGATTGCAGTCGATTTTCGTGCGCGATCACTTTCGCGGCGTGTGGATAGAAGCCGAATGGACGCTGGCCAAACAGACCCTGGCTCCGTTCTCTCTCGACGTGCTCCGTGCCGCCCGCCAAGCCATGCGGAGCCGCAACGACAATGTCACAGGGTTCGATCTGCTATCCGAGATCAACCGCATCCAAGCCGGCGGGGCCCGCACGGTCAAAGAACAGCGTGCTGCCAAACGTGACAGCGTCAACAAGCCCGTGGTACCGCTGTCGGTGGTGCCCGACCCAGGCACTGTGGAGGCCATCGACGAACATCCCACCGCGAGTGCCGCTGCGGTCAACGAGAGCAGTTCGGCCAAACCACGCCGGGCCGCCCGACGCATCGACGACGAGGACGAGGAGTAGTCGTGGCCGTACCGGACTCACTGGAGGCGTGGCGGGACTTCGTCAATCGCCGGAACCTGGAACCTGAACACCTCACCCTAAAAGAGATCAAGGCCCTCTCCCCTACCGCAAAGGACGACTACGACCAGCAGCGTTTCGCCTGGTTGGGCGCAGATGTGGTGCTGGAAACGCCTGACACGGAGGCGCTTACGCACCAGACTCGTGTGCTGATGGCGCGGAACTCTGCCGCCTCGGCGACCGCGCGCCGAGGCCTTGCGATCTCAGGATCTGCTGGCCGCGGCAAGTCCACTGCTGCTCTATTGATCGGTCGCCGCCATGAGCGGACGATGCGCGCCAAATTCGACCGCTACGACGACGGCTTCGCCCCAGTCGTGTACACCGTCGTACCACCGGGAACCACCCCGAAGATGATGATGCTGGCGTTCGCGAACTTCCTCGGCCTGCTCGTACCCAACAAGTCGACCGCACAGGATCTGACCGAACAGATCGTTGGTGTCATGCGTCGCCTCTCGGTCTCCCTTGTCCTAGTCGACGAGGTGCACAACCTCAAGACCAATCATCAGGCAGGCAGCGAGGCAGCATCGGCGCTGAAAGTGTTCTCGGAACGACTCGATGCGACGTTTATCTACGCAGGCATCGACCTGCTACAGGCCGACCTGTTCGCCGGGCACATGGGCCGCCAGCTCAAGGGGCGGATGACTGTCCATCAGATGCGGAAATACGGGTACGGAACAAAAGCGCAACGCGATAAGTGGGCCGAGCTCGTCCTGGGCATCGAGGCACTCTTACCTCTCGGTCGGCACTCTGCTGGATCCCTTGAGCAGGAAGCGACTTATCTCTATGACCGCACGGGTGGCTCCATTGGTTCGCTCCGTGCCCTCCTCAATGACGCAGCGATTGCGGCGATTCTGAACGGTGACGAGCTGGTCAGCAGGAAATTGCTTGACACGACCTCCACCGATTTCGCAGCGGAAGAGGCTGCCGCGCGGACCGTTGCGAGAGACACGGGGGTTCCGATGCCGCTCAGGAGGGCAGAATGAGACTCGCACCTCTGCCAGTTCGCACACGGCTCTACCACGGCGAAAGTCTCGACTCCTACGCGCGACGACACGCTGCAAGGAACTTCTGCTTACCTTCGGATGTCGACCGGGCCCTATTTGAACGCGGCACTCTCAAATCAAAGAGCCGGCTCAGTCCCGATCGCCTGCAGGCCTGGCGTGATCTGGGTGACCTAACATCCGATGCATTCAACACGCCCGCACATGTTCTCGACCAGGAGGTCACTGAACGGACACTCTGTGAGCGTTGCACCAACGGCGAACACGCACGAGGAACACTCACCGCCATCGGCCTTGTGTGCGTGCGGCACCGCCGTTGGATCGGCTCTCCGCAGATAGACATCCGTGACTACTATCCGGCCCTTGCGGCAGAGAGACATTTCCGTCGCCATCTTGCTGTACGCGACGTGCTGCACGATTCGCTCCCCATGCTGATCGGTCGGGAATGCGCCAGCCCAGCGATCATCGGCGCCAGCGAGATCGACCGCCGCAGAAACGAATACGGTATTCAGGACTCCGCCCCCCTTACGTACCCCGAGCAGGTCAAGATCGCGCGACTGCTGTGTTCCCCTGGATTTCTAAGTGCGGCAACCGATCCGGAGGTTGATTCAGGTAGGCGCAGCGTCCTAGTCGCAACGGCGGTCGAAAGAATCATCCCTGACGGCGCGGATGCAGATACTTGGCGAGCAACTAACCGAGTGTGGACGGCGATGACTCACCTCACCGCCCGCCGCCGAGATGCCCGCATCTACGGAGTGCCGATGCGCGACACCTACTACAACATCTTGCGTTTGATTGCGGAGCCCATCGAGGACCGAATATGAGGCTCCTTCAGTTCGACCACCCCGGTGAATCGATCGCGCGGGACAGTGTCTTTATTGCAGGGCCCAGTCCCCTGTTTGAGGGTCTGCCGGTGACGGCTGGGGTGGAGGCGCATCGATGACCCCCCAGCTCACCGACCATCAAGCCAAGTATTACGCTCACGAGCTGCAGCGCAGCTATGCGAACGATCATGTCGGCAAACTCGCCGGCCTGCTGTTCGACGCGCAGGTCGAGCCGAAGCCGCACCAGATCGACGCCGCCCTGTTCGCATTGCAGACGCCGTTCCTGCCAGGTGTGATTCTGGCTGACGAGGTTGGCCTCGGCAAGACGATCGAGGCGGGCATCGTCATCTCGCAGTACTGGGCAGAGCGGCGCCGCAGCGTCCTGATAGTCGCACCGTCGAGCTTGCGGCAGCAATGGCAGCAGGAGTTGTACGAGAAGTTCTTGATCCCGTCTGCGATCCTCGACCCTAAATCCAAAGATGCACTTCTCGACCAATTGGGTGGCCGCTCGTCGCAAGTGCTGATCTGTTCCTATGAGTTCGCACTCCGGCACGAGACCTCCCTGCTAAAGACCTGGGATCTCGTGGTTGCAGATGAGGCGCACCGTCTTCGGAACCACTGGACGGGCAAGACCAAGGTCGCGGAAGCGATGGCGCATATCGTGCAAAGCGCCCACAAGACGGTGCTGCTCACCGCGACACCACTGCAGAACAAGCTCGAAGAACTGTATGGGCTGGTGTCGATTTTCGACCCTAGCTACTTCTACTCCCTCGATGCGTTTCGAGAGCGGTATGTAAAGAACCGCGAAATCGGCGGCGATGACGACCTCGTCGAGCGCGTTGCGACGGTCTCGAAGCGCACGCTGCGGCGTGACGCGGACAAGTACATCCACTTCACCAAGCGGCTGCCGCTGACGGTCGAGTTTACGCCTTCGGCTGACGAGGTGCGCCTGTACGACCTGGTTAACGACTACTTGCAGCGCGACGAACTGTTCGCTTTCGCAGGGAGCCAGCGCCACCTCTCTGCGCTGATCATCCGTAAGCGCCTCGGTTCGTCGACCTACGCCGTCGCGAGCACGTTGGAGAACATCGCCAACCGTCTCGCGGATGAGGTTGCCGCCGGGCAACGCCGCGACGCGCGTGGCGGTCTGGTGGCTGCCGACTTCGCCGTCGATGACGAGATTACGAGTGAGGAACTGGAAGAGGCCGAGGAAATCGACGGAACGGGCACCAGTGCCCGCGCGTCGTCGATACCACTGGACGAGTCGCTGCTGGAAGCGATGCGCGCAGAGGTGGCCGAGTTGCGCGAGTATGCAGCGCTCGCCCGTTCGATCACCGAGAATCAGAAGGCCGTCAAGCTCGGTGAGGCCCTCGACCTTGGCTTCGAGAGACTGCGCGAGCTAGGCGCTCCTGAGAAGGCCATCATCTTCACTGACTCAACCAAGACACAGGAGTACATCGCCCGATCGCTGCGCGAGGCCGGCCGGAGTGACGGGCTCGTATTGTTCAACGGCTCGAACAATGCGCCGGAGCAGACCGCGATCTACCAAGAGTGGCTGGAGAAGAACAAGGACGGCGACCTCATCACTGGCATCGCCGCCGCGGATCGGCGCAAGGCGCTCGTGGACTTCTTCCGTACCGACGGCACGATCATGATCGCGACTGAGGCGGCAGCTGAGGGCATCAACCTGCAGTTCTGCTCGATGCTCGTCAACTACGACCTGCCCTGGAACCCGCAGCGTGTCGAGCAGCGTATTGGACGGGTGCACCGGTTCGGGCAGAAGCACAACGTTGTCGTGGTGAACTTCTCGAACATGGCTGTGACAGGTTGATTTGGCCCCGGTAGGACGGTCTGTTTTGGCCCCGTCCGCCCGACTCGCCGGTGCGGTTGT
>NZ_PDCP01000145.1 GCF_002553505.1 Mycolicibacterium agri | reverse complement strand
CACGCGATGGACCCGGCTGCGGTGTTCGCCAGCCTCAACGCCCTCGGCGGAACACCGCCCTACACGATCGTCATCGGCTGCGAGGTGGCCAATGTCGACGAGGGCATCGGCCTGTCCGACGTCGTCGCGGCCGCGGTGCCCGGCGCGGTACAGACAGTCGAGGACGTAGTGAACGGCCTATTAGCACGGGCCGCAGTTGGGCAGGGCTGAATCATGTGTCTGGGAATCCCGGGACAGGTGGTGAGAATGTTGGAGGGCTACGGAGGTCAGTTGGCCCTCGTCGACGTCGCCGGTGAGCACCGCAAGGTGAACATTGGAATGCTGCCCGAAGAGACCTTCGCACGCGGTGATTGGGTGATCATCCACATGGGGTTCGTCGTGGAGAAGACCGACAAGGCCGGCGCCGCCGCCGCGATGTCGGGCCTGAAACTGATGGGCACAGGCATAGGCATCGAAGACCCGCCATGACCAGCTGGCACTGGTTGTGTGTCTGGCATAGGTTGCGGACGGCGTCGGCTTCCGGCTTTCCGCACACACGGCAGTCGCCTCGGGGCTGGACTCGAAGACCACGACGAACGGCGGTCGCATGGGCAGCAACAGCCCAGGCCACGCTTGATTGGTCGTCAACTCTTCCTCCGAAAGCGTTTGCCCCGTAGCGAGATCGGAGGACACTGGCGGATAGCCGGGGTCCGCGATGAGCTGCTTGTCCGAATTGGACGTGGTCCCGTGAGGAGAGATTATGAAATGACGACTAGTGTGCAACCGGGTGGGTCCTACGTCGATACCGAGCTGTCTGCTGATCTGGCGGCCGCCGCGTTGGATCTGGCCCGCAGATTCCACGATGGCGCCACCCTGTGGGTGATCTCGCCGCGATGGGAACCGCACGCTCACCACGTCGCCGTCGAGTTCGTCCATCCGGTCATCATGGGTAAGCGGGCGTTGCCATCCGTCGCGCTTGTCGAACCGGACCCCGTGGCGCAGGTGCGGGTTGCGAGTCAGCCTGGTGACCTGCTCATCGCGGTCGCATCGGCCGATGAACCGGCGGTGATCGATGCGATGCGCCGCGCTCGGGCGTGGGGAGTTCTGACGCTGTGGATCGGTTCGGGTCCGCGACCGCCGGCTGGCGCGGCCAACCACATTCTTTGGATCGACTCGGATGATCCGATGCTGCCTGCCACCGGAACCTTCGTGCTGATCTACCACCTGCTGTGGGAGCTCACGCACGTCTGCTTCGAACACCCAGGACTGCTCAAACCCCCCGCCGACGAGGGCACCGACGAAGTCTGTGTGACCTGCAGTGACGAGGGCCGCCTTGCCGAGGTGGTGCTGGGGCCAGCCGACGCGACCAATCAAGCGCTCGTCCGTACGGCCGCAGGTGAGGAATGGGTGGACGTCACGATGCTGGGTGATGTAGCACCCAACGACCTCGTTCTGGTGCACGCGGGTGCCGCAGTCACGCAATTGAAAGCGACGTGATCCGATGACAGAGCCTGAAGACACCAGCTTTCTGTACCCGTTCATAGAGTCGGAAGAGACCGACGCCACCAGTCTGCTCGACGACCTGGCGGCGTCGGCCCGGGGCAAAGCCGCGGACAGCGCACGCCTGCAGGGCGAGTCGCTGGACGAGTACAGCACCGCGTTGACAATGGCAGGAAGCGCCATGGCCGAACGTTTCAGCCGCGGCGGCCGGTTGTACACCTTCGGCAACGGTGGCAGCTCCACCGACGCGGCGACACTGGCGTCGCTGTTCAGCCGGCCGGCGCGCGGTCGTCCCGTCGCGGCGTGGTCACTAGCCGCCGACAACGCGGTGGTGACCGCGCTGGGGAACGACGTCGGGTTCGAGCTGATCTTCAAACGCCAGATCATCGCCCATGCCCGCGACCGCGACATCGCGATCGCGTTGTCGACCTCGGGCAGCTCGGCGGACTTGTTGACGGCGATCTCCGAGGCACGACACCGGGGCCTCTTGACCATCGGGTTCTCCGGTCACGACGGCGGTCGGATGGCGATTGCCGAGGACCTCGACTTCTGCTTCACGGTGCGCTCGCAAAGCATCCACCGCATCCAGGAGAGCCATGCCATGCTTGGCTTCCGGCTGTGGACAGTGGTACAGGAACACATGGCGTCCGCACCACACAGCCAAGCGCAGGCCAGATGACTGGCGTTGCTGAAAGGACATGAGCAGTCGCTGAAGCTGATGACCTAACCAGCCTCCGCAACCACCTCGAATAGCGCGGGCGTGCTGGATCTCCCGCGGAGCCATTGTGCGCTTTGCTGGCCCGGCCACCGCCACGTGTGTGCTCCGACCCCGTAGTGCACCCTGGCCACTTCGAGCCCGCGACCGCGTACTCGAACCACAGGTGTGTCGGCGGGCACTCCAACCCCCACATCCACCAGAAGTCACAACAAAGACCGAGACCAACAGCCGTGATCCTGCGATACCTTTTGCCACAGCGTCTCGTTCAATGAGCCTTAGGAGCACAGGTGGTGCGCAGCTACTACAAGAATCTGGCCGGCGTTAAAGCCCTAAGCCCCGAGCAGTATCGGGTCACGCAGGAGAACGGCACCGAGTGGCCGTTTGCCAATGAATACTGGGACAACAACGCGCCCGGCATCTACGTTGACGTCGTCTCCGGTGAGCCACTGTTCGCCTCCATCGACAAGTTCGACGGCGGCACGGGCTGGCCAAGCTTCGCCAAGCCGATCGATGCGGACAACATCGTCGAGCAGCAGGACTTCAGCCACTTCATGATTCGCACGGAAGTACGGTCCGCCCATGGAGGCAGCCACCTTGGGCACCTGTTTATCGGCGGCCCACTGGAGGCCGGGGGCATAAGGTACTCCGTCAACTCTGCATCGCTGCGATTCATCCATCGTGACGAGCTTGCGAAGGAAGGGTACGGCGAATATCAGCGGCTGTTCACCGCCTCAACCAACGCCACAGAGAGGCGATCGTGATGGCTCATAAATGGCTTCCTCGAGCTCAACATCGTAGCGAGCTTCTTTGATTCGGCTCACCATGGTGCCAGCAGTTGTCGCCCCGCCTAACGCCCCAGCGACAACTCTTGACCCTGAATGCTGGTTGCAGCGTCGACAGCACACGCGGCCAACCTGGATCGCTGTCATGCCGCCGCGACATGACGTTTCATGATCACCGGGGCCGCGTCAAGACCGGTTTCGCCGCAGCGGAACCGCCTGCCGGATACTGCCGTTTCGGGCATGGGCGAGGGTGAGCCGATGGCGCTGGTGACCGCGATGCTTCCCCAGGATGCGTCTGGGCGGGCGGCCGCGCACAACGAGGTGCACGTGCGTCCGGCGAGGCCGCTTCCGGTGCCCTCGATGACCACCCAGTTGACGGTGCTGACCGAGTCGAGCTCGGCTGCGGCGGAGACCGCACACCTGCATGGTCTTGCCGCTGCGTACGGCGTGGCTGTCGCCGCCACGGACGTGGGCCTAACGCTTGAGCTTGACCATCAGACGGGACTGTCCTGGGAGAAGCACGACGACTACTCCCTGTACACCATCCATCAGCCCCTCGACCCAGCGGCATTCGGTGCCGATGCCGACCTGTTGGCGTTGCTGCCGTTGCCCGCGGGATGGTTGGCGGCGATCCCCGGCCGCACGCTGGCCGCGGTGCACGCCGTACTGTTGCCCGCACATGGTTGGTCCGACGAGGAGGCGGCCGAGTTCGCCCAGCGAATCCTCGGGCGGGGCAGGCTGCTTGGGTCACGGCTGCGCGACGACGCCGCGCGGCTGTATACCACCTACCAGCTATATCCGGACGGCACCTCGCGGTTTCTGATCTTGTTTGAGCCCGTGACCGAGGGCCGGGCCGGGCGAATCGCCGGGTCGCTACTGGACGTCGAGCGCTACCGGATGTTGGCGCTGCTGGCCTACCCGGCCGCACGTGGCATGGTTCCGCGCCTGGTCGAATTGGAGGCGCAGCTGGCCGAACTGGCGCGCGGCATCGAGGATGAGCAGCGCGACGACCGGGAGCTGCTCGACGAGCTGATTGGGCTGGCGGCGGTCGTCGAGTACGAGATCGCCACGCACGCAGGACGCTTCGACGCCGCCGGGGCCTACTACGCGATCGTGCAACAACGCATCGAGTACCTACAGCGCGCGTCGCTGCCCGGGCTGATGGGGGTGTTCACCTTCCTGCGCCGGCGGCTAGCGCCGGCGATGGCCACCGTGGACGCCGCCAAGCACCGGATGGAGGCGCTGTCGGGGCGGGTTGCACGCACCGCAGACATGCTGCGGACCAGGGTCGAAGTGGCCGCCGAGACGCAGACCCAGGAGCTGCTGCGCGAGCTACGCCGGGGCCAGGCGCTGCAGCTGCGCTTACAGCAGACCGTCGAGGGACTGTCGATCGCGGCGATCTCCTATTACATCGTCGGGCTGGTCGGCTATTTTGCCAAGGGCCTGAAATCGGTGGGCTTGCCGATCGACGAGAGCTTGGTGGCCGCGCTGGCCATCCCGCTGGCCGTGCTGGTGGTCTGGCGCACCGTGCGTAGGGTGCGCCACCGCGTTCACGACCCCGACGCCGATGACGCCGCGTCCGCCGACGATCGCGCCCGGCGACGGTAACGGAGGTCCGTGACCTGATCGCATCGCGGTGTGGATCTGGTTTGGATCTGCGAAGCGTCGGCGGCGGCCTAATGCTCACGACAGGTTAGAGTTAGACCGTCGTGATCCACGGAGCCGACGCCTTTCTCGATCTGGAGCGCGAGGGCGTCGAGGACATCGGCCACGTAGAAGTGGTGTTCGATGTGCTCGGCGGCGAAATTTTTGATCGCTCAGCACAACTCGTGCGTCCGGGCGGCGCGGTCGTCAGCATCGCGGAGCCGCTACAGAAGCAACCCGAGGGAGTGCGAACCATCTTCTTCGTCGTCGAGCCCGCCAGTACCCCCCTCTGGGTCTCGAAGGCAGGCTGCAGAAGGGTGTGCTGCGTCCGGACGTCGGGGCGGTCGTTCCACTCTCGAAGGCGGCGTCGGCATTCGATCCGACGAAGCGGCGCAAAGGCAAGACGATTGTTCAACTCGCGGCGTCGTCGAGGTCGGAAAGCAAGCCGACCTCAATGTGATCGACCACCGGTGGGCGCCGGGGCCGGCTGGCCCGCCTCTGCGCTGGACCGCGCATACAAGATTAGCGGGCTAAGCTAAGCTAAGCTAAGCATCCGGGAAAGCAGTGTTGAGCAACTCGTTCTGATCGGGCCGCGACGATCGCTCCGGACGGGGCGAAGCTGAGACCCTTGAGGGTTAGAGCACTGCGCTGCAGATGGCCGCGCCATGGATGGTCAGGGAACATGCCGCGATCAAGCCAGTGCTGCCAGTGGTGGCAGGTCCAGCGGAGCCGGCACACTGCCTCGTCCAGCGTCTTCGGCGGGGCGTGTTTGCTCCACGACAGCGCGACGAACCGGCGCTGTCCCTCCTTGAGTAGCGTCCGCGCGGTCGCCGTGGGGCCCTCGAACCCGACGTTCAGGTCCGTCGTGAGGCGCAGCCGCGGCCTGCCGCCTTCCGATGCCGGAGGGCCGGCGACATCTGGAACCGGCTCAGCGATTGCCTCGTGGTAGCCGTCGCCGGTGTAGGACCAGCGTGGCGGCAACCGGCCATAGTCGAACCCGCGAGTACAGTCCATGTCGACCTGCACCTGACCGTTGACACATCGGAGCAGGCGCAGCAAGACGTGCGCCGCGTCGTAATCGGTGGGCGCCCGGCGATGCGTCATCGACCGCTCGTCCTCGTGATGCCACGGGCCGATCAGCAGGGCGTCGGCGACGACAAGCCAGCCACCCGGCGTCCACCAGCTCGTCTCGACCACCATCGTGCCCGGGATGTAGCGGCGCGCGGAAGGGACGTCGACCCCCGCCGGTCCGATCCGGAAGCGTCCGGCGTCGCGATCAAGAATGGCACCGAACACGCTCCGAGAGTCCATCCGTGGCAGACACTGCCACTCCACCGCACCGTCGGGCGCGATCAGCGCCGTCGTCTCGCAGTCGAACAAGAACGCATAGTCTTCGATCGGCGGAAAATGGCTCTGATCCATCTCGAGCCCGCTCGTCGCCCCATCGACCACGGCAGTCCACCTCCCCAGACGATCGCTCGGCGCTGGATACACGCAATCGACCGTTTGACAGGTCAACGGTACCGGCGGTTCCCGCGTCGTGAGCGCGGGACTTTGAAACAGAAATCGGTGGCGCCGTTGCCGCCACAGGACCCGAGCCCGCAGCCTGCGCCACCCGATGCGGGTGGCCAGCGTCCTACCTCACCCGCTGTTGGCGTTCGGTGACCGCGGCCAGGTGGCACGCCCGCCCAGCGGCCGGCGGCTTGCACAGTGGCGTCGGTGACCAGTGACCCGCATCAGGTCCAGCCGCAGTTTCCGGTCCGGGAGCAGCTAGCGGACCCGCTCGGTCACTGCGCTAGGGTCTCGGCGCTCTCTGACGTCTCAAGGGTGACGCCGGGCGGGTTGGCCTCGTGCTCGAGGCCGAGCTGGGTCCGGGCGGTAGCGACGATATTCTCGACGGTGAAGCCGAACTTGGCCTGCAGCACCTTCAGCGGCGCCGACGCGCCGAAGGTGCTCATCCCGATGATCGCACCGGTCGGACCCACCCAGCGGTCCCAGCCGAACGTGGAGCCCTTCTCCACCGACACCCGGGCCATGATCGACGGTGGGAGCACCTCGTCGCGGTAGGAGCGCGGCTGCTCGTCAAACAGTTTCATCGACGGCATGCTGACCACCCGCGCCCGGATCCCGTCCGCGATCAGCCGTTCGTAAGCGTCCACCGTCATCGCCACCTCGCTGCCGGTGGCGATCAGGATCACCTCGGGCGCACCGGAGGGTGGGTCGGCCAGCACGTAGGCCCCGCGCGCCACCCCGGCCGCCGACGCGTAGCGCTCCCGGTCCAGGGTGGGCAGCGGCTGGCGGGACAGCATCAACGCCACCGGCTCGTGGCGGATCGGCATCAGCGCCCGCCAGGCCTCGGCCACCTCGTTGGCGTCACCCGGGCGGATGTCGATCATGCCAGGCATCGCCCGGATCGAGGCCAGGTGCTCGATCGGCTGATGCGTCGGCCCGTCCTCACCAACCCCGATGGAGTCGTGCGTGTAGACATGGATCAGCGGCAGCTCCATCAGCGCCGAGAGCCGCAGCGCGCCACGCTGGAAATCGGAGAAGATCAGAAAGCCGGCCTGGTAGGCGCGCAGCTTGGACAGCGCGAGTCCATTGGCGACGGCCGCAGCCGCGTGCTCGCGGACCCCGAAGTGCAGGTTACGCCCGGCCCGGTCGGCGGCCGAGAAGTCGCCCGCCCCGTCGAAGGTCATCCGGGACTTGTTGGACGGCGCCAGGTCGGCCGAGCCGCCGACCAGCCACGGCACCCGCCGCGCGACCGCGTTGAGCACCTTCCCGTTGGCGTCGCGGCCGGCCACACCCTTGGCGTCGGCAGGGAAGCCGGGGATGTCAGCGTCCCAACCCTCCGGCAGGGTGCGCCGCTGCATGTGGTTGAGCTGCTCGGCCTGCTCGGGGTACTCCGCGACGTAGCCGGCGATCAGCGCCTCCCAGTCCCGGCGCAGACCACCACCGCGCTCGCGCATCCCGCCCCCCACGTGGTCGGCCACCTCCGGGGGCACCAGAAACGTCTCATTCTCCGGCCAGCCGTAGAACCGCTTGGTCGCCTCGACCTCCTCCACACCCAGCGGCTCGCCGTGCGCGGAGTGCGTGCCCGCCTTGTTCGGCGATCCGTAGCCGATGATGCTGTCCACCACGATCAGCGTCGGACGCTCGGTCTCGGCCCGGAATGCGTCGAAGGAGGCGCCCAGCGCGGCCAGGTCGTTGGCGTCGGAGACGTGGCGCACCGCCCAGCCGTAGCCGGCGAACCGGGCCCGCACGTCCTCGGAGAACGCCAGGCTGGTGGCACCCTCGATGGTGATCTTGTTGTTGTCGTAGATCCAGCACAGGTTCGCTAGCTGTACTGCCCAGGCAGGTTGGTTGAGGAAGTGTGACGACGCGCTGTAGCGGTCGTTGATTGGTGAGGGTC
>NZ_PDCP01000144.1 GCF_002553505.1 Mycolicibacterium agri | reverse complement strand
GAGCTCGATATCTACTTCTGCGATCCGCACTCGCCATGGCAACGCGGCAGTAACGAGAACACCAACGGGCTGCTGCGTCAATACTTTGCTAAAGGCACCGACCTATCAGTGTTCCCGGCCGACTACCTCGACTACGTTGCCGCCCAACTCAACACCCGACCCCGCAAAACCCTCGGCTGGAAGAAACCCGCTGAAGTCCTCGACGAGCTACTCTCAAACCCGCCAAAACCACCCGCTGTTGCATCCACTGCCTGAAAATCGCCCTGGGACTTTGCGGGCATACGCGTCTGCTCGCGAAGGGAAATCAGGACAACAGGCGCAGGGCCGACAGCGCGTAGGTGCGTGCCGCGATGATCAACTCGTCGATCGCGACCGACTCGTCGGGCCGGTGTGCCTGCTCGGCGACCGACCCCGGTCCCAGAACCACCACGGGCACACCGAATTCGCGGGCGACGAACCCGCCGTCGCAGGCCGCCGTCCAGCCGCCGGGTGTGACCGTCGGCCCGCCCGCATCGGCCAGGGCCGCCGCGACGGTGCGCGTCAGCGGTGATTCGAGCGGTGTCTCGAACGGGGGCATTTCCATCGGCATCGACACCTCGACGCTCAGGCCACGCTCGGCCAACCGCAGCGCCTGGATACGCCCGCGCAGGCTGTCCAGCACGTCGGCGCCCGCTTCGTCGGGCAATAAGCGGCGATCGGCGACCACGGTGCACTCGGCGGGTACTACGCTGCCGCCGCTGCCGCCCTGGATCTGCCCGACGCTCCACGTCGCTGGGCCGAGCAGCGGGTGCGGCCGGTTGGCGAGCTCGGCATGCATGCGCTCGATTTCGCTCACGACCGCGGCCGCCCCGTAGATCGCATTGGCGCCGTCGTCGGGATTTCCTGCATGGCAGGCAGTTCCGTGCACATCGACCCGTAGGTAGGCGGCGCCGCGCGCGCCGATGATGGGCGCTAGATCGGTCGGTTCCGCGGTGATGCAGCCCAGCCATTGCCCTGTCGCCGAGCCCACATAGGCGCGGATGCCGAGGCCGTTCTCCTCCTCGTCGATCAGCGCGGCCAGTTCGACGGCACCGCGCAGACCAGCGCCGCGAAGTGCCGCCATCGCCGAAAGACAGGCCGCCAGGCCGCCTTTCATGTCGGATGCGCCGCGGCCGTAGAGCCGGCCGTCCTCGACGACTCCGCCGAACGGGTCCCTGGTCCAGCCCTCGCCGACCGGCACCACATCGGTGTGGCCCAGCAGCAGAAGGCCGGGCCCGTCGCCGCCGCGCAGCGTGATCCGGAGGTTGTCACGGCCCTGCTGCACCGGCATCTCGTTGATGTCGAGCCCGAGTTCGGCTGCGGCAGAGGCGAGCACCGCAACCGTCGTCGCCTCCTCACCGGGTGGGTTCTGCCCGTGGGCGCGGACCAGTGAGCGGGCGAGTTCGACCAGCGCGTCTTCGTCGATCTTGTCCAGCACGGCCCGTTCTGTGACGCTCAGCGGCATGTCAGCCCTTCGCAAGCAAGTCGACGGCGCGGCGCAGCCGGGCCACCCCCTGATGGATCCGGTCCGGCGGGGTGGAGGCGAAGCACAGCCGCAACGCGTCGGTGAAGCGGCCGGACGGCGAGAACGCCGAACCGGGGATAAACGCGACCCCTTCGGCCAGTGCGGGCTCGAAAAGCGCTGTGGTGTCGACGTTGTCGATGGTCACCCAGCAGAAGAAGCCGCCGTCGGGATCGGTCCAGCGCGCGCGGTCACCGAAGTGCTCTTCGAGCGCGGTGTGCATGGCCTCCTTGCGGCGCTTGTATTCGGCGCGCTGCTTGATCAAGTGCTCGTCGAGGTGGCCACCGGTGAGAAAGCCGGTCACCAGCCGCTGGCCGGGCAGGTTGGTGCAGGTGTCCATCGCCTGCTTGGCGTTGATCAGCAGCGGTTGCAACTCGGGCGCCGTGTCGACCCAGCCGACCCGCAGCCCGGGCGCGACGATCTTGGAGAAGGTGCGGACCGCGAAGACCAGGGGGTCGCCGCCGCCGAGTTCGCGTAGCGTCGGCAGCGGCTCACCCGCAAAACGCAACAGGCCGTAGGGGTCGTCGTCGATGATCATCGAGCCCCACTGCCGCGCCAATTCGAGCAGCCGCAGCCTGCGCTGAAGCGACATCGTGACACCGGACGGGTTCTGGAAGGTCGGGATCGTGTAGATCGCCTTCGGTGTGCGGCCGGCTTCGTCGACCAGCCGTTCGAGCGCGTCGACGTCCATACCGTGGTCGTCGACGGGAATCTCCAACAGCTGCGCGCCATAGGACAGCGCGGTGGCGCTGCCGTTGGTGTAGGTGGGCGACTCGACGGTCACGAGATCGCCTGGGTCGACGAAGATCTTGCAGAACAGGTCGAGTCCCTGCATGCCGCCCGCGGTGATCGTCAGCCGGTCGGCTGTGGTCTGGTCGCTGCTGCCGTGCAGCATCTCCAACAGCGCGGCCTGCAGTGGCGGATCGCCCTCGGTCGCGGCGTAGTCGTAAGCGCCGGGTGCGCTCAGTTCGGTGGCTGCGATGCCGGCCAGAATCTCCGACGGCACGGCCTCTGCGGCAGGGCTGCCCATCGCGAGCCGGACCACATCGTGAGACTGCTTGTGCAGCAACGACGTACTGGAGTCGATGATCGACCCCACCAAGCCGGCGGCGCGTGCGGCGAAGGGAAGCGTCGGTGTGGTCACGGGTTTACCTCCAGACCGTGAGTTCGTGGGGCAGGTCGGTCAGCTTCTCCACGCCGGTGTCGGTGACGACCACCGGCTCGGACAGCTCGTAGCCCCAGTCGTCCATCCAGATGCCCAGGATGACGTGAAAGGCCATACCCGCCGCCAGTTCTGTGCGTTCACCGGGGCGCAGGCTGACTGTGCGCTCACCCCAATCGGGTGGATAGCCGATCCCTATCGAATACCCGATACGCGAATCCTTCTGCAGTCCATGGGGTTTGATCACGCGATCGAACGCCTTGTGGACCGTGCCGCCGTCCACACCGGGACGCATCGCCGCCAGCGTCGCCTGCATCGCTTCGGCGACCACCTTCGAGGTGTCGAGGAGTCGCGACGGCGGCTCGCCCAGCATGACCGTGCGCGCCAGCGGCGCGTGGTAGCGGCCGTAGGTGCCCGCCAGTTCGACGGTGGTCGCCTCGCCGGTCGAAAAGACGCCCTGCGTCCACGTCAGATGCGGCGTGCCCGCGGACTTGCCCGTC
The DNA here is from genome assembly GCF_002553505.1 of Mycolicibacterium agri. Taxonomy (GTDB): domain Bacteria; phylum Actinomycetota; class Actinomycetes; order Mycobacteriales; family Mycobacteriaceae; genus Mycobacterium; species Mycobacterium agri. The sequence continues at coordinate 4,901 of NZ_PDCP01000144.1, read as the reverse complement.
GGCAGCAGCGGCACCAAGGCCGGATAGTCGCCGCCGTGCTCGGGCGTGCCGCATGTCTGCGCGGCCATGATCTCGGCGACCACGTCGCATTGGCGTCGCCCCGGCCGCAGCGCGTTGAACGCCGCCCGCATCGCGTGCTCGGCGATCGACCCCGCGATCCGCAATTGCTCGATCTCGTAGGAGGACTTGACGACTCGCACCCAATTGACCAGTTCAGCGCAGTCGATCAGCCGATTCGCCGGCAGCCCGCGTTCCAGTGCCTGATACCCGCGCGGAGAGAAGTAGTGGCAGTCGCATTCCACGCCGATCACTTCGCCGGCCGGGACAAGCCCTCGCATGACGTCGGCGATCCAGTCGAACGGATGCACATCGGGCCGGTGCACCAGGTCCTCTGGGTAGCCGTGGATGTGGTCGTCGTCCAGGTTGCACGTGTACGCCGCGCCCAGGGCGTCCATCGCCCTGGCGAACAGGTGCGGCGCGCCGTCGGGACCGACCAGCAGGCATTGCGGTGTGTAGAACGACCAGGCGTTGTAGCCCGTGAGGTAGAACAGGTTTGCCGGGTCACACACCACGAGCGCACCGAAGCCCTTGTCGGCCATGGCTTTCCGGACACGGCTCAGCCGGTCGGCGTATTCCTTTGCAAGCACCTCGTCAGTCATCCTTCACCGCTCCAGAAGCTGCTGACCGGGCCCGACCGCCTTGCGGCCGATCGTGCGCAACGCCGCCCACATCGTCACCTGGTTGGCCGTCAGCACCGGCTTCTTGAGCTCCTCCTCGAGCGGTGCGATGAGGTCGTAGGTCGGCAGGTTCGTGCAGCTGACGAAGATGGCCTGCGCGTCCTCGGTGTTGGTCTCGCGGACCAGGGCGGCGGTGACGTCGTAGGGCACGGTCCAGATGTCGGAGATCAACCCCATGCCGGCGGCGGCCACCACATCGACCCCCGCCTCGCCGAGGAAGGTCGTCAGGCCGACGGTCAACTCGGCGATGTAGGGCGTCACTGTGACGATCCGGACGATGTCGAGGTGAGTGAGCGCCTCGAGGAGAGCGCCGCTGGTGGTCACCGCCGCGGGCGCGCCCGCCTCGGTCATCGCCGACACGAGCTCCGCCTCGGCCGCGAGGCCGCCGATGAAGCTGCCCGACGTACACGCATATGCCATGCACTGCGGGGACACCGCCTTGACGTCGGTGAACCCCTGCGCGACGAGTTCTGGGGAGGAGACCCGCACCGCCATCTCCAGTGTCGCAGGCAGCGCCGCGTAAGGCATGCGGGTTAAATGCAAACTGACGTCGTCTGGCAACCAACGCCACAACTCACGGTCAAGCGCAAAATCATATGGCGTGACCACCCCGATCCCGGTCTGATGCAAAGGCGGAACCTGACTCATTGGCTAAGTTTGGGGCCGCTCTGGCCACTCCGCAAGTCGATTGTTGACAATCGTACGGTTTTGATAGCCTCTGACCGTGCCTCGAACACGACCGGTTATCGCGGTCCTGTGCGAGAAGGCGACCGACCGTCCCCCCGGTCTCGACGACTTGGACGTGGACTTTCGTTTCTGCGCGGCCGACGGCCTCGCCGACGCCCTTCGTGGAGCACGGGCGCTGCTGCTCTGGGACTTCTTCTCCAAGGCCCTTCGGGATGCGTGGTCCCACGCCGACCAGCTGGAGTGGATCCACATCACCGCCGCGGGCGTCGACACGCTGCTGTTCGACGAGCTGCGAAATTCCGACGTGGTGGTCACCAACGCCCGCGGCGTGTTCGACCGGCCGCTGGCCGAATACGTGCTCGGCGCCGTCATCGCCTACGCCAAGGACAGCCTGACGAGTTACGACCTGCAGCGCCGCCACGAGTGGCGGCACCGCGAGACCCGCAGCGTCACCGGAGCGACCGCATTGGTGGTGGGCACCGGCGGCATCGGCCGCGAGATCGCGAGGCTGCTGCGGGCCGCGGGCATGGTCGTGCGGGGCGCAGGCCGACGAGCCGCGTCCGATGACCCCGACTTCGGCGAGGTCGTCGAAAGCGCCAACCTGGCAAGGGAAGTCGGCTGGTGCGACCACCTGATCCTGGCCGCGCCGCTGACCCCGCAGACCCGTGGGCTCGTGAACAAGGAGGTGTTGGCGGCGATGAAGCCGGACGCGCATCTGGTCAACATCGCGCGTGGCCCGATGGTCGACGAGTCCGCTCTGCTGGCGGCGCTGACGCAGCGCCGAATCGGCGGGGCGACGCTGGACGTGTTCGAGACCGAGCCGCTGCCCGCCGACCACCCGCTGTGGGACGCTCCGAATGTGACGATCACCGCGCATATGTCCGCCGACGTCGTCGGCTGGCGCGAAACGCTGGCCGAGCAGTTCGCCACCAACGTCCGGCGCTGGCTGGCAGGCCAGCCGTTGCTCAACGTGGTGGACAAGCAGCTTGGGTACGTCGCCAGGACAGGAGCCACGGCATGATCACGTCGGCGATGGAGCTCGTCGAGGGCTACCGCAACAAGACCATCTCGCCGGTCGAGGCCACCAAGGCCGCACTCGAGGCGATCGACACCTACGACGGCGCCGTGAACGCCTTCGTTCTGGTCGATCACGAAGGCGCGCTCGCCGCCGCCAAGCAGTCCGAGGCGCGCTGGCAGGCCGGGGAGCCCCTCGGCCCCGGCGACGGTGTGCCGACGTCGATCAAGGACGCGCTGTGGACGCGCGGATGGCCGACGCTTCGCGGCAGCAATCTCATCGACGCGGCGGGGTCGTGGGACGAGGACGCCCCGTCGGTCGCTCGGCTGCGCGAAACCGGCGCCGTCATCCTCGGCAAGACGACCACACCCGAGTACTCGTGGAAGGGCGTCACCGATTCGCTTCGCCACGGCGTCACCGGCAACCCGTGGAATCCCTCGCTGACGGCTGGCGGCTCGAGCGGCGGCAGCGCGGCCGCGGTCGCGCTCGGCATGGGGCCGTGGTCGGTCGGCACCGACGGCGGCGGATCGGTGCGCATCCCCGCGGCGTTCACCGGGACCGTTGCGCTCAAACCCACTTACGGGCTGATCCCGTTCTATCCGGCGAGCCCGTTCGGGACGCTGTCGCACGCCGGGCCGATGACCCGCACCGTGCGCGACGCCGCCGCGATGATGGACATCATCACCGGGTTCGACGCCCGCGACTGGGCGGCGATGCCGACGCCGACGACATCGATTTTGTCCGGACTCGACGACGGGGTGGCGGGCCTGCGGGTCGCCTACTCGCCGAATCTCGGCTTCGTGCAGAATGATCCGTCTGTCGACGCCGCCGTACGCGCGGCTGTCGACGTGTTGGTCAGTGCCGACGCGCACGTCGAAGAGGCCGATCCCGGGTTCAGCGATCCGGTGGACGCGTTTCACGTGCTGTGGTTCTCCGGGGAAGCCAAGGTTCTTTCGTCCTACGGCGATCTCGACGCGCTGGCGGGTCGGATCGATCCTGGACTGCATCGCACGGCAGTTATCGGAGCGTCGTATTCGGCCGCCGACTATCTGGACGCGATGGCGGTACGAATGAAGTTGGGCGAGTTGATGGGTCGCTTCCACGAGCGATACGACGTGCTCGTGACGCCGACGCTGCCGCTGCCCGCATTCCCCGCCGGACAGGACGTGCCCGACGGTTCGGAATCGCCGGACTGGACCAGCTGGACCCCCTACACGTATCCGTTCAACCTGACCCAACAGCCCGCGCTCAGCGTGCCGTGCGGGTTCACCGACGCCGGGTTGCCGGTCGGGTTGCACATCGTCGGGCCGCGGCACGCCGATGCGTTGGTGCTGCGCGTGGGCCAGGCATATCAGTCGATGACCGACTGGCATCTGCGGGAACCGGGACTACTCGCCAAGGAGGCGCGATGAGCAAGCTGATCACGGTGTCGTTGGACAAGCGCGGCGTGAGCTGCGTCGCTCGACTGCTCGACGACGCTGCCCCGCGCACCTGCGCCGCGGTGTGGGACGCACTTCCGTTGTCGGCGCAGGTGTTTCACGGCAAGTACGCGCGCAACGAGATCTACACGCTGCTGCCGGCGTTCGCCGCTGATCCGGGCAAGGAAAACACGACCATCACCCCGATCCCGGGTGATCTGTGCTGGTTCTCCTTCGACTCCGACGATCTCGGCAACCCCGCCTACGGCTACGAAAACACCACCGGCACAGGCACAACCGGCGCGATCGTCGACCTGGCGCTGTTCTATGGGCGCAACAACCTGCTGATCAACGGCGACCAGGGTTGGGTGCCCGGCAACGTCTTCGGCGAGGTGATCGAAGGCCTCGAGGAGATGGCCGCCGCCTGCCAGGATCTGTGGATGGGCGGGGTGCGCGGCGAGACGTTGAGTTTCGCGCGTCGCGACTGACCGGTTTACGGCTCACTGGTGCAGCCGTAGGCCGTCGACGATCTTGTCGATTGTCTTGCGGTCGGCGCGAATTGCGATGCCCGCCAGATCGAGGTCGTCACGGGCCGCGGCGGCGACCGCGGCGCGGTTGGCGTCGTCGTGCGAGGTCGTGAACAAATCCGTCGTGAAGATCGTGGACACCACCCCGCGGGACAGCGCCCGGTTCAAGGTGCGCGTCAACCGGTCTCGATCTGCGCCGAAGACCATCACCGGCTGGCCGAACATGGGGGTGTAGCGGGTGCCGTCGGCGTCGAGGGCGATTTCAGGCAGTGGATGCAACAGCGGGTGGTTTTGGCGGGTTTGAGAGTAGCTCGTCGAGGACTTCAGCGGGTTTCTTCCAGCCGAGGGTTTTGCGGGGTCGGGTGTTGAGTTGGGCGGCAACGTAGTCGAGGTAGTCGGCCGGGAACACTGATAGGTCGGTGCCTTTAGCAAAGTATTGGCGCAGCAGCCCGTTGGTGTTCTCGTTACTGCCGCGTTGCCATGGCGAGTGCGGATCGCAGAAGTAGATATCGAGCTC
>NZ_PDCP01000143.1 GCF_002553505.1 Mycolicibacterium agri | reverse complement strand
CCCTGCACCCGTCAATCATCCCGAAAACCCCAGCAGAACCACGCCCGCCACGCGGGATTAATTCAGCAGGCTCCTAGCGCTTCAGCGCCACTGGTAGCGGGTCTTGGGCCGACCGGTTTTGCCGTAATCGGTGCGGCGGATGACGGTGCCCTCGTCGGCGAGTCGTTCGAGATAACGCCACGCCGTCACCCGCGAAACGCCGACCCGCTTGGCCACCGCATCGGCGGTGATTCCGTCCTCGGAATCCCTTACCGCACGGGCGATCTCGTCGTTGGTGCCCGCTGCGGCGCCCTTGGGCGCGGTCGACCTGTCGCCCGCGACCCGCAACTCGGCCAGCGCGCGATCCACCTCGGCCTGGCTGGCCGCGTCGATGCCGGCGGGCAGCGCTTCGCGATAACGCCGGTAGCGCTCCAGCCGGTCGCGAAACGCCGCGAACGTGAACGGCTTCAGCAAATACGCCAGCGCACCGTGGCCGACGGCGGCCCGCACCATCTCGAGGTCGCGCTCGGATGTGATCGCGATGATGTCGGGCGCGGGACGCAGACTCGACATGCCCGACGCCAGCGCGATCCCGTTGGCGTCAGGCAGCCCGATGTCGAGCAGCACCAAGTCGATCGGCGCGTCGTTGGCCGCGGCGTCGGCGGCCGCGCGCATCGCGTCGCGGGCCGTGTGCGCGACCGCTGCGACCGTGAAGCCCTCGAGTCGTTCGAGATAGGTCTGGTGCGCGTCGGCGATCAGCGGCTCGTCTTCGACGATCAAGACGCGGATCATGAATCGCTCACCGTCACCGTCACCACCGACCCGTATGTCACGTCGGCGGTCAGAGTACCGTTGTGCCGCTTGACAACCTGAGACACCAACGCCAGCCCGAGGCCGCGGTGCTCGGCGTCGGTCTTGGTCGAGTAGCCGCGCTGCATGGCCTTCTCGAAGGTGGCGGCGTCCATGCCCGGACCGCTGTCGGCCACCCGGATCAGCAGCGCGTGATCCTGCTGCGTGACGGTGACCTCGACCCACGGATTGTCGCGGTCGCAGGCGTCCATCGCGTTGTCGATCAGATTGCCGAGGACGGTCACCATCTCCTGCCCGCTCAGCGGCACATGGTCGGTGTCCGACGGCAGATACGTGTCCTCAGTGACGGACAACTCGATGCCGCGTTCAGCGGCCTGCGCGGTCTTGCCGAGAAGCAGTGCGACAAGGGCGGGTTCGCCGACATCGGCGGACAGGCGGTCCACCAGATGCTGCGACAGCGCCAGTTCGTCGGTGGCGAATTTGACCGCTTCCTCGGGGCGGCCCATCTCGACCATGGTGACCACGGTGTGCAACCTGTTCGCGGCCTCGTGCGCCTGCGCGCGCAGCGATTCGGTCAGCACCTGCAGCGAGCTGAGTTCACCGAGCGCGCCCTGCAATTCGGTGCGGTCGCGGATGGTGACCACTTCGGTGTCCTGCGACCGGTTGTCCACCCGCGACCGGTTGACCACCAGCACGCGTTCGTCGGTGACGTGCACTTCGTCGCGCGCCCCCGGATTGTAGGTGCGCAGGAACTCGGGAAGGTCATCCATTGCGACCGGCCCCGGCGGCAGGCCGAGCAGGCGGCGTGCCTCGTCGTTGACGAGCGCCACCCCGGTGCGGTCGAGCACGATGAGCCCTTCGGACACCGAATGCAGGATCGCGTCGTGGTGCTCGTACATCACCCGCAGCTCGTCGGGCCGCAGCCCGTGGGTCTGTCGCAGCAGACGGCGCCGGATCGCCCAGACACCCACAAGCGAAATCGCCAGCGCCCCAGCGCTGACCGCAGCGATCATCGGCCACTGCGAACGCCATCGCTCGGCCAGCGTCTGCTGGGTAATGCCCGCCGACACCAGCCCGACGATGGTGCCGGACTCGTTGCGCACCGGCACGATCGTGCGCACCGACGGGCCCAGCGTGCCGGTGTACACCTCCGTGAAGGTTTCGCCGCGCAGCGCCGGTTCGATGGTGCCCAGGTAATGCCCGCCGATCTGGCGCGGATCGGTGTGGGTGAAGCGGATCCCCTCGGGCGACATGATGGTGATGAACGCGATGTCGGTGTCGGTGCGCACGGCATCGGTCACCGGCTGCAAAATCTCGGTGGCTCTTCCGGATTCGATGGCCTGAGCCGTCGACGGCGATTCCGCGAGGGCGGTGGGGATGCCGATCACCTGTTGGCGGGCAGCCATATCGCCGTCCTGACGGGCATCAAGTAGGGCCAGCACGCTGCCCGCGAGCACGATCACCGCGATCACCAGAATCTGCAAGGCGATCGCCTGGCCGGCCAGCGACCGCGGCCACCACCTGCTCACGACGTGCCCAGCTCCTTGGCGGCGAACGCCAATATTTCGTCGCCGCAACCGACGGCCACGAAATGCCCTGCCCCCTCGACGGGATGCCAGATCGCGCGGGCGTCGCGTCGGCCACCGCCTTGTTGATCGGGTCGGGCACCAACGCGTCGTCAAGACCCTGCCAGAGGTGAATCGGTCGCTGGATCGAGCCGACATCGAAAGCCCAACGGCGATACAGTAGTTCGGCATCTTCGACCAGGCCTGCGGAGCCGTGTGCGAAGCATTCGGCGCAGGTGTCGGCGAATTGCTCTGCAACGTCCGGGCGAAGCAGAATCTGGCGGTCGTATTCGGTGACCTTGTTGATCAGCTGCTTGACAAAGCTGGTGCGGAAGCGCTTGGCGCTCAGCCCGAGAAGGGCATACATCAACCGGAACTCGGGCTTGAAGTGCAGCGCCAGGGCGCCACCAAGCGCGTCGATCTTCGAAAGGTGTTGTGCGGCAGAGTTGTCGCCGAACGCGCCGTAGCTGCCCGGCGAGATGCTGCTGACATGGCGCAGGCGGGCCGGGTCGATATAGGCGGCCGCCGCGAGTGCCCACGGTCCGCCCTCAGACCAGCCCGTCACGCCGAATTCCTGATATCCCAACGCATCGGCGACGGCGAGGAGGTCGTCGGCCCATCCCTTATACGTCCGGTTCTTCTGCGGGTCAGACGCGCCCATGCCGGGGCGGTCGACGCATATCAGCCGAATGCCGTTGGTCGCGGCGGCGTCGGCCAGCAGGTGCGCTTCCAGTCGGCTGCTGGGGCCGCCGTGGTTGTGCAAAACGAGCGGCCCGTCCGGGTCGCCGACTTCGGGGAACGCAAGCTTGCGGCCGTCCGACGTCGTCACGACCTCAGCCATGCCGCCCGCCTCTCATCAAACGTGTCCCTGAACGTAATGAACTAAAACGTGACCTGGCTCACCTACTGGCCGAACCTACTTGCACATCACTTTCGATGTCGACTTTGGAGGAAGGCTGTATGACCGTCATCGACCGACAACCGCCGGCAGGAGATCCGCCGTCGTCCAGTGGCGGTTCGGTTCCTCGCGCACGCAAGGACCGCACGCACTGGCTTTACATCGCAGTCATCGCCGCCGTGCTGGTGGGCATCGCCGTCGGCATCCTCGCGCCAGAGGTGGGCAAGAGCGTCGCCGTGCTGGGCACGATGTTCGTCGCGCTGATCAAGATGATGATCGCGCCGGTGATCTTCTGCACGATCGTGTTGGGCATCGGCTCGGTGCGCAAGGCCGCGACCGTCGGCAAGGTCGGCGGCCTGGCGTTCGCCTACTTCATGGTGATGTCGACGTTCGCGCTGGCGATCGGCCTCGTCGTCGGCAACATCATCCACCCCGGCAGCGGCATGAACCTGACCGAGAGCGTCGCGGGCGAGGGTGCCGAACTGGCCGAAAAGGCGCACGAGTCCGGTGGTTTGATCGATTTCATTCAAGGCATCATCCCCGAAACGCTGCTCTCGTCGCTGACGTCGGGCAGCGTGCTGCAAGCCCTTTTCGTCGCGCTGCTGGTCGGTTTCGCGCTGCAGGCGATGGGTAGCGCGGGCGAGCCGATCCTGCGCGGCATCGAGCACCTGCAGAAGCTGGTGTTCAAGGTCCTCGTGATGATCCTGTGGCTGGCGCCGATCGGCGCGTTCGGCGCGATCGCCAACGTGGTTGGGCAGACCGGCTGGACCGCGGTTGCTCAGCTGCTGACGCTGATGCTCGGCTTCTACCTCACCTGCGTGCTGTTCGTGTTCGGTGTGCTGGGCGCGCTGCTGCGCACGGTATCGGGTGTGTCCATCTTCAAGCTGGTGCGCTACCTGGCCCGCGAGTATCTGTTGATCTTCTCGACGTCGTCGTCGGAGTCCGCGCTGCCGCGGCTGATCGCCAAGATGGAGCACCTCGGTGTGGACCGCAGCACGGTCGGCGTCGTCGTCCCGACCGGCTACTCGTTCAACCTGGACGGCACAGCGATCTATCTGACAATGGCGTCGCTGTTCATCGCCGATGCGCTGGGCAGCCCGCTGTCGGTCGGCGAGCAGATCGGCCTGCTGGTGTTCATGATCGTCGCGTCCAAGGGCGCTGCGGGCGTCACCGGCGCCGGGCTGGCCACGCTGGCCGGCGGTCTGCAGAGTCACCGCCCCGACCTGCTCGACGGTGTCGGCTTGATCGTCGGGATCGACCGGTTCATGTCGGAGGCCCGCGCGGTCACCAACTTCTCCGGAAACGCGGTCGCGACGCTGCTGGTCGGGTCGTGGACCAAGACGGTCGACCGGGACAAGGTCAACGCGGTGCTGCGCGGCGACGATCCGTTTGACGAACTCACGATGGTCGACGACGAGCACGTCCGGCCTGCCGCCGAGCCGGAGCGTGTTCCCGCGCCTGCCTGAGGCGCAATGAAAGGCCCGACCGGAACCGCTCCCGGTCGGGCCTTTTCCATGCTTGTGTCTGCTTGTGTCTGCTTGTGTGTGCTTGTGCCGCGTCAGTGCCGGCTGCAGTCCAGCGTCACCGAGATCGACTGGCTGACGACCTGTAACACCAACGCGTTGTCGCCGTTGTTGCCAGGACCCACGTAGGGCACCCACTGGGTGACCTGCTTGGGGTTGCGAACGTTGGTGACCACGCATTCCGACATCGGCGCCGTGCCGATCTTGTCGATGTTGACGGTGTAGCCCTGGTCGCGCAGGCGGTTGATCGTCTGCTGCGCGCTCTCGTCGGCCGATGCGATCCCGGCTGGCGCGGCCAGCGCAGCGCACGCACCCACGGCCGCAGCTGCGAGCGTCCATTTGTTGCGCATAACCGCACCTCTCGTAGTCGTCGGTCAATGATCCCCTAGATAGATCGCCTGGGACACACATTTAGTTCCCAGGTCGCCGTGATCATCCGGTGAACAACGCGAAATCGCATGTCGTGAGGTTCATCGCGAACTGACCTAACCGTAAGCAACCCCACAGCGCTGAGGTTGGGCATCGTCTTCGCCGGTGGTTAACCATGGGGGCGTGACTCAGACACCCGCGATGGCCAGGGTTCGACTGTCGCACCAGGTCATCACCCTCGACGACGGGCACAAGGTCGGCGTGACCGTCGGCGGTCGAGGCGTGCCGCTGGTCTTCTTGCACGGCATCGCACTCAGCGGCCGGGCCTACGTGCGGTTGCTGAGTCGGCTGGCTGGCATGGGATTCCTGGTCATCGCGCTGGACGCGGCGGGGCACGGCTTCACTCCGAACCTGCCGCGCGAGTCCGGTGACCTGAGCCACCGTGTCGACCTCACGCTCCGTGCGCTGGACGCCCTCGGGGTGCGCAAGGCGGTCTTTCTTGGCCACTCGATGGGCGGACGGATGATCGTCCAATTGGCGGCGCAGGCTCCCGAGCGGGTGCTGGCCGCGGTGCTGCTGAATGCCGCCGCGGGCGCCCCGTTCGACGAGTCGATCCGCGCGCCGGTCCGGTCACCTCGGCGGGCGGCGCGGGCGTTGATGAACGCGGCCTACGACGCACCTGGCGATCCGCGCCGGCTGCCGATGCCCGAACGCAAGCGGTATGCGCGGCAGATGGCCGCCGCCCTTGCCCGCAATGTACGCACGCCGCTGGGGTTACCGGGTGCCCTGCGGGCGATCATCACGTCCGGCGACTACACGCCGATGCTGGAGGCGATGCGCGAGCAGAGCGTGCCGACCATCGTTGTGCACGGCGAAAAGGACCGCGTGGTGCCGTTCGACAGCGCCCGCGATATGGCCGAGCGCGCCGACGCCACGCTCTACCAGGTGCCCGGCGCCTACCACTCGTGGATGCTGGCCCATCCGCGGCAGGGCGCCGACATGATGCGCCAGCTGCTCGAGGCCGAACTGGGTGACGTGTTGCGTGACGCGGCACGCGCACACCGCATCGTCGGCGTGCCCGGCGGCTGGGAGCGCGTGTTGCTGACGGCGGATTCGCCGCTGCACGAGCTGGAGGAGCGGCCCGTCGACACCGTCGGCACCGAGGCGCTCGAGCCCGTCGAGATGGACCGGCTGCGCAGCGTTACACCCCCGCCGCGGGTACGGCGCTTCGGCTGGTTCGACAGCTGGCGGCGCAGGCGGGGGTCCGGTTCAGGCGGTTCGCCGAGAACTGCCTACATCACCTGAGCATCGGGTTAGCATCGCGACCATCTGGCCGCGCAGGGCTACGGCGCCCTAACCCGAGGGGGTTGTCCGATGGACAGCACGATGCAGGATGTCCCGCTGTCGATCGCCACGATCATGCGATACGCGTGCACTATGCACGGCGATCGCACAGTGACGACGGCGACCGGCGACGGATATCGCCACACCACCTACCGCGACGTGGGTGAGCAGGCCGGTCGGCTGGCAAATGCATTGCGACGCATAGGCATTACCGGCGACCAGCGGGTGGCGACGTTCATGTGGAACAACGCCGAGCACTTGGTGGCGTATCTGGCGATCCCGTCGATGGGGGCGGTGCTGCACACCTTGAACATTCGCCTGTCGCCCGAACAGATCGCGTTCATCGCCAATGAGGCCGAAGATCAGGTGATCATGGCCGACCTGTCGCTGGCCGGTGTGCTGGCGCCCGTACTACCGCAGCTGGAGACCGTGCACACGGTGATCGCCGTCGGCGATGGCGACGTCGGCGCGCTGGAGTCGTCGGGAATGACCGTGCTGCGGTACGACGAGCTCCTCGCGGACGAGTCGCCGGCGTTCGACTGGCCGCAGCTCGACGAGCGGTCGGCGGCCGCGATGTGCTACACGAGCGGCACGACCGGACATCCGAAAGGCGTTGTCTACAGCCATCGTTCGAGTTATCTGCATGCGATGATGACCAATACAGCCAATGCAATCGGGGTTCGGTGTGACGACAAGGTCCTGCCGATCGTCCCGATGTTTCACGCGAATGCGTGGGGCATGCCGTACGGAGCGATGATGGCGGGCGCGGCGATCGTGATGGCCGACCGGTTCATGGACTCGAAGTCGATAATCGACCTGATCGAGACGCAGCGGCCGACGATATCGGCGGCGGTGCCGACGATTTGGAACGACGTCATGCATTGTCTGGAATCCTCGGAAGGACACGATATTTCCTCGTTGCGGCTGGTCGCTTGCGGCGGGTCGGCGGTGCCGATGTCGATGATGAAGGCGTTCGAGGAGCGTTACGGCGTCCGGATCATCCAGGCGTGGGGGATGACCGAGACGTCGCCGCTGGCGACCATCGCGTGGCCGCTGGCCGGCGCGTCGGACGAGGAGCACTGGGGGCAGCGCGTGACGCAGGGGCGCCCGGTGTGCGGGGTGGAGGCGCGGATCGTCGACGACGACGGCAATCCGCTGCCGCATGACGGCAAGGCCGTCGGCGAGGTGCAGGTGCGGGGCCCGTGGATCACCGGCGCGTACTACCGCGGCCGCGACGAGTCGAAGTTCGACCACGGCTGGCTGCACACCGGCGATGTCGGCCGCATCGACCCCGACGGCTTCATCACGCTGACCGACCGCGCGAAGGACGTCATCAAGTCCGGCGGCGAGTGGATCTCATCAGTGGAGTTGGAAAATCACCTGATGGGACACTCCGCGGTGGCCGAGGCCGCCGTCGTCGCCGTGCCCGATGAGCGCTGGCAGGAGCGGCCGCTGGCCGTCGTCGTCGTTCACGAGGGCGTTTCGGTGACCGCTGGCGAATTACGGGACTTCCTACGCGACAAGGTGGTTCGCTGGTGGCTGCCCGAGCGGTGGGCGTTCATCGACCGGGTCCCGCTAACCAGCGTCGGTAAGTTCGACAAGAAGACCATCAGGGCCCGTTACGCCGAGAACGTCTACGAGGTCATCGAAATCCACGACTAGTTCGTTGCCGGCGAGCCCCTTTTCCGGCGAGCCCCCTTTCTTCCCGCGAGCAGACGCTTATGTCCGCAAAGTCCCAGGGCGATTTCTGGGGGTGATTGCAACAGCCACCTTGTTGGAGGTTGTTGTGTATCTGAAGGCTTATCCCTGGAT
>NZ_PDCP01000142.1 GCF_002553505.1 Mycolicibacterium agri | reverse complement strand
ATAATCCAGGGATAAGCCTTCAGATACACAACAACCTCCAACAAGGTGGCTGTTGCAATCACCCCCAGAAATCGCCCCAGGACGGGGTGTACCTACGCGTCTGCTCGCGCAGAGTGGGTGAGGGTCAGGGCGCCGTCGACCAGCTCGTCAAAGCGGTCGATGGCCTCGTCGCCGTCGGCGTCCAGACCGCGCAGCGGGCCCGGGTCGGCCAGATACCGCCGAGCGTAGAGCCGCGCGACCAGGGCCTTTCGCTCGGAACCGTTTTCGCCGCGTTCCCAGGCCGCCTGCTCGACCAGCAGCGCACCGGCGTAGACGTCGCCCATGAACTGCGCCAGCGGGAACAGCCGCGCCTCGGCGATGGCGCCGTTGCACTTGCCCCATGCGGTGATCGCGGCGTCGAGATCGCCGAGGCGGCGGCCGACCAGCGCGGTGGTCTCGTCGTCGTCGGCCACCGACACCGCGTCATGCAGCCGCTGCAGCAGCGCCTCGTGAGCCTGCGCCCGCTCGATGCCGCGGCGCACGTCGAGGCAGAGGATGTTGTCGGGCCCTTCCCAGATGGTGTTGACCTGCGCGTCGCGCAGCAGCCGCGCGACGGGCCAGGTTTCGATATAGCCGTTGCCGCCGTGGATTTCGATGGCGTCGGAGGCCATCGTGATGCCCAGCCGACACACTTTGAGTTTGGTGACGGGCACGGCGATGCGCTGGCGGACCTGCCTTGGCTGGCGGTGGTTGACGGCGCCGGTGCCGTCGAACACCAGCGCTTGGGCGGCTTCGGCGTCGACGATCATCTCGGCGAGCTTGCGTCGCATCAGCGGCTTGTCGATCAGCGCGCCACCAAATGCGTGCCTGCTGCGGGCGTAGCACAGGGACTCGACGAGCGCGCGCCGCGCATTGCCGAGCGCGAACAGGGCGATGCCGAGCCGTGCCGCGTTGGTCAGCTCCATCATGCGGCCCAAGCCTTTTCCGTCGGACGGGCCGGCGTCGCTGCTGGGTTCACCGGACAGCAGGAAGGCTTCGGCGTCGACGAACTCGATCTCACCCGAGGCGACCGACCTGGTGCCGAGCTTGTCTTTCAACCGTCGCACCCGCACACCGTTGCGGGTGCCGTCGCGGCGGGTGCGCAACACCAGGAACGTCGCGACGCCGCGGGTCGAGTCGGGCGCGCCTTCGGGCTTGGCGAGCACGACGAACGCCTGGCCGTTGCAGTTGGACGCGAACCACTTGAATCCGTTGAGCAGCCACGCGTCACCGTTGCGCGTCGCCGTCGCCTCCAACGCCCCCAGATCTGATCCGCCGGTGCGCTCGGTGAGCAGTTGGGCCGTTTCGCCCTCCCATTCCCCCGACTCGAACTTGGCCAGCACGTAGTCGCGGACATCGTCGGGCGCGTAGGCCGCGACGAGCGCCTTCACCATGCCGCCGCCGGTGCCCAGCGCACAGCCCATGCCGATGTCGGCCTGGTTGAGCAGATAGTTGGAGGCGAACAGCGGCAGCGATGAGCTCATCCCCGCGCGGCGGGCGTCGTCGCGCAGCGCCTTCTGCGCGTCCAGCACCGCGCGCCGCGACTCGGCGAAGGAGGGCGGCATGATGACGCGGCTGATGTCATGGCCCCACCGGTCGTAGCGTTCCAGCCGCGGCGGATTGCGGTCGGTCTCCTCGGCCCACCTCGCGACCGGACCACCCATCAACTCGCCGATGTGCGTCAGATGCGGTTCGACGACGGCGAGTTCGTCGGGCTTCAGGTAGTACGCCATGGTGGCCTGCAACGTCGGGTCGGTGGCATACCAATTGAGCCCGACCGCCCCCTGGTAGTCCTCGGTCCGGTAGCGGGCCGACTTCTCCGGCGTCGTGAAGGGCAACCGGTCGACGGCCTCCACGTCGTAATCGCTCATGCAGCGACGGTATTGCAGGTTCGGCGTCCGGTGAAGCACATCGGCGAGCGCCCGAATTGATCATGACTATCGGCAAATTCTTCTGCCGTTACTTCGGCTAAGAAAAAAGTCTCGCTGGGCCGTTTTCCACGCACCCCGCTAGCGCGCCGAAATTTGCTGTCTTTGCGAGGGCGTTCGAGAATAGCCCGAAAATTGCATTTTCATCGTCGAACAATTTTCGACTAAATGCGGTTTTTCGCGCTTCTGCACTTGCAATATGTACCGCCACTTCTCCTACTATTGCCATATGGGGAGGTCAAAGGGGCTGCCCACGATATGCACTGTCGATGGATGCGACAGGAAATATCGCGCGCGGGGACTTTGCTCTATGCATTACTACCGGAAACGGGCGGGGACTCCGCTGGCCGGTGGTGAGCGTTCCGTCGGCGAAAGGCACGGCAACGCAAAGCTGACGGCTAGCGACGTCAGGGAAATACGCTCGCTTTATCGGGAAGGCGCGACATTACGGCAACTTGCGGACAAATTCGGCGTGTCGAATGTGTCGGTTTTCAACGCCGTGTCGGGCCGGACGTGGCGTCACCTCGACTGAGTTCGCGCCGTCACTGCCGCCGCAGGGGCGTGCGCTCGCGGATTTCCGCTTCATCCAGGTAGGTCATCATCGGCACGCCTGGAGCGCAGAGCATGAACGCCACGAATTTGCTCGCAATGTCGGAGCGCAAGTTCGCCGCCTGCCAGGCGACCACGTCGAAACCCGGCTCCCAGAACGCCTCGCCCGCTTTGATCGGGTACGGGCGCTCCCCTTCCAGTTCGAACAGGATCTCGCCCTCAAGCACATAACCGAACACCGGGCCCGAGTGCCGGTGCGGGCCTGATCCGGGGTCGCCGGGCGGGATGGTGACGGTGACGACCATCGCGGCTGAACCCGGGGCGATCTCAGGCGTTTCGTGCAACAAGCTGTCGAGCACATTCGTCGGCGACGGACCTACTACCTGCATGCTGCGACGCTAACGCCGGTATCGGCTGGGTCGGTGGTGCATTCCGGCGGCAACTCGATGGGCCAATCCCGGCGCAGTGTCAGGCGGTCAGCCGAGACACCGCGGCGGCGATCCGCTCATCGGTCGCAGTCAACGCGATGCGCACATGCTGCGATCCGCGGGGCCCGTAGAACTCCCCTGGGGCGACAAGGATTCCGCGTTGGGCAAGCCAGGCGAGGCTGTCGCGGCACGGCTCGTCGCGCGTGGCCCAGATGTACAGGCCCGCCTCGGAATGCTCGACACGCAGCCCGGCCGATTGCACCGCGGGCAAGAGTGCGTCGCGGCGACGCCGATACCGCTCGCGCTGCTCGCGTTCGTGCTCGTCGTCGTCGAGCGCGGCGACCATGGCGGCCTGCACCGGCGTAGGCATCATCATCCCGGCGTGTTTGCGTACCGCCAGCAGTTCGGCGATCAGCGCGCGATCGCCGGCGACGAAACCGGCCCGATAGCCGGCCAACGACGACGTCTTCGACAACGAATGGAGCGCGAGCAGCCCGGTGTGGTCGCCGTCGCAGACCGACGGATGCAGCACCGAGACGGGTTCGGCGTCCCAGCCCAGACCCAGGTAGCACTCGTCGGATGCGACCACCACACCGCGCTCGCGGGCCCACCCGACCACCTTGCGCAGGTGGTCGACGCCGAGCACGCGTCCGGTCGGATTGCTCGGCGAGTTGAGATAGATCAGCGCAGGCGACCGCGGACCGATCTGGGTGAGCGAGTCGGCAAGAAGCACCTGCGCGTTGGTGATCCGCGCGCCCACTTCGTATGTGGGGTAAGCCAATTCGGGTGCCACGACGATGTCGTCGGGCCCGAGGCCCAGCAGCGTGGGCAGCCATGCGATGAGCTCCTTGCTGCCGATCGCCGGAATGACGGCGTCCTCGTCCAGCCCGGTGATGCCATAGCGACGGTTCAGCGCCGCCACCGCGGACGCGCGCAACGCGGGAGTGCCGACCGTGGTCGGATACCCCGGGGCCGAACTGGCCGCCGCCAGGGCTTCTCGGATCACCGGTGCGACCGGGTCGACCGGCGTGCCGACGGACAGGTCGACGATGCCGTCGGGGTGCGAGCGCGCCAGCGCCGTCACATCGGCGAGGGTGTCCCAGGGAAAAACCGGCAATCCCGCCGAGACCCTGCGGCGAATCAGACCGGGCCCCGCGCTGTTGGTGTCCGTATCAGTCCTCACCCTGCGGCGGCAGATCCTTGACGGCCTGCGGATCGTTCTCGGTCAGGCCGACTTTCGACGCGCCGCCGGGCGAGCCCAATTCGGCGAAGAAGTCGGCGTTGATCTGCGTGTAGGCATTCCACTGATCCGGCACGTCATCTTCGTAGTAGATGGCCTCGACGGGGCAGACCGGCTCGCACGCACCGCAGTCCACACACTCGTCCGGGTGGATGTACAGCATGCGTGCACCCTCGTAGATGCAGTCGACAGGGCATTCCTCGATGCATGCCTTGTCTTTGATGTCGACGCAGGGTTCGGCGATCACGTACGTCACTGAGTACTCCTCAAGTCCTCTCGATCTGCCTGATCAATGGGGGCTGCCTGCTGTAGAGCCCGCCGAGAATTCGCTGCCAGTATCCGATGTGGACACGTCGAGGTTTGTCCCAGCCTGCCCTAACTTCTCGCGCCCACCCAAGGGTGGACGCGCAGTTACTGATACTAGACGTTGCATATACAAGTGCCTAGTCGGTACACCCTATGCGCGCGGGTGCAGTGCAACAAGTTGCATATAGACGAGGCTGCATCTAGGCTGCGGGCGTGGCTCTACCCCACGCGATCCTGGTGTCACTGTGCGAGCAGTCCGGCTCGGGGTACGAGCTGGCCCGCCGCTTCGACCGGTCGATCGGCTTCTTCTGGAGCGCCACTCATCAGCAGATCTATCGCACGCTGCGCACGATGGAAGACGACGGCTGGGTGCACGCCACGCCGGTCGTGCAGCAGGGCAGACCGGACAAGAAGGTCTACACCGTCGCCGAGGCCGGCCGCGCCGAGCTGGCCCGCTGGATCGCCGAACCGCTGACCGGGCGCGGCAGTTCGGTGACCGACAACCGCACCCGCGACCTCGCCGTCAAGATCCGCGGCGCCGCCTACGGCGACATCACCGTGCTGCGAGAACAAGTGGCGTCCCTGCGCGCCGAACGCGCCGCCCTGCTCGACACCTACCGCGGTTTCGAGAAGCGCCAATTCCCCGACCCCGGCGCCCTCACCGGTAGCGCCCTTCACCAGTATCTGGTGCTCCGCGGCGGCATCCGCGCCGAAGAAAGCGCCATCGAGTGGCTCGACGAGGTGGCAGCGAGCCTGGGAGGAGCCGCGTGAGCAATCCCTATCCAACGTTGTTGTCGCCCTTGGATCTTGGTTTCACCACGCTGCGCAACCGGGTCGTGATGGGGTCGATGCACACCGGCCTCGAGGATCGGGCAGGCGACATCGACCGGCTGGCGGCGTATTTCGCCGAACGCGCCCGCGGCGGCGTCGGCCTGATCATCACCGGCGGGTACGCGCCCAACCGCACCGGCTGGCTGCTGCCGTTCGCGTCGCAGATGGTGTCGTCGGCCGACGCGCGCAGGCATCGCCGCATCACCGACGCAGTGCACGCCGAGGGCGGCAAGATCCTGCTGCAGATCCTGCACGCGGGACGCTATGCGTACCATCCGTTTTCGGTCAGTGCGTCGGCGATCAAGGCGCCGATCAACCCGTTTCGCCCCCGCGCGCTGCGCAACGTCGAAGGCACCATCGCCGACTTCGTGCGCGCTGCGGAGCTGGCCCGTGCCGCCGGCTATGACGGCGTGGAGGTCATGGGCAGCGAAGGCTACCTGATCAATCAATTCCTGGCACCGCGCACGAACAAGCGCACCGACGCGTGGGGCAGTTCACCGGAGAAGCGACGGCGGTTCCCGGTGGAGATCGTGCGCCGCACCCGGGCGGCGGTGGGCTCGGACTTCATCGTCTGCTATCGCATGTCGATGGCCGACTACGTGGAGGACGGCCAAAGCTGGGACGAAATCGTCGCGCTGGCAACCGAAATCGAGGCCATCGGCGCGACGATGATCAATTCGGGCTTCGGCTGGCACGAGTCGCGGGTGCCGACGATCGTCACCTCGGTGCCGAACAGCGCGTTCGTCGACATCAGCAGCGCAGTGGCCGAACACGTCGACATCCCGGTGGTGGCGTCCAACCGCATCAACATGCCGCAGGCCGCCGAGCAGATCCTCGCCGACACGCACGTCTCGCTTGTCTCGATGGCTCGTCCGCTGCTGGCCGATCCGGAGTGGGTGAAGAAGGCGCAGGCCGGCACGGCCGACGAGATCAACACGTGTATCTCGTGCAATCAGGCGTGTCTGGACCACGCGTTCGCGCACAAGAAGGTGTCGTGTCTGCTCAATCCGCGTGCGGGCCGTGAGACGGAGTTGGTGTTGTCGCCGACCCGTCGTGGCCGCCGCGTCGCGGTGGTCGGCGCGGGCCCGGCCGGGCTGGCGGCGGCGCTGACGGCCGCTCAGCGCGGGCATCACGTCACGCTGTTCGAGGCCGGTGACGTCATCGGCGGCCAATTCGACTTGGCCAGACGGATTCCCGGTAAAGAGGAGTTCACCGAGACGATCCGGTATTACACCCGTATGCTCGACAAGCACGGTGTCGACGTGTGGTTGAACACGCGCGCCGGCGTCGACGAGTTGACCGGATATGACGAGGTGGTGTTGGCCACCGGTGTAAGGCCGCGCATGCCCGACATCCCCGGCATCGACCATCCGAAAGTACTCACCTATGCCGAGGCGATCCTCGGCAAGCCGGTCGGCAATACCGTCGCGGTCGTCGGCGCGGGCGGGATCGGTTTCGACGTCAGCGAATTCCTTGTCACCGACGAATCCCCGACGCTGAATCTGAAGGAGTGGAAGGCGGAGTGGGGTGTCGCCGACCCGCAGGAGGTACGTGGCGCGGTCACGACGCCGATCCCCTCCCCCGCGGCGCGCACGGTCTATCTGTTGCAGCGGTCGAAGGGCCCGCAGGGCCGACGACTGGGCAAGACGACGGGCTGGGTGCACCGGGCGTCGTTGAAGGCCAAGGGTGTCACGCAACTGTTCGGGGTGAACTATGAGCGCATCGACGACGACGGCCTGCACATCAGCTTCGGCCCGAAGCGCGAGCGCAGACAGGTGCTCGAGGTCGACAACGTGGTGATCTGCGCGGGTCAGGAGTCGGTGCGTGACCTGGAAGATGCTCTGCGCCGCAACGGGATCGAGCCCCACGTCATCGGCGGCGCAGCGGTGGCGGCCGAGCTCGACGCCAAGCGAGCGATCAAGCAAGGCACCGAACTCGCCGCCACCCTCTAGGGAGCTAGCCCACCGCCGCGAGCAACCCCACCCCCCTTTTCGCGAGCGTGCGTGTCTGCGGCCGACACGCCGTGTCAAAACCCAACTTTGCGCACGCTCGCGGAGGGCAGATCGCTAGCTCTGCTTGAGCGCCTCGATGTCGAGTGTGACCGTCACTTTGTCGCCGACGACGACGCCGCCCGTCTCGAGCGGTAAATCGCCGCCGACGCCGAAGTCCTTGCGGCTCAGCTCAACTGTGCCGGTGAACCCGGCAACTTCGCCGTGACCCATGCCCGGGTTGACGCCGTGGAACTCGACGTCGATGCTGATCGGCTTGGTGACGCCCTTGAGCGTGAAGTCCCCGTCGAGTACGTAATGGCCGTCCTGTTCGCGCACGCCCGTCGAGCGGAAGGTGGCCGTCGGGAACTTCTCGACGTCGAAGAAGTCAGCCGACTTCAGGTGGGCGTCGCGCTGCTCGTTGCGGGTATCGATGGAGTCGACGGCGACCTCGGCGGTCACGGACGGAGTGCCGTCCTCACCGACCACGACTGCGCCGCTGAACGTGTTGAAGTGGCCGCGCACCTTGCTGACCATTAGGTGACGCGCCGAAAACGATATCGATGAGTGGATCGGGTCGATCGCCCATGTACCGGCGCTCAGCTGCTTCGTTGTCGTGGCTGCGGTCATTGGTCCATCTCCTTCGCGGTTAGGTTGAGCAGGCGTTTTACCTCCTCAAAGGACTAAACGGACCGCAGTCCGAATATATTTCCTGACCGCCCGCCCCGCGTCCGCGGACGACGCCTGCGCGGTTGCTATACCTGCGGTATGGCCCAGCGATGCGCACCCGTCCTTCGAGAAGAAGTGCTCCACGTCCGCCAGCTCACCGCCGACGAGCTCGAGGCACTACAGGCCAGGAAACGGATCTTCAAGGAGAGCGCCTGGGACGAATGGCGCACCACGCAGCCGCTGGCATTCGACGAGCAGAACCGGGAGTTCGTTGTGCCGGAGGATTTCCCCACCGACCTGGTGTCGGTACCGAATATCGTCTCGTGGTTCATCCCGCGCGCGGGACGCTACGCCTGGCTGTGACAGGTTGATTTGGCCCCGGTAGGACGGTCTGTTTTGGCCCCGTCCGCCCGACTCGCCGGTGCGGTTGT
>NZ_PDCP01000141.1 GCF_002553505.1 Mycolicibacterium agri | reverse complement strand
GGGTTAAGGGGGCGGCGGGTTAAGGGGCGCGACGGGTCTCGCGCTGCGGGTCTCGTCATCCACAGTCAGCGATTCATCCACAGCAGCTGGCCCCGCGGCGCGCATGAGGCGCCGTCGCGTCAGTGCCGGCGGGGTCAATGGGCACGGCACACGCCGATGAATCGAAAGGACTGAGCAATGTTCGAGACGCCAATTCATGTGATCGGCACGATCATCACCGACCCGATCCGCCGCCGGGTCGGCGATCAGGAGGTCTACAAGTTCCGGGTGGCCAGCAATTCACGGCGACGCACACCCGACGGCAGGTGGGAGCCGGGCAACACGCTGTATGTGTCGGTGAACTGCTGGGGCGACAAGCTGGTGCGGGGCGCCGGAGCGTCGCTCGGGAAGGGAGACCCGGTTATCGTTGTTGGATATGTGTACACCAGCGAATATGACGACCGCGAAGGCAATCGTCGTACGTCGCTGGAAGTGCGGGCCACCGCGGTAGGACCGGACCTGGCGCGAAGCATCGCCAAGGTCGAGCGGCCGAAGAACACCGACAACACCGACGCGACCAGCGGCGACGCCGCCGAAAGGCCAGGCGACGCGGTCGAGGAGGACGGCGAAACCGCCGAGGCTGACGACACGCGAGATGACACGGCGTTGCCGATGTCGGCGTAACTGTCGCGGCCGCTGACGGCGAGGTCGGAACGGCCAGTGTCAACGCCTACGATGGTCCGCGAGCAATACCGAAACCAGAGAGGCATTACTACGGCATGGCCGATTTCATCTACACGATGCGGAAGGTCCGCAAGGCGCACGGCGACAAGGTGATCCTTGACGACGTCACCTTGAACTTCCTGCCCGGTGCGAAGATCGGCGTTGTCGGTCCGAACGGTGCGGGTAAGTCGAGCGTTTTGCGGATCATGGCCGGCCTGGACCAGCCCAACAACGGCGATGCGTTCCTGCAGCCCGGCGCCACCGTCGGCATCCTGCAGCAGGAGCCGCCGCTCAACGAGGACAAGACGGTCCGCGGCAACGTCGAGGAAGGCCTCGGCGACATCAAGGTCAAGCTCGACCGGTTCAACGAGGTGGCCGAGCTGATGGCCACCGATTACTCCGACGAGCTGATGGAGGAGATGGGCCGGCTGCAGGAGGAGCTGGACCACGCCGACGCGTGGGACCTCGACAGCCAGCTCGAGCAGGCGATGGACGCGCTGCGCTGCCCGCCGCCCGACGAGCCGGTGACCCACCTGTCCGGCGGCGAACGGCGCCGGGTGGCGTTGTGCAAGCTGCTGCTGTCCAAGCCGGACCTGCTGCTGCTCGACGAGCCGACCAACCATCTCGACGCCGAGAGCGTTCAGTGGCTTGAGCAGCATCTCGCCGAGTACAAGGGCGCGATCCTGGCCGTCACCCACGACCGCTACTTCCTCGACAACGTCGCCGAATGGATCCTGGAGCTGGACCGCGGCCGGGCCTACCCGTATGAGGGCAACTACTCCACCTACCTGGAGAAGAAGGCCGAACGGCTCGCGGTGCAGGGCCGCAAGGACGCCAAGCTGCAGAAGCGGCTCAAGGACGAGCTGGCCTGGGTCCGCTCGGGCGCCAAGGCGCGTCAGGCCAAGGGCAAGGCGCGCCTGCAGCGCTACGAGGAGATGGCCGCCGAGGCGGAGAAGACCCGCAAGCTCGACTTCGAGGAGATCCAGATCCCGACGGGCCCGCGCCTGGGCAGCGTCGTGGTCGAGGTCGAGCACCTGGACAAGGGTTACGACGGCAGGCCGCTGATCAAGGACCTGTCGTTCACGCTGCCCCGCAACGGCATCGTCGGGGTCATCGGCCCCAACGGCGTCGGCAAGACCACGCTGTTCAAGACGATCGTCGGCCTGGAGCAGCCCGACAGCGGCACCGTCCGGATCGGCGAAACCGTCAAGCTCAGCTACGTCGACCAGACCCGGTCGCGCATCGATCCGAACAAGACGGTGTGGGAGGTCGTGTCCGACGGACTCGACTACATCGAGGTCGGCCAGAACGAGATCCCGTCGCGCGCGTACGTGTCGGCGTTCGGGTTCAAGGGCCCCGACCAGCAGAAGCCCGCGGGTGTGCTGTCCGGCGGTGAGCGCAACCGGCTCAACCTGGCGCTGACGCTCAAAGAGGGTGGCAACCTGATTCTGCTCGACGAGCCGACCAACGACCTCGACGTCGAGACGCTCGGTTCGCTGGAGAACGCGCTGGAGAAGTTCCCCGGCTGCGCGGTCGTCATCTCCCACGACCGCTGGTTCCTCGACCGCACCTGCACGCACATCCTGGCGTGGGAAGGCGATGAGGACAACGAGGCGAAGTGGTTCTGGTTCGAGGGCAATTTCGCTGCCTACGAAGAGAACAAAGTGCAACGTCTCGGCATCGAAGCGGCCCGTCCGCACAGGGTTACCCATAGGCGGCTCACGCGCGACTAATGTCGCCAATGCGTACCCCGTCGCCGCAGCCGCGGCGGCGTCCAACAGTGGGCGGTGCGCACCGGTGAGTCAGGAGCGAGTGGCATGACGGTCGATCCGAGCGGGAGGTCCATCGACGGGGCGACCGAACGCACGATCGCACCGGGCACCCTCGAAAAGCTCGCCAAGGCCTACATCGCGACCTACCACGGGCCGCACGGCGGCGCGCCGGTGGCGGAGACCATCACCGGCCCGATGGAGATGCCGAGCCCGGGCAAGCTGATCTCGCCCGCGCTGTTGACAGCGCACTACAAGCTGGGCCGGCACCGGCAGGTCGGCGAGACGCTGGTCGGGGTCTGCCCGGCGGATGACCCGGCCGGCTTCGGCCCGGCGCTGCAGATCGTCACCGACTACGCGCCGATGCTGATGGATTCGGTGACGGTGCTGCTGCACCGGCTCGGGGTGGCCTACAAGGCGATCATGAATCCGATCCTGCGGGTGCGGCGCGACCCGACCGGCGAGCTGATCGACATCCAGCCGGCGTCGGGTGCGCCCAACACGCAGGACGCCGTCGACGAGGCGTGGATCCATGTGCAGCTGTCGGGCTCCGTCGACCCGAAGGCGGTAGACGAGGCCAAACAGCTGCTGCCGCGCGTGCTCGCCGACGCCCGTCAGGTGTCGCTGGACTCGCGGATTCTGACCGGCACACTGCTCGGCCTGGCCAACGACATCGACATCGACCCGGAGGGCCGCTTCCCCGGCCCCGACCGCAAGGACGTCGCCGAGCTGCTGCGCTGGCTGGCCGACGGGCATTTCGTGCTGCTGGGCTATCAGCGTTGCCTGATCCAAGACAACACCGCATCGGTCGACTGGTCGAGCCGCCTCGGGGTCTCGCGGTTCAGGGACGACATCCTGCCGCCGCTCACCAAACCCGACGACCTGGTGGTGCTGGCGCAGGCGACGATGCCGAGCTTCCTGCGCTACGGCGCCTATCCCTTCATCGTCGTCGTTCGCGAACATCCTGGCCATCAGGTCGTCGAGCACCGCTTTATCGGCTTGTTCACTGTCGCCGCGATGAACGCGAATGTCATGGACATTCCGTTGATTTCGCGACGCGTCAGCGAGGCGATCGCGATGGCGCAGCGCGACCCCAGCCATCCGGCGCAGCTGCTGCTGGACATCATCCAGACCATTCCGCGTTCGGAGCTGTTCGCGCTCAGCGCGCGCGAGCTGTTGGACATGGCGATGGCCGTCGTCGACCTCGGGTCGCGCCGCCGCACGCTGCTGTTCCTGCGCGCCGACCAGCTCGCGCATTTCGTGTCCTGCCTGGTGTATCTGCCCCGCGACCGGTACACCACCGCCGTCCGGCTGGAGATGCAGGACATCCTGGTCCGCGAACTCGGCGGCGAGAGCATCGAATACACCGCCAGAGTCAGCGAATCGCCCTGGGCGGTAGTGCATTTCACGGTGCGGCTGCCGGAGGGGTCACGCCCACAGCACGTTGACGTCTCGCTGCAGAACGAGACGCGCATCCAGGACCTGCTGACCGAGGCGGCTCGCACCTGGGGGGACCGGCTGCTGGGCGCCGTACGCACCGGCTCGATCGACCAGCGGAAAGCCGAGCACTACTCGGGCGCCTTCAGCGAGGTTTACAAGCAGGCGGTGTCGCCCGACAACGCGATCAACGACATCGCGATCATCGAAGAGCTGGAAGACAATTCGGTCAAGCTGGTGTTCAGCGACGACGGTACCGGCGACACCGCGCTGCTGACCTGGTACCTCGGTGGGCGGTCGGCGTCGCTGAGCCATCTGCTGCCCATGCTGCAATCCATGGGCGTCGTCGTCCTCGAAGAGCGACCCTTCACGGTGACCCGGCCCGACGGGCTGCCGGTGTGGATCTATCAGTTCAGGATCGCGGTCGTCAGCGATATCCCCGAAGAAACCGAGAGGGCCGAACGGGACGCTACCGCGGTCCGTTTCGCCGACGCGGTCACCGCGATCTGGCACGGCCGCGCCGAGATCGACCGGTTCAATGAACTCGTCCTGCGTGCCCGGCTGACCTGGCAGCAGGTCACCGTCTTGCGTGCCTACGCGAAGTACCTGCGGCAGGCCGGTTTTCCGTACAGCCAGGCGCACATCGAGTCGGTGCTCAACGGCAACCCGAAGACGGCGCGGTCGTTGGTCGAATTGTTCGAGGCCATGTTCAACCCGGAGGCCGACCCGGAACGCCGTGACGCGCAGGCCGCCGCCGCCTCGGTCGCCGCCGACATCGATGCGCTGACGAGCCTCGACACCGACCGGGTGCTGCGCGCATTCGCGTCGATGATCCAGGCCACGCTGCGCACCAACTACTTTGTCCGCCGCGAGGATTCGGCTCGAGCCCAGAACATTCTGTCGATCAAGCTGAACCCGCAGCTGATCGACGAGTTGCCGCTGCCGCGGCCCCGCTTCGAGATCTTCGTGTACTCACCGCGGGTCGAGGGCGTGCATCTGCGGTTCGGCTACGTCGCCCGCGGCGGGCTGCGCTGGTCGGACCGCAAGGAAGACTTCCGCACCGAGATCCTCGGCTTGGTCAAGGCGCAGGCGGTGAAGAACGCCGTCATCGTCCCCGTCGGCGCCAAGGGCGGATTCGTCGTCAAACGCCCGCCGGCCTCCACCGGTGACCCGGCCGCTGACCGCGACGCGCAGCGCAACGAGGGCATCGCCTGCTACAAGCTGTTCATCTCCGGCCTGCTCGACGTCACCGACAACGTCGACCAGACCACCGGAAAGGTCGTCACGCCAGCCGATGTCGTGCGGCGCGACGGCGACGACGCCTATCTCGTCGTGGCGGCCGACAAGGGCACGGCGACGTTCTCCGACATCGCCAACGAGGTCGCCAAGTCCTACGGGTTCTGGCTGGGCGACGCGTTCGCCTCCGGCGGGTCGGTCGGCTACGACCACAAGGCGATGGGCATCACCGCCAAGGGCGCCTGGGAAAGCGTTAAGCGCCACTTCCGCGAGATGGGCCACGACACCCAGTCCGAGGACTTCACCGTCGTCGGTATCGGCGACATGTCCGGCGACGTCTTCGGCAACGGGATGCTGCTGAGCAAGCACATCCGGTTGGTGGCCGCGTTCAACCACATGCACGTGTTCCTCGACCCGAACCCCGACGCGGCCACGTCATGGCAGGAGCGCAAGCGGCTGTTCGACCTGCCGCGCTCGACGTGGGCCGATTACAACTCGTCGCTGATCAGCGAGGGCGGCGGCGTTTACAGCCGTCAGCAGAAGTCCATCCCGATCAGCCCGCAGGTGCGCGCCGCCCTCGGCATCGAAGACGACGTCACCGAACTGCCGCCGCCGGATCTGGTGCGCCGGATCCTGAAGGCGCCGGTGGATCTGTTGTTCAACGGCGGCATCGGAACCTACATCAAAGCCGAGACAGAGTCCGACGCCGACGTCGGCGACCGCGCCAATGACACCGTGCGCGTGAACGGAAATCAGGTGCGCGCCAAGGTCATTGCCGAAGGCGGTAATCTCGGTGTGACCGCGCTGGGGCGTATAGAGTTCAACCTCAACGGCGGCCGGATCAACACCGACGCGCTGGACAACTCGGCAGGGGTGGACTGCTCCGATCACGAGGTCAACATCAAGATCCTGATCGACGCCCTGGTGAGCACCGGCAAGGTGCGGCCCGAGGAGCGCACCGAACTGCTGCTGTCGATGACCGACGAGGTCGGCGAGCTGGTGCTCGTCGACAACGCCGACCAGAACGACCTGATGGGCACCAGCCGCGCCAACGCGCCGAGCCTGCTGCCCGTGCACGCCCGCCAGATCAAGGATCTGGAGAGGGAACGCGGCCTGAACCGCGAACTCGAGGCGCTGCCTTCGGAGAAGGAGATTCGCCGGCGCCTCGACGCGGGCCTCGGCTTGACGTCACCGGAACTGGCGACGCTGATGGCCCACGTCAAGCTCCAACTGAAGGACCAGGTGCTGGCCAGCGACCTGCCCGACCAGGAGGTCTTCGCGGCCCGGCTGCCGCGCTACTTCCCGACGCGGCT
Organism: Mycolicibacterium agri; assembly: GCF_002553505.1. Taxonomy (GTDB): domain Bacteria; phylum Actinomycetota; class Actinomycetes; order Mycobacteriales; family Mycobacteriaceae; genus Mycobacterium; species Mycobacterium agri. Next base: position 2,080 of record NZ_PDCP01000141.1, on the reverse strand, counting down.
GCGCGAGCAGTTCGGCGCCGAGATCCGCTCGCACCAACTGCGCCGGGAGATCGTCAGCACGATGCTGGTCAACGAACTCGTCGACGCCGCAGGCATCACTTACGTGTACCGGGTGATGGAGGACGTCGGCGTCGGGCCGGTCGATGCCGTGCGGGCCTACGTCGCCACCAACGCGATCTTCCGCGTGGAGGAGGTGTGGCGCGCGATCCGAGCCACCGGGGCGGCGGTGGACATCACCGACCGGATGACGCTGGACCTGCGCCGACAGATCGACCGCGCCGGCCGCTGGCTGCTCAACTACCGTCCGCAACCGCTGGCCGTGGGCGCGGAGGTCAACCGCTTTGCCAAGAAGGTGGCCGAGCTGACGCCGCGCATGCGCGAATGGCTGCGCGGCGACGACCGCGCGATCGTCGAGAAAGAGACCGGCCATTTCGCGTCGCACGGAGTCCCCGAGGACCTGGCCTACAAGATCGCGTCGGGCCTGTATCAGTACAGCCTGCTCGACGTCATCGACATCGCCGACATCGTCGACCGTGAGCCCGCCGAAGTCGCCGACACGTACTTCGCGCTGATGGACTACCTCGGCGCCGACGGACTGCTGACGGCGGTGTCCGGCCTGCCGCGTGAGGACCGCTGGCATTCGTTGGCGCGGCTCGCGATTCGCGATGACATCTACGGTTCGCTAAGGTCGCTGTGCTTCGATGTGCTGGCCGTCGGCGAGCCCGAGGAGCGCGGCGAGGAGAAGATCGCAGAGTGGGAGCTGATCAACGGCTCGCGCGTGCAGCGGGCGCGCCGGACGCTCAACGAGATCTATGAGTCCGACGAGCGCGACCTGGCGACGCTGTCGGTGGCGGCGCGGCAGATCCGAAGCATGACACGAACGAGCGGAACGGGGACTTCTGGGTGACGACGGGCTTTGTCGCGCCGGTGCATGTGCGCTGGTCGGACATCGACATGTACCACCACATCAACCACGCCACCATGGTCACCCTCCTCGAAGAGGCGCGAATTCCGTTCCTGCGTGAGCCTTTCGAGGACGTCATCGATGACATCGGGCTGCTGATCCACGAGGTCAACATCCTCTACAAGGGTCAGCTGCGGCTGCGGGATTCGCCGCTGCAGGTGACGATGTGGACCAAGAGGGTGCGCGCCGTCGACTTCACGATCGGCTACGAGGTGCGGTCGGTGAACGCGGCGCCGGACTCCAAGCCGGCGGTGATCGCCGAAACCCAGCTCGCCACTGTGCACATCAAAGAGCAACGACTGCAACGGCTTTCCCCGGCTCAGCAGGAGTATCTGCGGCGCTGGTTGCGATGACAGGCCCCGAGCGGGGCATCTGGCTGGTCGACGCCACCCACCGCGAGGATCTCGCCACGTTCGTCGAGCGGGCCATGCGGCTCGACGATGCCGCCGTGATTCGGCTGCGGGAGCGGGCAGGCGGACAGGTAGTAGCGTGGGTGGCAACGGGTTTCGACGTGCTCGCCAGCCGTGTGGTGGCGGGCACGATACGGCCGCCCGACTTGACCGCGGGCGCCGATGCGCTGGCCCGCGGACTGGACGCGATGGACTCCAGCGGGCACGTCGACCCGGGATTTCCGATGGACTCGGCATGGCGCGGTGCGTTGCCGCCCGACAGCGGCTTCACCCACATCGACGACGTGCCTGCGCGGGTGGTGCTGGAATTGGCGCAGCGCGGCGTCACGTTGGCCAAGCAGCATGGCAGCGCGCACGGTCCGCCGGTGTCACTGCTTGACCAAGAGGTACTCTCGGTCAGCTCCGCACAGGACAATGTCGGCATTCCAATGCGCTGTGTATTCACCCTGACGGCAATGGCTTTCCTGCCGCAGTCGGCCGCCGCCAGTCGCGACACCGGGTTCGATCCCGCGACCGTGGCCGCCGATGAGATCGTGCGGGTGCGGGCCCTGCCCGCATGGCTGCGGATCGACGCGCGCTTCGGCTCGGTGTATCGCCGCCGCGGCGACCCGGCCCTCGTCCTGCGCTAACCTGAACGTTTCGTGAGATGGGCCGTTGACACGGCTTGTAATGCACGGAAGTGCCTGTCCTGCTTGAGAACATTGGC
>NZ_PDCP01000140.1 GCF_002553505.1 Mycolicibacterium agri | reverse complement strand
CCCGAGCCCCAACGACAAATTCTGACCAGCCTCAACATCCCCGAACCGGGGCACTAAGCAAAATGTCCTAACTCAGGCCTGACGCAGAAATCAGCACCGCACGCGGGAATGGTGCAAGCTCCGCTGGCCTTACGTCATGTATGGCGATGCAAACCAGACCGCACACGACTCCGCACGAGACGCCGCATAATACACTCGTCGTCAGCTCCAGCCCGCGCGAAGACGGGAACTCACACGTACTTGCCCGTGCGGCGCTCGAAGGTGCCCGCGCGGCGGGCCACGACGTCGAACACGTCTTCCTCGACGAGTACGTCCAACGCATGCTCGACAACTGCCGCCGATGCCGGCGCATCGACGACGGCAACTGCTCGCTCGATGACCGCTACGAAGAATTGCTGATCGACCACATGTTGTCCGCCGACGGCATCATCTTCGCGATGCCGCTGTACTTCTACGGCATGCCCGGCCGGTTGAAGACCGTGTTCGACCGGCTGTTCTGCTACACGTCCAACGGCTCACCGCGCCAGGACGAAGTGGTCGACGGCATCATGGGTAAGAAGATCGGCGTGCTGATCTCCTGTGAGGAGAGCTACCTCGGCGCCACCCAGGGCGTCATCGCGCAGTTTCAGGAACTGGCGCGATACCTGCACCAGGACCTCGTCGACGTGGTGGTTGGCAACGCGAACAGCCGCGGCGAAATCGTCTGCGACCCAAGCGATCCCGTCGCCCGCGCCCGCGACCTCGGCACGCGGCTGTTCACGACCAGGGTGACCGACTACCGGCTGGACACCGTGCGTTCCAGCCGGGTCTGGGAACAGTCGGCGTGATGCTCAGTCGAACGTCGGCGGCTCGGTGCGCGTGCGCTTGAGCTCCCAGAAGTGCGGATACGACGCGAAGGTCACCGACGCGTCCCACAGCTTCCCGGCTTCCTCGCCGCGCGGGATCTTCGAAAGCACCGGCCCGAAGAACGCCACACCGTTGACGTGAATCGTCGGGGTGCCGACGTCGTCGCCGACGGCGTCCATGCCCTCGTGATGGCTCTTGCGCAGCGCGTCGTCGTACTTGTCCGTCGTCGCCGCCTCGGCCAGCTCAGCGGGCAGGCCGACCTCTTCCAGCGACTCCTTGATGACGCGGGTGAAATCGGGGTCGGTCTCGCGGTAGTTCAGATTGTGGATGCGCGTGCCCATGGCGGTGTACAGCGGGCCGAGGATCTCCGGCCCCTTGGCCTGCTCGGCGGCGATGGCCACCCGCACCGGACCCCACGCCTTCTTCATCATCTCCTGGTACTCCTCGGGCAGATCACGGCCCTCGTTGAGCACCGCCAGGCTCATGACGTGGAAGTTCACCTCGATATCGCGGACCTTTTCGACTTCGAGAATCCATCGCGACGTGATCCAGCACCAGGGGCACAGCGGGTCGAACCAGAAACCGGCAACAGACTTCTCGGCCATTACGGGGTCCTTTCAGTCGGGTGGTTGTGAACGAAACCACTAGGCTCAACCATGCGCCACGCGGGGGTGTTCCAAACCTTTATAAAAGCGTGTTGTCGATGTGACCAACGTCTACCACTGTTACACAAGTGAAACGATTATCAGTCATCGCCGTCTCGGCCGCACTGGCCGCGGGTCTCATGCTGGCCGCGCCCGCCTCCGCCGACAACCACATCGTCGACCGCGATGCGTTCCTCGACGCCCTCAACCGCGCAGGCATCGCGTATGCCGACAACAACCCGGATCTCACCGCGCAGTTGGGTGAGCGGGTCTGTCCGATGCTCGTCGAGCCGGGCAAGAACTTCGCGCAGGTGGCCACCACCGTCGCCGACAACGGCATCAACCCCGGGCTGGCGGCGTTCTTCACCGGCATCGCGATCCAGATGTACTGCCCGCAGATGATGGGGTCGATCGGCAACGGCACGTTCCTCAACATGCTGCGCGACCAAAATGTGCCGGGCATGCCGGGCCTGAACGGTCTGCTCGGCGGCTAAGACGCGGCCAACTCCGCGCTCACCCGACCCGGCGCGAGCGGGGCCACTAAGTTAGACGTGTGGTACTTCCCAATCTGACTCGCGACCAGGCCATCGAACGAGCCGCCCTCGTCACCGTCGACCGCTACGCGATCGCCCTCGATCTGACCGACGGCGCAGGCGCCCCGAGCGAAAAGACCTTCCGGTCTGTGACGACCGTCGAGTTCAGCGCGCTGCCCGGCGCCGACACCTACATCGACCTCGCCGCCGAGACGGTGCACAAGGCCACGCTCAACGGAGTCGATCTCGACGTCTCCGACTACGACGAGTCCACCGGCATCGCCCTGCGCGGCCTGCAGGAGCGCAACACGCTCGTCGTCGACGCACTGTGCCGCTACTCCAACACCGGCGAAGGCCTGCACCGCTTCGTCGACCCGGTCGACGACGAGGTCTACCTGTACTCGCAGTTCGAAACCGCCGACGCCAAAAGGATGTTCGCGTGTTTCGACCAACCCGACCTGAAAGCCACGTTCGACATCACCGTCACCGCACCCGTGCACTGGCAGGTGATCTCCAACGGCGCACCCGCCGGCCTGGAACCCGACGGGCACGCGAAGAAACACACTTTCGCGACCACGCCGAAGATGAGCACCTATCTCGTCGCGCTGATCGCCGGCCCCTATGCCCGCTGGGACGACGTCTACACCGACGAGCACGGCGACATCCCGCTCGGCCTGTTCTGCCGAAAGTCGTTGCAGGAGTTCATGGACGCCGAACGGCTGTTCACCGAGACCAAGCAGGGCTTCGGTTTCTACCACCGCAACTTCGGCGAGCCGTACGCCTTCGGCAAGTACGACCAGCTGTTCGTGCCTGAATTCAACGCCGGCGCAATGGAAAACGCCGGAGCGGTCACGTTCCTGGAGGACTACGTCTTCCGCAGCAAGGTCACCCGCGCCTCCTACGAGCGCCGCGCCGAAACGGTGCTGCACGAGATGGCGCACATGTGGTTCGGCGACCTGGTCACCATGCGGTGGTGGGACGACCTGTGGCTCAACGAATCCTTCGCGACGTTCGCGTCGGTACTGTGCCAGGCCGAAGCCACCGAATACACCCAAGCCTGGACCACTTTCGCCAACGCCGAGAAGTCGTGGGCCTACCGTCAGGATCAGTTGCCGTCGACGCATCCGGTGGCCGCCGACATCCCGGACCTGGCCGCCGTCGAGGTCAACTTCGACGGCATCACCTACGCCAAGGGCGCCAGCGTACTCAAGCAGTTGGTCGCCTACGTCGGTCTGGACGCGTTCCTGGCCGGACTGCGCGACTACTTCCGCGACCACGCCTTCGACAACGCCACCTTCGGCGACCTGCTGGGTGCGCTCGAAAAGTCCTCGGGCCGCGACCTTTCGCAGTGGGGCCAGCAGTGGCTCAAGACCACGGGACTCAACAAGCTGCGCGCCGACTTCGACGTCGACGCCGAGGGCCGGTTCACCCGCTTCGCGATCAGCCAGAGCGGTGCGCAACCCGGCGCGGGCGAGACGCGCGTGCACCGCCTGGCCGTGGGCGTCTACGACGACGACGGCTCGGGCAAGCTGGTGCGGGTGCACCGCGAGGAGCTCGACGTCGAAGGTGAGCTCACCGAAGTGCCTGCGCTGCAGGGAGTTTCGCGCGGCAAGCTGGTCCTGGTCAACGACGACGACCTGACCTACTGCTCGCTGCGGCTGGACCCGGACTCGTTGCAGACCGCGTTGACCCGCATCGCCGACATCGCCGAACCGCTGCCCCGCACGCTGGTCTGGTCGGCGGCGTGGGAGATGACGCGCGACGCCGAGCTGAAGGCCCGCGACTTCGTCGCCCTGGTGCAGCGCGGTGTGCAGGCCGAAACCGAGGTCGGTGTCGCGCAGCGTCTGCTGATGCAGGCGCAGACCGCGCTGGCCTCCTACGCCGACCCGGACTGGGCGTGCTCGGAGGGCTGGCCGTCGTTCGCCGACCGGCTGCTGGAGTTGGCCCGCGCCGCCGAACCCGGCTCCGATCACCAGCTGGCCTACATCAACGCGTTGTGCAGCTCGGTGCTGGCGTTGCGGCACATCGCGGTGCTGGCCGCGCTGCTGGACACCGACCCCGCCGAGCACGGGCTGAACGGCCTGGTCGTCGACACCGATCTGCGCTGGCGCATCGTCACCGCGCTGGCCGCGGCGGGTGAGATCGACGGCGACGGCGAGGCGACCCCGTTCATCGACGCCGAGGTCGAGCGTGATCCGACGGCGGCAGGCAAGCGCAATGCGGCCAGGGCCGCCGCGGCGCGCCCGCAGATGGCGGTGAAGAACAACGCGTGGCAGCTGGTCATCGAGGATGACACGCTGCCCAACATCGTCGGGCGCGCGATCATCGACGGCTTCGTGCAGCCCGGCCAGCAGGCGCTGCTGAAGCCGTTCACACCGAAGTACTTCGAGGCGATTCCCGGCGTGTGGCAGCGACGGTCCAGCGAGGTGGCGCAGACGGTCGTCGTCGGCCTCTACCCGTCATGGGACATCAGCCAGGAGGGACTCGACGCCGCCGACAGGTTCCTGGCCGGCGAGTTGCCGCCTCCCCTGCGGCGGCTGGTGCTCGAAGGGCGGGCCGGGGTGGAACGCGCGCTGCGGGCCCGCGCCTTCGACGTCAGCTAGCGGCGGTCAGTTGCCGGCGTTGCGGCGGACGCACGCCGGCGCTCATCACCTTGATGGCGCTGATCAGTCCGCTGATCAGGTTGCCGTAGTTGAACGACGTCGCGGCGGCCTTCACCCCGAGCGGCGCTGACTCCTCGATGCCGCGGCCGCGCACGTCGGCGCCGTAGACGACCTCGATGGCCCTCTGATCCGGCGAGACGGCGAGCAGCACGGCGTTATTGGGGGTCGGCACCTTCGCGAGGATTTCCCGCGCGGTGGCGGCGGGGTCCTCGCCGAGGGGGCCGATGTACACCGCGAAGCGGGCCTTGGCCGCACGCGACCCGTACTTCAGCGCGTCGTCGAGGCGCACCAGATCCATCGTCGGGAACGGGTAGTTGATCGACAGTTCGCCGGGTTCGGTGACCCCGGAGATGCGACCGCTGCTCGTGACGACAAACCCGCGGGGCAGTTCACGTGTCGCGACTTCACCACTTGCCACTGGCGCCGCCTCCAATCTCCAACGGTTTCTCGTGAACATGGCCGTGGGCGATCGGCTCCTCGGACGCCCACAGGATCGGCCCGTAGGTCCACGGATCGGACAACTTGTAGCTCGCCGCGTGCGGGCCCTTGCGGTTCTTGCCGACGCCCCAGATCAGGACGACCAAGATCAGCGTTATTCCCAGCGGCACCAGAATCAGTAGCGTATGGGTCAGTGCGGTGCTCACGAGCAAAACCCTATCGTGGCCACCGCTTAAGCCGCGCCCTCACCCAGGTATCGCATCCACGCCGGATCGAGTTCCTTGACGGTGGACAACAGCCGCCAGTGCGGGCCCTTGGGCCGCGTCGGCGTCGAGCGCAACTTCCAGCCCAGCTCGGCCAGCAGCCGGTCGGCCTTGCGGTGGTTGCACGTCGAGCAGGCCGCCACGCAGTTCTCCCAGGTGTGGTCGCCGCCGCGGCTGCGCGGCACGACATGGTCGACGGTGTCGGCCTTGGCGCCGCAGTATGCGCAGCGAAACCGGTCGCGGTGCATGAGCGCCGCGCGGGTCATCGGGATGCGGGCCCGGTACGGCACCCGCACGTAGGTGCGCAGCCGGATCACCGACGGCACGACGATCTGCCGGGTCGCCGAGTGGATGATCGGGCCGGACGGGTCGTCGTGCACCACGTCGGCCTTGCCGCACATCAGCATGACCACGGCCCGGCGCATGGGCAGCGCCGTCAACGGCTCATACGTCGAGTTCAGCAGCAACACGCGGCGACGGCCCCAAAACGAGCCGTCGCGGGAAATGGGAGACGAGTGTTCGACGCTGTGCAGCAGCGTCGCCGCGGTCGCCGCTCCGGACGAGCCCGCAGCGGCGCCAGAATGCCGATGGCCGGCTAATCGCGACCGGCCCTTCTTGCGATGCGCCATTCGTCCTCCGTCCGACAGTCCACCACGGATCGGTCTCTATCGCATAACAAATTCATCCGTGTCCACTGGTCAAGGGGGTGAATTTCTGGTGACGTCGCTGGCTGGCGGGCTCTTGACGGGCGCTTAGCAGGCGGTTGACGGGCGCAAGGAACAATGGGGGACGTGACACAGCCGCAGCAGCGCTCCTTCTACGACGAAGTCGGTGGCCACGACACGTTCCATGCGATCGTGTCGCGGTTCTACGAACTCGTCCGCGAAGACGAGATCCTGCGCCCGCTGTACCCCGAAGAGGACCTCGGCCCCGCCGAAGAGCGGCTGCGGATGTTTCTCGAGCAGTACTGGGGCGGCCCGCGCACCTACTCTGATCGGCGCGGACACCCGCGGCTGCGGATGCGGCACAGCCCGTTCAAGATCGGCTACATCGAGCGTGACGCCTGGCTGCGCTGCATGCACACCGCCGTCGCCGAGATCGACTCGCAGACCCTCGACGACGAGCATCGCAAGGCGCTGCTGGACTACCTCGAGATGGCCGCCCACTCGATGGTCAACTCGCCGTTCTAGCCATCGGCCCGGTAGAGCGCCCAGCCCGAGGCGACGGCGTCGTCGTGGCGCTCGGATGGCATGGCCGCTGGCATACCCCCGCTGACTTTGGATATGCGGATACCAGCGGTGAGACTAGGAAGATCGCGAGCCTTCAGAGGACTTCAGAGGATCTTTCGGAGGACCTTCAGAGGACTTTCAGAGGAGATGTGTGGCTGATTCGAACGGCAGGCCCTGGTGGGCGCATGCGGTGTTCTATCAGGTCTATCCGCGGTCGTTCTGCGATCGCAACGGCGACGGGGTCGGCGATCTCGACGGCGTGACGGCGCGACTCGACTACTTGACAACCCTTGGCGTCGACGCGATTTGGCTCAACCCGGTGATGGTGTCGCCGATGGCCGACCACGGCTACGACGTCTCCGATCCGCGCGATGTCGACCCGTTGTTCGGCGGCATCGAGGCGCTCGACCGGCTCATCGATGCCGCGCACGCACGCGACATCAGGGTGACGATGGATCTGGTGCCCAACCACACCAGTTCGGCGCACCCGTGGTTTCGGGCCGCGCTCGCGTCGCCGCCCGGTAGCCCCGAGCGGGAGCGCTACATCTTCCGCGACGGCTCGGGACCGGACGGTTCTCAACCACCGAACAATTGGCTGTCGATCTTCGGCGGGCCCGCATGGACGCGCGTCACCGAGTCCGACGGGCGCGCCGAGCAGTGGTATCTGCATCTGTTCGACGCCGAGCAGCCCGACCTGAATTGGGAGAATCCCGAGGTCTACGACGATCTGGAGAAGACGCTGCGGTTCTGGCTCGAGCGCGGCGTCGACGGTTTCCGCATCGACGTCGCACACGGCATGTCCAAGCCACGGGACCTGCCCGACATGGACATCGTGAAAGCCGAGATGCTGCTCGCCGACATGGACAACGACCCGAGGTTCAACCACGAGGGCGTGCACGACGTCCATCGCCACATCCGCACGGTGCTCAACGACTATCCGGATGCTGTCGCGATCGGCGAGGTGTGGGTGTACGACAACGAGCAGTTCGCTCGGTATCTGCGCGCCGACGAACTGCATCTGGGCTTCAACTTCCGCATGGTGCGCGCCGAATTCGAGGCCGCCGACATTCGTCATGCGATCGAAAACTCGTTGGCGGCGGCGGCAATTGAGAAAGCGACGCCGACGTGGACGCTGTCGAATCATGACGTCGACCGCGAGGTGACGCGCTACGGCGGAGGCGACGTCGGGCTCGCTCGGGCATGGGCGATGGCGCTGGTGATGCTGGCGCTGCCCGGCGCGGTGTTCCTCTACAACGGTGAAGAGCTCGGCCTGGCCAACGTGGACCTGCCCGACGAGGCGCTGCAGGATCCGGTGTGGGAACGCTCGGGGCATACCCGTCGCGGGCGCGACGGAGCGCGGGTGCCGATGCCGTGGGAGGGTTCGACTCCCCCGTTCGGCTTTTCGACCAACCCCGACACCTGGCTGCCGATGCCGCAGGAGTGGTCGACGCTGACGGTCGAAAAGCAGTTGCGCGACCCAGGCTCGACGCTGTCGTTCTACCGCTCGGCGATGCGGTTGCGTGCTTCGCGAAAAGAGTTCGACGGCACCGCGATTGAATGGCTTGAGGCGCCGGAGGACGTGCTGGTGTATCGCGTCGTCGACGGCGGGTTGGTCTGCGTGTTGAATGCCGGCTCGCAGCCCGTCGCGCTGCCCGCCGGTGACGTGCTGTTGGCCAGCGCTGCGTTGGTCGACGGCAAATTGCCGCCGAACGCCGCCGCCTGGCTCACCTAATCCCGTCGGTCGCACCCCTCCCACCACTTCCTTCTTCCGCGAGTTCCTTCTTCCGCGAGTTCCTTCTTCCGCGAGCGTGCGTGTCTGCGGCCGACACGCCGGGAAAATTCACGAGTTTGCGCACGCTCGCGGGGCATCAGCCGTAGTGCTTTAGCGGTCCGCTTGATTGCAAGACTGGGCCATTGACGAGTTCAGACCGTTGAACGCCGCGACCTCAATATCCCGTCGACACATCTGATCCCGCAGCGAGCGTGCGTAAACTCCGGTAATCACTCGGCGTGTCGCCTGCAGACACGCCCGCTCGCCAGAAAAAAGGTGGGGGGGTACCGACACACGAGTTAGCCTCGATCTTTCACCTGGCGCTCGATTGAGGTTCTTTGTGGGTGCAGGTGAGTGGTTGTGATGCTGGGCGGCCT
>NZ_PDCP01000013.1 GCF_002553505.1 Mycolicibacterium agri | reverse complement strand
CACCGGCACCTCACACCCCGCGAGCCAGCCAACCCCGGCACTCGCAACCGAGTAGGAACAAAACCTGGGGTAGTTCACATCCAGGACCACCACACCACCGTCATCAACGCCGCCACCGGAGAAGTACTGCGCGACTTCACCCTCGACCCCACCAGGGACTACCAACCCACCGGAGCACCCAAAGGCCCCAAACGGAAAAAACCGCAGACCTAAAGCAGGTCCACGGCTATTCCGATGTCTTGAGACATCACACCGGTGGCAGGTGCAGGATTCGAACCTGCGTAGGCGTAAGCCGACGGATTTACAGTCCGCTCCCATTGGCCGCTCGGGCAACCTGCCTTGTGCGACTAGCAGGGTACAACGAGGCGCCGCCCGGTATGAAAACGGGCAAGTCAGGCCGCATCGAGACGGACGTTTTGGCGGGCTTTACCCGCACTTTGTCACCCAAATGTCGGTTTGGGCGTCGTGGGATAGTACGTAGGAGGGACTACGAGAGGAGAGCGCATCCAATGGCGGATTCCAGCTTCGACATCGTCAGCAAGGTCGACCGGCAGGAGGTCGACAACGCGCTCAACCAGGCCGCCAAGGAGCTGGCGACCCGCTTCGACTTCCGCGGCACCGACACCCGCATCGAATGGCAGGGCCAGGAGAGCATCACGATCACCTCGTCGACCGAGGAGCGCGCCAAGGCCGCCGTCGACGTGTTCAAGGAAAAACTCATCCGCCGCGACATCTCGATGAAGGCCTTCGACGCCGGCGAGCCGCAGCAGTCCGGCAAGACCTACAAGGTGACCGGCAGCATCAAGCAGGGCATCGACGCCGAGAACGCCAAGAAGATCACCAAGCTGATCCGCGACGAGGGTCCCAAGGGCGTCAAGACTCAGATCCAGGGCGACGAGATCCGCGTCAGCTCGAAGAAGCGCGACGACCTGCAGGCCGTCATCGCCATGCTCAAGCAGGCCGACCTCGACGTCGCGCTGCAATTCGTCAACTACCGCTAGCTGACCACCCGGTCGGTGACGTTGAAGTCCTTCTCCGGATCGTCGCGGTGGTTGACCATGTTGCGGCACTCCCCGTAGAGCTGCACTGAGCCGTCTTCATGCGAGACCGGATGCGGGCCCATGATCGCCCACACCTGGTCGGTGTGAATGAGCGTGCCGAACGCCCGCCTGCCCGGCGGCGGCCCGTCGATCCAGCCCTGCTGCACCATCGTCTTGGCGATCTGCTTGATGTAATTCTTCGGCTCGATCCCCCGTGGGACAGAAAACGACATCTCCAGCCTGCCGCGATAGGGCGGCTCGCCCTGGTCGTTGCACGCCTCGAACGTGAAGCCGGCGAAAACGTCCTGCAGGCCATTGGCTTTCACGATTTGCCGTGCCGGGTCGATCACCTGCCGCATCGTGTCTTCGTTGGACATCGGCTGAACCGGCTCCGGCTTTGGCGACGGCGTCGACTGCCGCTGACTGTGCCCTGGCACCATGTAGCACCCTCCCAACGAGGCGGTGAGCGCAAGCATCGCCGCTGCGCGCTGAATCCTCTTAGTACGCATGGTCTCCCGTGATCGACTCGGCTGGGCGCTGCCCTTCGGGATCGATGAATGCCGGCGAACCGGGCAGGTCGGACTTCACGTCGGGCAGATCGATCTTGCCGCCCCACGGCAGGCCGATCTCCCTCGGTATCAAGGGCGGCTGCCGACGGCCCTCGGCCAACAACCCCTCCTCGCCCAACGAATCACCGTTGCCCGTGGCGATGCGAGTCATCGAGGCCAACGATTCGGTGCCCATATCGTAGTAATGCGAATGGTCGCCTGGGTCCAAGCCGTCGCGACCGACCACTTCGGCGTCAAACCGTACCGAGCCGTACTCGTCGCCTGCCGGATCGATGCCAAGACCCGCATCCAGACCGACCGGGTAGCCCAGCTTGCGGTTGAGGTAGTCGTGCAGATACTCGGGCGCGGTGCCGATGTAGCTGACCGGGTCCGTCGACGCCGACCCGACGTACACCTTGCCGCCGTCGAGATTGAAATCAGCGGCGCTCTTCGCCAAATCCGTTCCCGGACAACCCAACAGGACGGCGTCGTTGGCGTGCATGCCCGAGCCGGCGAACGCGTCGGCCACCGTCGTCGACCCGTACGAGTGGCCCAGCACCGTGACATGCTGGCTGGGATCCTGGTGCGTCACCCACAGCCCGTTGACGTCGGCGGCCAGCAGGTCGCCGCCGGCACGCGCCAGATTCGGATTGGCGACGCGAGTGTCGTTGAAGCCGTCCGGGGCGTCATAGCCCATCCACGAGATCACGGCGTGCGTGTGGTCGGGGTCGCCGAAATTGGACTGATCCCACAGGTGGATCGCGTCGTCGTGGCCGTCGCTGAGCCAGCCGCCCTGCACGCTGCTGCCCGTACCGGGCACGATCACCGACGTGTTGTCGGCGTAGTCGGGGTTGTTGATCGCGATCGCGGCGCGGCCCTGGCCGCGGTCGGCGAGTGGCTCGTACTTCCACAGCATGACCGGCCGCAGATTGTTCGGGTCGTCGCCGCGCTGATGGTCCAGGCCCTCCTTCACCTTGATCGCGTTGGTGTAGCGCGTGACGTCGTCGGCCGACAGCCCGTAGAAGCCCGGGTTGGCCAGCACCTGTTCCGGCGAAACCCCGTGCTGTGTCGCGGTGTCGGTGATGCGGTTCAGGTCGTCGGTCAGCACCGCCAGGTTGATCGCGTCACGCGCGGCTGCGGGAATTCCGTTGAGGTTGCCCAGTTCCGGCGGATGCTCGGCGAGCAAGCGCTCACGGTCCTTCTGGCTCAACGACTTCCACCAGTCGTTGACTTCCTCGGCCGTTGCGCCGGGCCGCGGCAACGGGATCGGCCGTGCCTCGGGCGGCACCTCGACGACATCGTCGGCCGCGTCCATCGCCGCTGCCAGCTGCTCGTCGACCGAATTCGCTTGCGTCAGAACCCGTTGCAGCGCCTCCTGCAGGGCGGCGGCGTTCTGGTAGTCCAGCGTGGTGCCCAAGGCGCCGAGGCCGGGGCGCACGGTGCCGCCGACAGGATCGACGATCATGCCGAACTCGCGCGCCGCGTCGAGCACCTGCTTCAGGTTGTCCTTGACGATCTGGACGTTGACCGCCGCCGCATCCGCCCGCCGCGCGGCAGCCAGCGCCGCGTTGGCGTCCTTCATCAACGCCTGACGCGACTCCTCGATCGCCCGCTTGGCATCCTCGGCGCCGGGACCCGTCCATTCCGGCAACTTCGGCAGGCTGTTGGCGACGTCCAGCGATGTCTGCGCACGCGTGCGGGCGGCCTCCCCCACGGCCCGCACCGCGCCGGGATCCCAGCGCATCACGTCTGCGACGGTCAGCGACATGCAAACCTACAGATCGACCGGATCCACCGACGCGATCACGTCGCGGTTGTGCGCCTCGGTGCCGGCGTACGCCTCGGCCGCGCCGGCCAGCGCGTCGGCTTGCGACGACAAGACCCGGTGCAGCTCGGCGGTGGTGGCCTGCCAGCGCGCCACTTTGGTGTCGACCGCGCGCGCCGACTCGCCCACCAGACCCGGTTGCGCACCCTCGGCCGTCGCCGCAGAGGAACTGTGTCCGGCGCGCAGCTGATCGGCGTAGTCACGCACGCGTGCGGCCGCCTCGGCCAACTCCGGCGGACTGACCCGAATAGGTTCTGGCATGGGGGAGCCTTTCTGCCTTTCTGGCAAGTGACGCTACCAGCGCCGCGACGGGGTCAACTGCACCAATTCGCGTCCGCCAGCTAACTTCGGCGGGCCGCGGCGACGCAGTTCGTCAACTGCCAGTGAAACGGCGTCTGTGTTCAATACGCTGATGCCATGGCAGCTGCTCTCCGCGTACCGAAAGTCGTCGTCCTCGGCGGTGGATCCTGGGGCACCACCGTCGCGTCCATCTGCGCCAGGCGCGGGCCGACGCTGCAGTGGGTGCGCTCCGAGGAGACCGCCAAGGACATCAACGAAAACCACCGCAACAGCAAGTACCTCGGCGACGAGGTCGAGCTGGCGCATTCGTTGAAGGCCACCACCGACTTCTCCGAGGCCGCCGAATGCGCCGACGTCATCGTGATGGGCGTGCCCTCGCACGGGTTCCGCGCCGTGCTGACCGAACTCGCCAAGGAGCTGCGGCCGTGGGTGCCGGTGGTGTCGCTGGTGAAGGGCCTTGAGCAGGGCACCAACTACCGGATGAGCCAGATCGTCGACGAGGTGCTGCCGGGGCATCCGGCGGGGATCCTCGCCGGGCCGAACATCGCCCGCGAGGTCGCCGAGGGTTATGCCGCCGCCGCCGTGCTCGCGATGCCCGACCAGCATCTGGCCGCCAACCTCGCGAACCTGTTCCGCACCAAGCGCTTTCGGACATACACCACCGACGATGTCGTCGGCGTGGAGATGGCCGGGGCGTTGAAGAACGTCTACGCCATCGCCGTCGGGATGGGCTACTCGCTGGGCATCGGCGAGAACACCCGCGCGATGGTGATCGCCCGCGCGCTGCGGGAAATGTCAAAGCTGGGCGAGGCGATGGGTGGTCACCGCGACACCTTCGCCGGGCTGGCCGGCATGGGCGACCTGATCGTGACGTGCACGTCGCAGCGCAGCCGCAACCGCCATGTCGGTGAGCAGCTCGGCGCCGGCAAGAAGATCGACGAGATCATCGCGTCGATGAACCAGGTGGCCGAGGGCGTCAAGGCCGCCAGCGTCGTCATGGAGTTCGCCGAGAAATACGGGCTGACCATGCCCATCGCCCGCGAGGTCGACGCCGTGGTCAACCACGGCTCCACCGTCGAGCAGGCCTACCGCGGGCTGGCCGCCGAGAAGCCCGGACACGAGGTGCACGGCCCGGGCTTCTAGAGCTGGTTGGCTAGTTGAAGTACGGGTTGGTGCCCTCAGGCCGGTCCACGAGCGGGTTGACCGCGTTGAGGATGAAGCTGCCCGCGGGGCTGATGACGAAACCGGACTGGTTCCTGCTGTCCACGCACGACGTGGTGCTGCCGTCCGTGCCGCAACTCAACGTCTGGTAGGACAGCCGCGCATTCGGCGGAAGTGGCTTGATGTCACCGGCATTGGCGAACGGGTTGGCCACGACGTTGGAGAAGCCGGGCACCCCGCCGATCGCGCCGCTGACCAGATTCGCGCCCTCCGGGGCGCCGGGAATCACGCCGCTGCAGCCGTATCCGCCCGAGCGTTGCAGCATGCAGGTCAGCCCGTCGGGTGTGGTGAACGCGTAGGCCGCCCCGTCGTAAACCGCGAACTCCGACGGCTTCACGGGTTCGAACGCGTTCACGTTGGGCGGCGGCGGGGGCGGCGGCTCGGTCGGCTCGGCGGCCGCGACACCCGGCACAACGACAGCGGCGCCGGCGGCCAGCGCCGCAGCGCCCATCACGATCACTCTGCTGCGCACGGGCACAGCTTAAATGTTGCAGAAGTTAACGGCAGAGGTTTCTAGCCGAACGTGTAACTGCCCGCGGGGCTCAGCACGAAGCCCGACTGATCTGCGCTGTTCAGGCACGTCGTGACCACGCCGTCGGTGCCGCAGCTGACCGTGCGGAAACTCAGCCGGGTGTTGGGCGGCAGTGGTTTGGCCCCCTCGACGACCCCGTACAGCGGGCGGGCCGACGTCGCGAAACCGGGCGCCCCCGTCGCCGGGGCGGTCACCATGTTGGCGCCGCCCGGGGCGGCCGGAATCGGGCCGCTGCAGCCGTACCCGCCGGATTGCTTGTCCAACACGCAAGTGACACCGCCGGGCACGGTGAACGCGTACCAGGCGCCGTCCTGCACCGCATACTCCGACGGTCGCTCCGAGGGGAACGCGTTGATGTTGGGCGCGGGTGGCGGATCTGCGGCAGCGAAACCGGGCGCACCAAAAACCATCGCCCCCGCGACCCCCAGTACGCCGACCAGAGTTCTGTTCAGCACGGACCACACCCTAAGGGGTGCGATCCGCGCGCGCACCACCCAGTTGGTCAGTACATGCCGGGCCCGCGGCCGGCCATCGCTTCCAGCCTGCGGATGCGGTCCTCGATCGGCGGGTGCGTCGAGAACAGCTTGCCGATCCGCTCGCCGGACCGGAACGGGCTGGCGATCATCAGGTGCGCCTGATCGGCCAGTTGCGGGTCGGGCGGCAGCGGAGCGCGCTCGACGCCGCTGCTGATCTTGCGCAGCGCCGACGCCAGCGCCAGCGGGTCACCCGTCAGCTCGGCGCCGGACTGGTCGGCCTGGTATTCCCGCGACCGCGACACCGCCAGCCGCACCAGTGTCGCCGCGATCGGACCGAGCAGCGAAACCAGCAGCAGCGCAAACGGATTCGCGCCGTCGCGGTTTCCGCCGAACATGCCCGCGAACATCGCGATGTTGGCGAGCGCGGTGATCACCGACGCCAACGCGCCTGCCACACACGAGATCAGGATGTCGCGGTTGTAGACGTGAGACAGCTCATGGCCCAGCACCGCGCGCAGCTCGCGCTCGTTGAGGATCTGCAGGATGCCGGTGGTGCAGCACACCGCCGCGTTGCGCGGGTTGCGGCCGGTGGCGAACGCGTTGGGGTTGGCCGTGTCGCTGATGTACAGGCGCGGCATCGGCTGATGCGCGGCGGTGGCCAGCTCGCGCACCACCTTGTACATGAACGGCGCCTGCACCTCGGTGACCGGCTGTGCGTGCATGGCCCGAAGCGCCAGCTTGTCGCTGTTGAAGTAGACGTAGACATTCATGCCGACGGCGAACAGCACCGCCAAGCCAAGGATCGCGGTGTTCTTGAACAGCGCGCCGATGAACACGATCAGCGCCGACATGCCCACCAGCAGCAAGAATGTCTTGAACCTGTTGGCGTGCGGATGCCAGGTCATCAGCGTCCTCCTGAAAGGTCTCCGCTCCTCGCGGGATATTTCGCGGGGAAAGTCTTCGCTTCCTCAACGCGCATCGGGCCGCTCCAGGTTCCTCGGCCGGGTCTCAGCCGTGCCGATGGACGGTGTACTCGACCAGCGAAGCCAGCGCCTGCCTGCCCGGCTTGTCGGGCAAGTTCGCCAGCTCGTCACTGGCCTGGGCGGCGTAGCGGGCGACGGTCTCCTTGGCCTGCGTCATCCCCTTGGACCGGCGCAGCAGGGTCAACGCCTCGGCCAGATCGTCGTCGTTGTCGACGGGACCCGCCAGCAACTCGCGCAGCCGGTCGGCGTCGGGCCCGGTTTCCCGCAGCGCGTAGAGCACCGGCAGGGTGTGCACGCCCTCGCGCAGATCGGTGCCGGGAACTTTGCCCGACTCGTCGGGGTCGCTGTCGATGTCGATGATGTCGTCGGAGATCTGGAAGACCGTGCCGACGATGCCGCCGAGGCGGCTGAGCCGCTCGATCTGCTCCTCGTCGGCGCCGGAGAAGGTGCCGCCGAACCGTCCCGACGCCGCGATCAGGCAGGCGGTCTTCTCGTAGACGACCTTGAGGTAGTGCTCGACGGAGTCGACGTGGTCGGCGGCGCCGCGGGTCTCGCGCATCTGGCCGGTGACGAGCTGGGCGAACGTGTCGGCGATGACCCGCACGGCGTCCGGGCCGAGCCGCGACACCAGCCGCGAGGCCGTCGCGAACAGATAGTCGCCGGCCAGGATCGCGATGTTGTTGCTCCACCGGGCGTTCGCGCTGGGCGCGCCGCGACGCACCTGCGCCTCGTCCATCACGTCGTCGTGGTACAGCGTGGCCAGGTGCACAAGCTCGATGACCGCGCCGGCGACGGTGACCTGCCAATTGTCGGGGTCGGGCCCGAGCTGGGCTGACAGCACGGTGAACAGTGGGCGGAACCGCTTGCCGCCGGCCTGGAACAGGTGCTGCACGGCCTCGGCCATCAGCTCGTCGGCTTTGCCGAGCTCAGTGGCCATCAGATCCTCGATGCGGGCCACGCCGTCGCGGACTTCCTGCGCAAAGGCGGGGTCTCCGAAGTCCACGCCTGCGACCACGCTCGCCGGTGTCCTCACCCTGCCAACATACTGGGAACCATGAGCATCAGGGCCGACGTGGTGGTCGTCGGGGCGGGACCCGCGGGTTCGGCGGCGGCCGCGTGGGCCGCCCGCAACGGGCGCGACGTGCTGGTGATCGACTCCGCGCAGTTTCCGCGCGACAAGGCCTGCGGCGACGGCCTGACCCCGCGCGCCGTTGCCGAGATGCGGTTGCTCGGCCTGGGCCCGTGGCTCGACGGCAGGATCGCCCACCACGGGCTGCGCATGTCGGGATTCGGCGCCGACGTGGAGATCGCGTGGCCCGGCCCGTCGTTTCCGGCCACCAGCAGCGCGGTGCCGCGCACCGAGCTGGACGACCGCATTCGCCTGGTGGCCGTCGACGACGGCGCGAAGATGATGCTGGGCGTCAAAGCCGTTTCGGTTCAGCATGATTCGGCGGGGCGGGTGGCGTCGGTGCTCTTGGATTCCGGCGGCGAGGTCGCGTGCTCGCAGTTGATCGTCGCCGACGGGGCCCGCTCGACCCTCGGCCGCGTGCTGGGTCGCCGGTGGCACAAGGACACGGTGTACGGGGTGGCCGTTCGTGGCTACATCGCCTCGCCGCGGGCCGGCGAGCCGTGGATCACGTCGCACTTGGAGCTGCGGTCGCCCGAGGGTTCGGTGCTGCCCGGCTACGGATGGATCTTCCCATTGGGCAATGGCAACGTGAACATCGGCGTCGGCGCGCTGGCCACCTCCAAGCGGCCCGCGGATGCCGCGCTGCGCCCGCTGATGTCGTACTACGCGTCGTTGCGCCGCGAGGAGTGGGGCTTTGTCGGCGACCCGCAACTCGGCCTGTCGGCGCTGCTGCCGATGGGCGGCGCCGTGTCAGGCGTCGCGGGCCCCAACTGGATGCTGATCGGCGACGCCGCCGCCTGTGTGAACCCGCTCAACGGCGAAGGCATCGACTACGGGTTGGAGACCGGCAGGCTCGCCGCCGAGATGCTCGACACCCGCGACCTGACGACGGCATGGCCGTCGGTCCTGCAGCAGCACTATGGCCGTAGCTTCTCCGTCGCGCGCCGCCTCGCGCTGCTGATCATGATGCCCCGATTCCTGGCGTCGTTCGGCGGAGTGTCGATGCGATCGAAGTTGTTGATGAACATCGCGGTACGGGTGATGGGCAACCTCGTCACCGACGAGGACGCCGATTGGATCGCGCGGGTATGGCGGACCGCGGGCGCAGGTTCGCGCCGCCTGGACCACCGTCCCCCCTTCACCTGACCCCGTTTCTTTTTTTGCGCGAGCGTGCGTGTCTGAAGCCGACACGCCGTTGATTTTCCGGCGTTTGCGCACGCTCACGCGAGGTTGGTTGCAGCGGTCGCGGTGTATCGGCTCAAATGCGGTCACGCTGCGACATCAATTGTGGCGCAACCGTTTTTCGGGAAACTCTTCAAGGCTTCTGCAGTCTCGGCGATGGCGATGTACGCGCGGAGGTGCCCTTGCGATGAAAGCCGTCGACACGTCGCAGCCAGAGAAGTTAGTGCATGCGCGCCAATTGCATTGCCTGGCAGAGCTATTCGAAGTTCTCTCCCGACGGTGCGCAAATGTTCAGTGGCTGACCGCAAGGGACCTGTGCGCAACGAGCTCGCGCGAGCGTGCGCAAACGTCGCTATTTGTACGGCGTGTCGCCTGCAGACACGCACGCTCGCCGGAAGAGGGGGAAAGGGGCTCGCCGAAAAAGGGGGAAGAGTTATTGCGGCTTGACGGCGGCGTGCAGCGCGACGATGCCGCCGGTCAGGTTGCGCCAGCGCACCGCCGACCAACCCGCATCCGAGATCTGGCGCGCCAGGGCGGCTTGATCCGGCCAGGCGCGAATCGACTCTGCGAGATACACATACGCATCCGGATTCGACGACACCCGCCGCGCGATCCGCGGCAGCGCCTGCATCAAGTATTCCTTGTACCCGGTGGCGAACAGCCGGTTCGTCGGCGTCGAGAACTCGCACACCACCAGCCGCCCGCCCGGCCGCGTCACCCGCGCCATCTCGCGCAGCGCCGCGGCGTGGTCGACGACGTTGCGCAGCCCGAAGCTGATCGTCACCGCGTCGAACACCTCGTCGGCGAACGGCAACCGCGTCGCATCACCGGCCACCTTCGGCACCGGCCTGCCCGCGCCGGCCGCGAGCATGCCCACCGAGAAGTCCGCGGCCACGCACCACGCGCCCGACCGCGCCAGTTCCACCGTCGACACCGCCGTGCCCGCCGCCAGGTCGAGCACCCTGTCGCCGGGGCCGATGCCCAGCGCCGACCGCGTCGCGCGCCGCCACAGCCTGTCCTGCCCCAGCGACAACACCGTGTTGGTCAGGTCGTAGCGGCGTGCCACGGCGTCGAACATCGACGCCACTTCCCGCGGGTCTTTGTCCAGCGACGCCCTGCTCACGACCGCGACGCTACCTGTGAACATGCTGACTTCGGGAATGGGGAGTGCCGCAGCGGGCATTCACCTACACGTGGCTGACAAAGTTTGGTTTATCACCGGTACATCCCGAGGCTTCGGCCGTGAGTGGACGATCGCGGCCCTCGAGCGGGGCGACAAGGTCGCCGCGACCGCACGCGACACCGCGACCCTGGCTGATCTCGTCGACAAGTACGGCGACGCGCTGCTGCCGATTCAGCTGGACGTGACCGACCGCGAGGCCGACTTCGCCGCGGTCAAGCAGGCCCACGACCACTTCGGCCGGCTCGACATCGTCGTCAACAACGCCGGCTACGGGCACTTCGGCTTCATCGAGGAGCTGACCGAGCAGGAGGCCCGCGACCAGTTCGAGACGAACGTGTTCGGCGCGCTGTGGGTCACCCAGGCGGCGCTGCCCTACCTGCGCGCCCAGCGCAGCGGGCACATCATCCAGGTGTCGTCGATCGGCGGCATCGTCGCGTTCCAGAACGTCGGCATCTACCACGCCTCCAAGTGGGCGCTCGAGGGCTTCTCGCAGACGCTGGCGCAGGAAGTCGCGTCGTTCAACATCCACGTCACGTTGATCGAGCCGGGCGGATTCTCCACCGACTGGGCCGGACCGTCGGCCAAGCGGTCACAGCAGCTGCCCGACTACAACGAAGCCCGCGAGGAAGCCGAGCGGGCCCGCGCCCAGCGGGTGTCGAAGTCCGGCGACCCGAAGGCCTCGGCGCAGGCGCTGATGAAGGTCGTCGACGCCGAGAACCCGCCGCTGCGGGTGTTCTTCGGTGAGCTGCCGCTGACGCTGGCCAAGGCCGACTACGAGAACCGGCTCAAGACGTGGGAGGAGTGGCAGCCCGTCGCGGTTCTCGCGCAGGGCTGAACCCGCTCCGGCGCAACGCCGCGTCCCCGTTCCGCATGCCCAGCCCACGCTGGCATGTCATTTCAACCCATGAAGGCGCGGGCCGTGCTGTCCGCCGACGAAGGATGTGCAACAACGATGAATGTTCCCAGGTGGGTGAGTCGGCTGACGGCGGGCATTTCGGCGGCGCTGATGCTGCCGGCGCTCATCGCGATCGCCGGCGGCTCGGCGACGGCATCGGCGTATTCGCGTCCCGGCCTGCCGGTCGAAACGCTGATGGTGCCGTCTACCGCGATGGGCCGCGACATCCCCGTGCGTTTCCAGGGCGGCGGCACGCATGCGGTCTACCTGCTCGACGGCCTGCGGGCACGCGACGACAACAACGGCTGGGACATCGAGACACCGGCGTTCGAAAGCTATTACCACTCAGGGCTTTCCGTGGTCATGCCCGTCGGCGGCATGTCCAGCTTCTACACCAACTGGCAGGCGCCGGCAGTCGGCAACGGCACGACGTACAACTACCAGTGGGAGACGTTCCTGACATCGGAGCTGCCTGCCTACCTGGCCGCCAACAAGGGCATCTCGCAGACCGGCAACGCCGTGGTGGGAGTGTCGATGTCGGGTAGCGCGGCGCTCATTCTGGCCGCCTACCATCCCGACCAATTCAGCTACGCGGCTTCACTGTCAGGCTTTTTGAACCTGTCCCAAGGCATCTGGCCCACCCTGGTCGGCTTCGCGATGCGCGATGCGGGCGGTTTCGACGCAAACGCGATGTGGGGACCGGGCGGCGGTCCCGCATGGCAGCGTAACGACCCGACACTGCAGGCGGGCCGCCTGGCCGCCAACGGCACCAGGATCTGGGTGTACACCGGCAACGGCACGCCCGGCGACCTCGGCGGCGCAGGCGACGTCCCTGGCGAGGTGCTCGAAGGCCTCACCCAGGACAGCAACCACGCCTTCGAGCAGGCCTACCAGTCAGCAGGCGGACACAACGGCACGTTCAATTTCCCGCCCAACGGCATCCACGGCTGGGCCTACTGGACTGCGCAGCTGAACGCGATGAAGCCCGATATTCAGCGCACGCTGGGGGCGTAGTCATCGTTTGACGGCGGCTCAATCGGGCAAGACGAGAACAGGGCCAACCAAAAGCGGTAGGAGTTCTCGATGCCCGCCAATGTCACCCAGAAGTTGATCGAGTCGCATCTCGTGTCCGGCGAGATGACGCCCGGTGAAGAGATCGCCATCCACATCGACCAGACGCTGACCCAGGACGCCACCGGCACGTTGGTGATGCAGGAACTGGAGGCGCTCGACCTCGACACCGCGCGCACCGAGGTCAGCGTGCAGTACGTCGATCACAACCTGCTGCAGACCGACGAGAAGAACGCCGAAGACCACGAGTATCTGCGCACCGCCGCGCAGCGGTTCGGGCTCTGGTTCTCCAAACCCGGCAACGGGGTGTCGCATCCGACGCACATGCAGCGCTTCGGCATCCCCGGCAAGACGATGGTCGGGTCCGACTCGCACACCCCGGCCGCCGGGTCGCTGGGCATGCTCGCGATCGGCGTCGGCGGTCTGGAGGTCGCCGTCGCGATCACCGGCAGGCCGCTGCACTTCCGGATGCCCGAGGTGTGGGGCGTGCGGCTCGACGGTGCGCTGCCGGAATGGTGTTCGGCCAAGGACGTCATCCTCGAGATGCTGCGCCGCCATGACGTCAAGGGCGGAGTCAACCGCATCATCGAGTACTACGGGCCGGGGCTGGCCAGCCTGACCGCGATGGACCGGCATGTCATCGCGAACATGGGCGCCGAGCTCGGCGCCACCACCACGGTGTTTCCCAGCGACGACGCGGTTCGCGAGTTTCTGCGGGCCGAGGACCGCGCGGACGAGTGGGTCGAGCTCGTCGCCGATGAAGGGGCCGAGTACGACATCGACGAGGCGATCGGCCTGTCCGACCTCGAACCGTTGATCGCCAAGCCGTCATCGCCAGGCAACGTGGTGCCGGTGCGCGAGGTCGCGGGCGAGAAGATCGGGCAGGTGGTGATCGGGTCGAGCGCCAATCCCGGCCTGCGCGACTTCGCCATCGCGGCCGCGATGGTCGAGGGCCGCCAGACCTCACCCGAGGTGAGCTTCGACGTCAACCCGACGTCGCGGCAGATCCTGACCGACCTGACGCTGATGGGCGCGACCACAGCCCTGGTCGTCGGTGGCGCGCGCATCCACCAGGCCGGCTGCATGGGCTGCATCGGCATGGGTCAGGCGCCCGCGACGGGGCACAACTCGCTGCGCACCATGCCCCGCAACTTCCCCGGCCGGTCGGGCACCAAAGAGGACAAGGTGTGGCTGTGCTCGCCGGAAACCGCGGCTGCGTCGGCGCTGACCGGCGTGATCACCGACCCGCGGGAATGGGCCCGCGCCGAGGGTGTGAAGTACCCGACGCTGGACCTGCCGAAGAAGCACAGCGTCAACACGGCGATGCTGGTGCCGCCGCTGGAAGTCGAAGAGGCGCAACGCATCACACCCGTCAAGGGTCCGAACATCTCGCGGCTGCCCGACCCGGAGCCACTGCTCGACGAACTCGAGGCGCCGGTTCTGCTCAAGGTGGGCGACAACATCTCGACCGACGAGATCTCGCCTGCGGGCGCGCGAGCGCTGCCCTACCGATCCAACATCCCGAAGCTGGCCAATTTCAGCTTCACCCAGATCGATGAGACCTACCCGCAGCGGGCGCTGGACACGCAGGACACCGGGCACATCGTCGTCGGCGGCGAAAACTACGGCCAGGGCTCGTCGCGCGAGCACGCCGCGATCGCCCTGCGGCACTTGGGCTTACGCGTGGTCATCGCGAAGTCGTTCGCCCGCATCCACTGGCAGAATCTCGCGAACTTCGGCGTCCTGGCCCTGGAATTCATCGACAGCGCCGATTATGACGGTATCGACCAGGACGACACGTTGAAGCTGAGCAATCTCCACGAAGCCGTCAACGGCACCGATCCGATCACGGTGGAGAACGTCACCAAGAACTCGTCCTTCCAGGTGCGCCACCGGCTTTCACCGCGGCAGGCGAAGTACATCCTGGCCGGCGGGCTGATACCGCAGCTGAGTCGTGACAAGGACGGCGACGATGCTCAGGCCGCGACCCGGCCGCGGACGCCGAGCACCGACTCGTAGTGGCCGATCAATTCGTCGCAGATCGCCGGCCAGGTCCGGCCGAGCACACTGCGGCGCGCCGCGGCTGAATACCGCGCCCGCCCGGCGAGCAGGTGGTCGACCGCTCCCGACAGCAGCGCCTCGAACGAGTCGACAGGAAGCAGCAGCCCGGTGTGCATGGGCGCCACCAGATCTTGCGGGCCGCCGGCATCCGGTGCGATTACCGGGACGCCCGACGCCAAAGCCTCCTGCACGGCCTGACAGAACGTCTCGTGCTCGCCGGGATGGACGAAGACATCCATGCTGGCGTAGGCGGCGGCCAGGTCCTCGCCGTAGAGTGCACCGGTGAACACCGCTGTCGGCAAGGCATTTTCAAGCTTTGCGCGCGAGACGCCGTCGCCGACGATGACCAGTTGCACGTCTTCGCGACGGCCCAGCGGTGCCAGCCGTTCGACGTGCTTCTCGGGCGCCAGCCTGCCGACGAACCCGACGATCGGCTTGCCGTCGGGTGACCACGCCCTGCGGAGGTTCCCGTCGCGGGCCGACGGCACGAAACCGGTGATGTCGACGCCGCGGGCCCACTTGTACACCCGCGGAATGCGCTGCTGCGCAAGGCTTTGCATCGCCGCCGTGGACGGCGCCAGCGTCCGGTCCGCCCGGCCGTGCAGGTGGCGGGTCCACGCCCACGCCGCCCGCGCGGCGACGCCCATGCCGTAGCTGGCCGCGAAGCCCGCGACGTCGGTCTGGAACACCGCTACGGTCGGTACGCCGAGATGCCGGGCGGCGTGCAGGCCGCCGAAGCCGAGCAGCGCCGGCGAAGCGAGGTGGACGACGTCGGGGTCGAATCCCCGAAGCACGCCGACCAGCCGGGGCCGCGGCACGGCCAGCGGCAGCGACGTGATCTTCGGGAACATCCGCGACGGCACCCGGTGCACGCGCACTCCGTCGTGCAGCCGCTCGGCCGGCGGCTGCCCGCGCGGCGTGTCCGGGGCGATGATGAGGACCTCATGCCCGCGGTGGCGCAGGTGCTCGACCACCCGCAGCACCGAGTTGGTGACGCCGTTGACGTTCGGGAGGAAGGACTCTGCGACGATGGCGATGCGCACACCGCAAGGGTTTCATCGCCGGCTGTCCCCGAGGTTGCGACGGGGCATCCGGCACATAAAGTTCTCGTGCCCGGCAGCCGGAACATCGACCCGCTTCGGCGGTATTCTGCGCACCAGGGAAGGGCGGTTGACATGCGATTACCTCGTGCGGTGGTGGCCGCGGCAGCAGCCGTGCTGCTCGCCGCGGCGGGCTGCACCACCGAGGTCACCGGCACCGCGGTGCAGGATCTGCGGCAGCCTCCGCTGGGGTTGAGCGAGGACGGCTCGGGCATCGTCGCCGGGTACCCCGACGCCCCCGTGCAGCTCGAGGTGTACACCGAGCCGCAGTGCACGCACTGCGCCGATTTCCAGGCCGAGTTCGGCGACGACATCCACCGCTACATCAACCTCGGCCAGCTCGCCGTCACGTATCGGCCGTTGACGTTCCTCGACGAGGGCTACACCGACGGGCATTCCGCGCGGGTGGCCAACGCGATGTTCCTCGCCGTCGGCGTACCCGCGGAAGCCGCCGACGGCGACTTCGCGACGGGCCCGGAGTTCCAGCGGTTCGTGCAAGAACTATGGGCCAACCAGGATCCCGGTGGGCCTGGGCCGAGCGACGCTGACATGGCAGACATGGCCAAGGCCGCCGGTATGCCCGACGACGTGGCAGCCCAGATCGGCGACGGCGAAGTCGCGCCGAACGTCGACATCGCGGAGGCCGCCATCTTCAACTACGGGGCGCTGATCGGCGTGGACCCGATAACCACCGGCACCCCAACGGTTTACGACCTCGACATGCAAGAGAAAATCAACATTCAAGACGACGACTGGCTCGACACCTTGATGTCGTCGGCCTGACGCGTCAGCCGTCGTTCCAGAAACACCAACCCCGTCAACGCCGCCGCGGCGATCAGCCAGCCCACCACAGCGATCGAGCCTGCCGGGATGATCGCCAGCGCCGCGTTGCGGTCCTGCACCCGCACCAGGTCGGGATTGTTCTTGTCGTACTCGACGTAAATCCGCATCCCCGTGTCCAATTCGGAGGGATACAGCACACCCAACTCGGGCCGATACGTGACGCGGTCCGGCGTGACGAACTCGATCGTGGAACGTCGCGGCCCTGCGCTGAGCACCTCGGCGGCGGCCACGCCCATGTTGTGTTCGATCTGCCGGTCGTTGCGCCACGCGCCGAGTACGAGCAGCAGCGACTGCAACGTCACCAGGCAAGCCGCGATGACGACGCCGATGCGGATGCGCCGGAAGATGCGTTCGGTGCGGGTTTCGCCGGGCTGGCCATACAGGTGCGGAATCAATAGCGTGACAACGCCTTTGACCCACGCCGTGAAGCGCTTGATCACAGCGCCGCCTTGATCGACGCGTGCAGCGCGCGCAACGACGACCGGTCCGCCTTCACCTCCAGCACCCGCATGCCTTCGAACGGCTCGTCGAGGGCGGCCCCCAAATCCCCGACCTCGATCTGCCGGCTTTCCACGTGATAGGCGCGGCACAACGCGCCGACGTCGACGTCGTGCGGGGTGCCGAAGATCCGCGACGACACATCGGAGAACCGCGGGTCGCCCTGCTCGAGCAGCTCGAAGATGCCGCCGCCGTTGTCGTTGGACACCACGATCGTCAGGTTGCGCGGCGTCGGCTCCGTCGGCCCGATCAACAGGCCCGAGCTGTCGTGCACGAACGTCAGGTCGCCGATCAGCGCGACGGTCCGCCCGCCGGTCAGGTCGTGCGCGAGCGCAGCGCCGATGGCCGTCGAGACGGTGCCGTCGATGCCTGCCACCCCGCGGTTGGAGCGCACCTTGATGTGGTGGGTGTGCAGCCCGACCAGGGCCGCATCCCGCACCGGGTTGGACGCGCCGAGCACCAGCTGGTCACCCGGCCGCAGCGCGTCGGCCACCGCGGCGGCCACGTGCAGCCCCGTCGTCAGCGGATGGGCCGCCAGCTGGCTGCGCACCGCGTTGTAGGCGTGCTCGTTGACCGCGGCGCAGCGGCGCAGCCACGCCGGGTTCGGCTCGCCGCTGGTCACCGCGCGGGTGCCGGTGGCCTGCGAGTTTCCCGACACATCGGGCCAACGCGGGCCGGTGGTCAGCGCGTACACCGGCACCGACGGGTCGGCCAGCAGCGCCGACACCGGCCGGTGCAGCGTCGGGCGGCCCAGCATGATCACCTGCTGCGGGCGCAGCAGCGGCAGCGCCAGCGGATGCAGCGGGTTGTCCGCGGGCGGCGCGGTCGGCTCGGCAACCGTCGGCAGCCCCGCGAGGTTCGGATGCCTGCCCGCGCCGTGCCCGGCGATGACGATCGTGTCCTGCGTCAGGTCGATGTCGAGCGGCTGGTCGAACGTCACCGGCGGGGTGTAGGTCCACGGCTTGCCGCCCGGCCTGCCCTCCGGCGCGTAGGGCTGCGCCGAGCCCGTTTCGGAGTCGGGCACCAGCGGCTCGCGCAGCGGGATGTCGAACTGCACGGGACCCGCGTTCGCCGTGCGAGCACCGGTGGCGGCCACCAACACTCGGCACGTCGCCGACCGCCATTGGGCGTTGAGCTCGTCCATCCGCTCCGGCGCCTCTTCCGCGAGGCCGAGGCTGATGTTGGCCCGCACCTGGGTGCCGAAGTACCCGAGCTGTTCGAAGGTCTGGTTGGCGCCGGTGCCCAGCAGCTCGTATGGCCGGTTGGCCGACAGCACGATCAGCGGCACCCGCGCATAGTTGGCCTCCACGACGGCGGGGCCGAGGTTGGCCACCGCGGTGCCCGACGTCATCGCCACGCACACCGGGGCCCCTTCGGCCACCGCGAGACCGATCGCGAGGTAACCCGCGGTGCGCTCGTCGATGCGCACGTGCAGCCGGATCCGGCCGGCGCGGTCGGCGTCGTGCAGCGCGAACGCCAGCGGCGCATTGCGCGACCCAGGGCACAGCACGACGTCGCGCACGCCGCCGCGAATCAGTTCGTCGACGACGACGCGCGCCTGCGCAGTGGACGGGTTCACCACTACAGCCTATTCGGCGAAAAACTCCAGGGCCGCCGCGTTGACCACCTGCGGTTTTTCGAAGAATCCGAGATGGCCGGTGTCGGGAATCTCCAGATAGCGCCCGTTCGGCATGGCCTCGGCGACCTCGCGGCCCAGGTGCGGCGGCAGCACGATGTCGTCGGCGAACCCGATGACCAGCGCCGGGGCCGTGATGCTGCGGTAGGCCGGCAGCCGGTTCTCCTGCGGCCCGACCTCCAGCTGGGCCCGCAGCCCCGGCGTCGGTTTGGTGGGCCACATGGTGAACATGTCGATCCAGTCGCGGATGGCGTTGTCGTCGTTGAGCGTCTTCGGCGAGAAGCTCTCCAGCAGCCGGATCTTGGCGTCGAAGGTGGGCGGCAGCTCGATGCCAGACGCGTCCAGGTCGCGCTCGGCGATGCGGAAGAAGTCGCGGATGCGGTCGTGGCGGCCGCGGGTGGCCATCAGCACTGCAGACCGCACCAGCTCGGGGCGGGCCACCATGAGCTCCTGGGCGATGAACGAGCCCATCGACACGGCCATGATGCGGGCGGGCGCGGCGTCGAGTTTCTCGATCAGCGCCGCGGTGTCGGCGACCATCTGCTCGATGCCGAAGCCGTCGGCCTGCTCGGTGGCGCCGATGCCGCGGTTGTCGAACGTGATCGTCCGGTAACCGGCCCGCAGGAACTCCGGGACCTGGTGCAGATGCCAGGTGCGGCCCGCTCCCCCGCGACCCGCGATGAACAGCACCGGGTCGCCGTTGCCACGATCGTCGTAAGCGAGGTTCACCCCGACGACGCTACTAAAGCGATTTCGGCGCGCTAACGTGCGCTCCGCGCCGCTGAGCGCGCCGAAATCGTACTGTGGCGGGAATGAGAGTCGCGATCAGCGGAGCCGGTGTCGCAGGACCCGCATTCGCCTACTGGATGCGGCGAGCCGGCCACGACGTCACGCTGATCGAAGCGGCCCCCACGTTCCGCACCGGCGGCTACATCGTCGACTTCTGGGGCCTGGGCTACGACATCGCCGAGAAGATGGGCGTCATCGACGACATCACCAAGGTCGGCTACCGCGTCAACGAACTGCGCTCGGTCGGCGGCGACGGTCGCATCCTCGCGCGCTTCGACACCGGCGCGATCCGGCGCACGCTCGGCGAGCGCTACACCAGCGTCGCCCGCGGCGATCTAGCGGAGATCATCTATCGGACAATCGAAAACGACGCCGAGACAATCTATTCCGATTCGATCACGTCACTCGAGGATCACTCCGACGGGGTGTCGGTCACGTTCCGGCACGGCCGTCCACGCGAGTTCGACATGGTCGTCGGCGCCGACGGCCTGCATTCGACGGTGCGGGAACTCGTGTTCGGGCCGGAGTCTCAATTCGCGCGCTATCTGGGCTGTCAGGTTGCGGCCTGCGTGCTCGACGACTACCGCCCGCGCGACGAGCTCGTCTACGTCACCCACAACCTGCCCGGCCGCCAGATCGGGCGGTTCTCGATGAACGACGACCGCACTCTCGTGCTGTTCATCTTCCGATCGTCGACACCGACCATCCCCACCACCCTCGACGACGGCAAGGCGTTGCTGCGAAACCAGTTCAGCGACGCGGGCTGGGAGGCGCCGCAGATCCTCGCCGCACTCGACGATGTGGACGACATCTACATCGACGTGGTCAGCCAGATCCGGATGAATCGCTGGACGGCGGGACGGGTGGCGCTGATCGGTGATGCCGCGGCGTGCGTGTCACTGCTCGCCGGGGAGGGCACCGGACTGGCGTTGGTGGAGGCATACGTGCTAGCCGGTGAACTCGCCCGCACCGACAACGACCTGGCCTCGGCCTTTCAGGCCTACGAGTCGCGGCTGCACCGCTTCATCGAGAAAAAGCAGGACGGCGCAACCAAATTCATAGCGTTCTTCGCCGCGCGCACGGCGTGGGGCATCTGGCTGCGCAACGCCGCGATGAGGGCGATGAACTGGCGACCCGTCGGAGACGCCGTGCTGACGCGCGCGCTGCGCGACGATTTCCAGCTTTAGCGATCTCGGCGCGGTTTGTATCGCTGAGCGACACTGTTCACGCCGAAACCGCCTTGCGGCCGCGGCGGCGCTTGGCGCGGGCGCGCTCGATGGCGTGGTCCCACATCAGGCCCGTCGCGGCCTTCAGCTGCTTGGGCTTGACCAGATCCTTCGACATGAACGCGGTGGCCATCGCCTTGCTGGCCGCCGACGCCTTCGACATGTGGCCGGAGTCGAACGGCGGCTGCGGGTCGTACTCGATGGACAGTTGAATTGCCTTGGCGCGGTTCTCGCCGGAGATCTCGCCGACGAGCCACAGCCCGAGGTCGATGCCTGCCGACACACCCGCGGCGGTGACGATCTCACCCTGGTGCACGATGCGTTCGTCGCCGACAGCGGTGACGCCGAGGGCCTTCAGCGCCGACAGCGCCGCCCAGTGCGAGGTGGCCCGCTTGCCCTTCAGCAGACCCGCCGCCGCAAGCAGCACCGAGCCCGAGCACACCGACGTCGTCCAGGTCGCGGTCTCGTGCGCGCGGCGCAGCCAGTCGAGCACCTTCTCGTCGCGGGCATGCTCCAGCGTCGTCATGCCGCCGGGCACCAGAATGATGTCGGGCGACGGGGTTTCGTCGAACGAATGGGTGGCGCCGATGACGAGCACGCCGGAGTCGGCCGTGACCGGACCCGGCTGATGCCACACGAACCGCACTTCGGCGTCGGGCAACCAGCGCAGGCTCTCGTAGGGGCCGATGAAGTCCAGCGCGGTGAAGCCCGGGTACATCACGATGGCGATCTGCATGCGAATTCTCCTCTAACCTCCGCTAGGCGAAGGCGAAGGCCTTGCGGTATTGGTCGGGCGAGATGCCCAGCCGCCGAACGAAATTGCGGCGCAGTGTTTCAGCGGTACCGAAGCCACAGCGGCCCGCGATGACGGTGACGGTGTCATCCGTCTCCTCCAGTTGTCGACGGGCAGCCTCGGTGCGGATGCGTTCGACGTAGGCACCCGGCGCTTCGCCGACTTCCTCGGTGAAGACGCGGGTGAAATGCCGCGGGCTCATCGCCGCGCGGCGTGCCAGTTCCGGGATGCTGTGCGCTGCACCGGGTTCGGCCTCGATGGCCTCTTGAATGTCGCGGATCGTCGGGCGTTTCGCGCGGGGCATCCACACCGGGGCGGCGAATTGGCTCTGCCCGCCGGGCCGACGCAGGTACAGCACCAGGTAGCGTGCGACGGTCTGCGCGACCTCTGTGCCGTGGTCCTCCTCGACCAGCGACAGCGCGAGGTCGATGCCCGCTGTGACGCCGGCCGCGGTCCACACCGTTGGCGAACTACGTACGAAGATCGGGTCGGAATCCACTGTCACCGACGGGAATTCCCGGGCCAGCCGATTGGCGTACGCCCAGTGCGTGGTGGCCCGGCAGCCGTCGAGCAGCCCGGCCTGCGCGGCCAGGAAGGTGCCCGTGCAGACGGTGACGATGCGTCTCGCGCTGCCCGCGACGGCCTTGACCCAGTCGACGACGTCGGGGTTCTTGCGGGCGTCGTCGACGCCCCAGCCGCCGGGCAGCACCACCGTGTCGATGCCGCCGTCGGGCGCGGGCAACGGTTCGGCGACGAGCGCGAGCCCGGTTCCGGTGGTGACGGTGCCGCCGCCTGCCGCCGCGAGCGTCACCGCGTATCCGTCGTCGGGGCGTCCGGTGGCTGCGAGGTTCAGCGTCGCGGCGGTGAACACGTCGAACGGCCCGACGACGTCGAGCGCCTGGATGCCGGGATAGCCGAGGATCACCACCGATCGCATCACGCTGATAAGTGTTCGCCACCGCCGCCCATGTCGTCTACGCCATGTACCCCACAAATTAGGACATCGTCACGATGTTGCTAAACGCCCTGCCCAGCGCGGAATGCTCATTAACATAGGAGGGTGCTCGCGACGCTGCGCAAGTTTCTCGGCTTCGACATGACGATTGCCGAATGGATCGGGACGGCGGTGCTCGCCGCCATCCCCTACCTGGTGATCGGGGTGATCTGGTCGTTGACGCACACCGACCACCTGGACGACATGAGCGACGTCGATCGACTGGTGTCGTTTCTCGGGTCGATCGTGAGTTGGCCCGTGCTGCTGTTTTCGGATGTGTGCATGGCATGACCGAAACCCGCATCTCGGTCACGAGGCGCACGGCGCGCTGGGATCCCGACGCCGAGCTCTCGGTCAAGGACGCGATGGACTTCTGGTCGTTCGCGGCCGCGGCGGCCAATGTCGTCATGCAGTTGGCGCGGCCCGGCGTCGGTTACGGCGTCGCGGAGAGCAAGGTCGACTCCGGAAGCATCCTCAAGCACCCCTGGAAGCGCCTGCGCACGACCTCGCAGTACCTGGCCGTCGCGGTGTTCGGCACCGACGAGGACCGCGCCGCCTTCCGCGAGGCGGTCGACGAGGCACACCGCCAGGTGATCTCCACTCCGCGAAGCCCGGTGCGCTACAACGCATTCGACCGAGACCTGCAGATGTGGGTGGCCGCATGCCTTTTCGTCGGGCTGGAAGACACCTACACGCTGCTGCGCGGCGAGATGACACCGGAGCAGGCCCAGCGGTTCTATCGCTCGTCATGGACGCTCGGCACGACGCTGCAGGTGACCGAGGATCAGTGGCCGCCGACCCGCGCCGATTTCGACGCCTACTGGGATGAGGCGTGCAAGCAGGTCGCCATCGACCCGTCCGTGCGCGACTACCTGATGGAATTGATCAACCTCAAGATGATCAATCCCCTTGTCGGACTGCCGTTCCGGCCGCTGTTGAAATTCCTCACGATCGGTTTTCTCGCCCCGGTGTTCCGTGACGCCTTGGGTGTGCGATGGGGACCGGGCAGGCAGCGCCTGTTCGAATGGCTGTTTCTTTTCGTGGCGTTCGTCAACCGCTTCATACCGGTGTTCATCCGGCAGGGCGGCAGCCACATCCTGCTGGCCGACGTGCGGCGGCGGGTCCGCGCGCGCAGCAGCTTGGTGTGACGGCCATGCTGACCGGTCTGCGTCGAATGCTCAGCCGAAAGGTGAGCGTCGAAGCGATCATCGAGACCGCGATGTGGCTGTCGATTCCCTACCTGCTGATCGGGATCGTCTTCACGTTCGTCAACGTCGACGACGTCGCGCGGATCGAAACTGCTTGGGAGACAAGACTTCCCGCCGGTGCGGACCTGGCGGCGTTCGGCGCGACGACGGTGTTGTGGCCGTTTCTGCTACTCGGCCACGAGATCTGCATGGCCTGACGCGTAGCAGGCCTTGACGCGCTCGATCCACCACTGGCGACGCTCAGCCGAGGCCGACAGCGCCGCGAGCCGGTCCCGGTCCGGAGTGACGGCGACGACGGGCAGGTGACCGTCCACGGGCGTCACCGGTTCGGCGACGTCCTCGACGAACAGGCCGCCGGTGCCCAACCCGCAGGCATGCCGCAGCTCGGGCAGCGCAGCCGCGGCCAGCAGGCCCCGCCCGATGCCGACCGCCGAATCCAGCGCGCTGGACACCACCACGGGCACGTCGATCTGCGCGGCGATGCTCAACAGCTTGGCGACCCCGCCGAGCGGTGCGACCTTCAGCACGGCGATGTCGGCGGCCTTCGACCGCACCACGTGCAGCGGGTCGTCGGCCTTGCGGATGCTCTCGTCGGCGGCGATGGGCACGTCGATTCGCCGGCGAAGCTCGGCCAGCTCGGGCACCGTCGCGCAGGGTTGCTCGAGGTATTCCAGTGGGCCGTCGGCGGTCAGCGCACGGGCCGCCTGCTCGGCCTCATCTACGCTCCAGCCTGCGTTGGCGTCGACGCGCACGGTGGGCACGTGTTCGCGGACCGCGTTGACGCGGGCCACGTCGTCGGCGAGGGTCTGGCCCGGCTCGGCGACCTTGACCTTGGCTGTGCGGGCCCCCGGAAAACGCGCGAGCACCTCGGGCACCTGCGCTGCGTCGACCGCGGGCACGGTCGCGTTGATGGGGATGCGGTCGCGCCGGGTCGGCGGTGGCGTTGTGTACGCCGCCTCGATCCCCGCCGCCAACCACGCCGCCGCTTCCGCGGGCTCGTATTCGGGGAAGGCGCCGAACTCACCCCAACCCGCGGGACCCTCGATGAGCGCGAGCTCGCGCACGGTGATGCCACGGAACTTCACTCGCATCGGCAAGGCGACGACGTGAAGGCGGTCGACGATGTCTCCGATGGACGGCACGGCGTCCATGATCCACCACCGCCGAGGGCATCCGAGAACGGCCGAAAATTGGTGGGTTAGGAACTCTCGTGTACGGGCAACCTCCCGCTACTTAACTACTTCAAGCCGTGAGGTGTCCCATGCATATTTCCCTTCGTTCTTGGCTCGTCGCGGGTGTCGCCGCCGTGGGCGCCGGAATTGTCGTCGCAGGTTCCGTCGCACCAC
Organism: Mycolicibacterium agri; assembly: GCF_002553505.1. Lineage (GTDB taxonomy): Bacteria > Actinomycetota > Actinomycetes > Mycobacteriales > Mycobacteriaceae > Mycobacterium > Mycobacterium agri. The sequence continues at coordinate 95,541 of NZ_PDCP01000013.1, read as the reverse complement.
CGGCCCCGATGCAGGCGCCGGCCGCGACCGACGTCTCACTGGGCGCCGCCGTCCTGCCGCTGCCCGCGCCCGATCTGGGCGCACGCGCGCTGCCCGCGGTCGGCCGCGCCATTGCGGCAGGCGCAGACGCTGCGATCGCCCCGGTGGTCGGCGTGCGCGAGGAGCTTCCGCCCACACCGTTCGTCCCGCCCGGCGTCCAGCTCAGCCTGCTGATCGGCACGCCGAACCTCGGCGCGGGCAACGAAGGGAACTTCAACATCGGCGTGAACAACGACGGCGACTTCAACATCGGCACCACCAACGAGGGCAACTTCAATATCGGCGGTGACAACGAAGGCAGCTTTAACATCGGCTTCAACAACGTCGACGCCGACGACCTCACCAACGGCGCTGTTGCCAACATCGGTAACGGCAACGACGGCGACTTCAATGTTGGATTCAACAACACCGGTGTCCGCAACTTCGGCGCCGACAACGTCGGCGCGCTCAACGTCGGACTCCGGAACACCGGCACACTCAACGTCGGCGCAGGCAACAACGGCAGGCTGAACGTCGGCGCCGGCAATAGCGGCAGCGCCAATTTCGGCGTGAACAACACCGGCAACTTCAACGTCGGCGTCGGCAACACCGGTAACGGCAACATCGGCCTGTTCAACAACGGCGACAATCGCATCGGCGTCGCCAACGTCGGCGTGCGCTACCCCAGCCCGGTCCGGTCGCAGACGACGAACGAGCCGGCTTCGACCACGACGTCCGTCGAGGATTAAGGCCGCTCTTGCGAATCACGAAGATAGCCAGCCAGATCGCGGAGTCGGCGCTGTCGCTGGTCGGTATCCGGATCCTGACGGAAGAGCCGCATTACGTCGGTAGTGCGCTGGGCGACGGAGTCGAGTTGCGACGATACGGTCCGCGGATGGCGGCGGAGACGACGGTGACCGCCGACGAGGACCGCGCCCGCAACATCGGTTTCCGCCGCCTGGCCAACTACATCTTCGGGGCCAACCACCGCGCCGAATCCATTGCGATGACCGCGCCGGTGGCGCAGTCCGGCCGCGAAGAGATCGCCATGACGACGCCGGTCGCGCAATCGCGCGCAGCCGGCGATCGGTGGACCATCCGGTTCTTCATGCCGTCGAAGTGGACGATGGACACGCTGCCGGAACCCGACGACGAGAACGTCGCGCTGGTGACGGTTCCGGGACAGACGGTCGCGGTGCTGCGGTTCGGTGGCGACCGCAGCCCTACAGCCGTGACGGCACGGAGTTCTCAGTTGCTGACTGTGTTGCGGGACAATGGCATCGAGGCGGACGGTGAGCCCGTCGCGTGGTTCTACGATCCGCCGTGGACACTGCCGTTCCTGCGCCGCAACGAGATCGCCGTCCCGGTGAAGGCTCAGTCGCCGTAGACCTTCCTGCCGGCCAGAAACGTCGCGCGCACCTCGAGGTCGGCGATCTGCTCGGGTGGAATGGTGCGCGGATCACCCGACAGCACAACCAAATCGGCGTACTTGCCGACTTCGAGCGAACCGATGACGTCGTCGGCGAACAGTTGCCATGCCGCGTCGATGGTCTGCGCCCGGATCGCCTGCTCGACCGTCAACCGTTCCTGCGGTGCGAGTACGCGACCGCTCGGCGCAACGCGCGTGGCGGCGACGCTGATGTTGCGCAGCGGCTCCTCCGGTGTGACGGGCGGGTCGTTGTGCAGCGAGATGCGCATGCCGGTGGCGGCGGCCGATCCGCATGGCATCCACCGGGTTCCGCGCTCGGCGCCGAACAGACCGTCGACGATGACGTCGCCCCAGTAATGGATCTGGTCGACGAAGATGCTGCACGTGACGCCGAGTTCGGCGGCGCGGCGGAGTTGGTCGTCGGTGATCGCGCCGACATGCTCGAGCCGCAGCCGGTGATCGGTTCTCGGATGCTTGCGCAGTGCCTCCTCGTAGACATCAAGGATGGTGTCGACGCCCTTGTCGCCCTGCACATGACACGCCATCTGCCAGCCCAGCGGAAAGTAGGCCTCGACGATCTCGGTGAGCTGCTCGCGGGTGTAGTTGGCATGTCCGCATGAGCCCGGCGCGACACCGATGATGCGGGTGGCTTCGGTGTCGAGATAGGGAAACGACAGGTCGATGTTGCCCACCCACGGCGAGCCGTCGACCCAGATCTTGATGCCGACCTGGCGCACCGTGTCGTCACCGTTGTCGATGGTTTCGTCGGTATGCAGTGCCGCGGTGGACATTTCGTAGGTGCGAAGCCTTATCGTCAGCTTGTCGCGTAGCTGCGCGAGCACGGGCCGGAAGACCGGGTCGAACGCCATCTCCGAGCAGGTCGTCAATCCGGCGCGGTTGAGCCGCGAGCATTCGGCGAGCAGCATCGCCGGGTAGTCGCTGGGGTCGATGGCGCCGGCCAACAACGGAAACACCGCGCCCGTCTCGACGGCGGTGCCGTCCAACTCGCCCGACGCGTCACGGCCGTAAGCGGCGCCCTTCGGATCGGGCGAGTCGCGGTTCAGCCCCACCCTCGCGGCGGCCGCAGAGTTGAAATACGCCTTGTGGCCCGAGTTGTGAATGATCACCAGCGGACTGTCGGCGGCGATGCCGTCGAGCCACGCAAGCGTCGGCTCTGGAAGTCCGATCTGCAGCAGCGGATCCCAGCCGTTGCAATATGCGCCGTCGGCGCCACGGTTGGTCACCTCCGCGCGGATCGCGGTGATTACGTCGTCGGCGTCGCGCAGCGTCACCGGCCGGATGTCGACCATGCGGTCGGACAAAACGATCGCCTCCATCAGCGGGTGGCCGTGTGCTTCCACCAGCCCGGGCATCACAGCGCCGGCGCCGATGTCGTGCACCTCGGTGCTGGGCCCGATCCAGGTGTCGATGTCGGACCGGTCGCCGACGGCGACCACACGTCCGTCGGCGACGGCCAACGCCTCCGCGGTCGGTCGCGTCTCGTCGACGGTGAGCACTGTTCCGTGAACGACGAGGTCAGCGTTCGGCACAAGGACATCTTGGTCGAACGGCGGTCGTGACGGGCCAAGACGCGCCCGGCCCAGACCTGTGAAGGGCCTGGTTCTACAGCGCTGCGGCTTGTGCCTCCAACGCCTGCGCCTGCGCTATGAGTTGAGCCGCCTGCTGCGACTGACCAAAGGAACTGGCGATCGACGCGTTCTGACGGAGCAACTGAGCCTGCTGCAGAAGCAGTGCCTTCTGTTGGGCCTTTTCTTCGTCGGCCTTCTTCTTGGCGGCCTCTTCTTCGGCCTTCTTCTTGGCTTCTTCATCGGCCTGCTTCTTCGCCTCTTCCTCGGCCTGCTTCTTCGCTTCTTCCTCGGCCTGCTTCTTGGCCTCTTCCTCGGCCTGCTTCTGCGCGTCGGTCTGCTTCTGCCCGTCACCCTGCTTCTGCTCGCCACCGGCGTTTCCAGCCGGGCCGGGATTGTTCGGGGCCGGAGCGGGATTGTTGGCCGGGACCGGGTTGATCTGCGCCGGGGCCGGGCTCGCGGGCAGCTGCACCGAGCCCTGACCCGGAACGGTGATGCGCACCGGCGCCGGGTTGTTCACAACCACCGGCCCGCTCGAAGTCGAATCGCCCAGCGTCGGCAGGGTGATCTCCGAGGGGAGGTTGACGACGGTGGAGGGCGTCGACTGCGCGGCCGTCGTCTCCGGGGTCGAGTTCTTGGTCATCCCGAAGGCGAGGGCGCCCGCCACGATGCCGACAGCCAGCACGCCCAGGGCGCCAGCGGCCAGCTTCATCCCGGATCCGGCGTTCTGCGGCTGCGGCGCCGGCGCGTAGGTGGGCTGCGGGTAGCCGTAGTAGCTGTGCTGGCGGCCGTAGTTGCTGTCCATGGTCTCTCCTGAAGGTCGTGGCGTCCCGGTTTGGGCTGCTCTCACGGGTAGGAGCGACGAGGGCGCTGCGGTCGCACACTTTTTGGGGAAAATTTCTGAAAAGTTTTTTCGGGTCCGTGTCGATTGGCGGCATCTGCCGTTCGACGTGTCAACGAGGGCACGATGGACGGGCCCCTTCCCCACTGAAGAAGGAGACAGAGATGGCGCGCTACATGATGATCATGCGGTCCACCCCCGAAGCCGAAGCCGCGATGGAGGAGGCGAACGTCGATTTCAACGAGATCATTGCCTCGATGGGCCGCTACAACGAAGAGCTAATCAAGGCCGGTGTCCTGCTGGCCGGTGAAGGTCTGACCGGTCCCGAGGAGGGCTTCGTCGTCGACTTCGACTCCGATCCGCCCGTGGTGACCGACGGCCCGTACACCGAGGCCAAGGAGCTGTTCAACGGGTTCTGGATCATCGAGGTCTCGTCGAAAGAAGAGGCCAAGCAGTGGGCGCAGAAGATTCCCCTTGGCAAGGGCGTCAAGGTCGAGGTGCGCCGGGTCTCGGAAACCTCGGAGTTTCCGCAGGACAACCCGTGGGTCCAGAAGGAAGTCCAGTGGAAGGCCGAGGTCGCCGAGAAGATCGCGGCAAAAGCCCGGGCAGAGGCCGAGCAGTTCGCCCGCTGAACGAGTGATTTCGGCGCGCTACCGTGCGCTCAGCGCCGGTTAGCGCGCCGAAATCGATATTCGGATGGGTCCGCGCCACTCGACGTCGGGGTCGACGGCCTCGCCGCCCTGGGTGATGACGACCTTGCCCTCGCGAGCCAGTGCGCGGGCGGCGTCGCGAGCCTCATCCATCAGCTCCCGCCAGTTGTCGGCGTCGACGGCCCGTGCGGCATCCGACGGGCAGATCGTCTTGTCCGGGCCGCGGTCGCGCGACAGCTCCAGGATCGTGTCGCGCAGCCGCTGGCCCGTGTCGGTGCTCACGAGTCGTGCCTACCCGGTGCGGCCGCTTCCCACACAGTTCACGACGGCGCCTCGGCAAGGGACTTGATTAGGCGAATTGAAACACGTTCTAATCTGAAGGCATGAGCGACTCGCTGCTGCGCCATCCCGTGCACTCCGGCCACCTGACGGTGGGAGCGCTGAAGCGGAACAGGGACAAACCGGTCCTCTTCCTCGGCGACACCACGCTGACCGGCGGCGAGCTAGCCGACCGCATCAGCCAGTACATTCAGGCGTTCGAGGCGCTCGGGGCGGGCAGCGGCACCGCGACCGGCCTGCTCTCGCTCAACCGGCCCGAGGTGCTGATGATCATCGGCGCGGGCCAGACGCAGGGGTATCGCCGCACCGCACTACACCCTCTCGGTTCGCTGGATGACCACGCGTACGTGTTGAACGACGCCGGGGTGTCGTCGCTGATCATCGACCCGAATCCGATGTTCGTCGAGCGGGCCCGCGGCCTGCTGGACAAGGTGCCGGGGCTCAAGCAGATCCTGACGATCGGCCCGGTGCCGCAGGAGTTGGAGGGCGGCGGCGTCGACCTGACCGCCGAGGCCGCAAAGTATCCGCCGCGGCCGCTGGTCGCCGCCGACCTGCCGCCCGACCACATCGGCGGCATGGCCTACACCGGCGGCACCACGGGCAAGCCGAAAGGCGTGATCGGCACGGTGCAGTCGATCACCACGATGACGACGATCCAGCTCGCCGAATGGGAATGGCCCGAGCGGCCCCGCTTTTTGATGTGCACCCCGCTGTCGCATGCGGGCGCAGCGTTCTTCGTGCCGACCATCATCAAGGGCGGACAGCTGTTCGTGCTGACCAAGTTCGATCCGGCCGAAGTGCTGAAAACCATTGAGGAGCAGAAGATCACGGCGACGATGCTGGTGCCGTCGATGATCTATGCGCTGCTCGACCATCCCGACTCGCACACCCGCGACCTGTCGTCGCTGGAGACCGTGTACTACGGCGCCTCAGCGATGAACCCGGTGCGGCTGCGCGAGGCGATCGACCGGTTCGGCCCGATCTTCGCGCAGTACTACGGCCAGTCCGAGGCGCCGATGGTGATCACCTATCTGGCCAAGGGCGACCACGACGAGAAGCGGCTCACCTCGTGCGGACGCCCGACCGTGTTCTGCCGCACCGCGCTGCTCGGCGAGGACGGAAAGCCGGTGCCCCAAGGTGAAGTCGGCGAGATCTGCGTCAGCGGCCCGCTGGTCGCCGGCGGGTACTGGAACAAGCCGGAGGCGACGGCCGAGACCTTCCGCGACGGGTGGATGCACACCGGCGATCTGGCCCGTGAAGACGAGGACGGCTTCTGGTACATCGTCGACCGCACCAAGGACATGATCGTCACGGGCGGCTTCAACGTCTTCCCGCGCGAGGTGGAAGACGTTATCGCCGAACATCCTTCGGTCGCGCAGGTGTGCGTCATCGGCACACCCGACGAGAAGTGGGGCGAGGCGGTGACGGCCGTCGTCGTGCTGCGGCCGGAGGCCCCCAACGACGACGCGGCGATCGCGACGCTGACGACCGAGATTCAGGCCGCGGTCAAGGAACGCAAGGGTTCGGTGCAGTCGCCCAAGCAGGTGATCGTCGTCGACTCGCTGCCGGTGACCGCGCTGGGCAAGCCGGACAAGAAGGCCGTGCGCGCGCAGTTCTGGCAGGGCGCCGACCGCGCCGTCGGCTGATTCTTTTCTCGCGAGCGGTGGAAGGGTGACCGTCGCTGAAAGCGGGCGTAGGCACAATGGGCACGTGCCGACGACCGAGATGCGCCAGACCGTCGACGCGGTGTGGCGGATGGAGGCCGCCAAGATCGTCGCGACGCTGACGCGCACCGTCGGCGACGTCGGCCTGGCCGAAGATCTGGCGCAGGAGGCGCTGGTCGACGCGCTGATGCAGTGGCCCGACGCCGGCGTGCCGCGCAACCCCGGCGCCTGGCTGACCACCGTCGCCAAACGCAAGGCCATCGACTTCTGGCGTCGCCAAGAGAATCTCGACACCAAGTACGCGACGCTGGCCCGCGATCTGGAAACCCAAATCGACGAGCCCCCTTGGGATCCCGACCGCATCGACGACGACGTGCTGCGGCTGATCTTCATCGCGGCGCACCCGGTGTTGTCGCGGGAGGCGCAGATCGCGTTGACGCTGCGGATCGTCGGCGGGCTGACCACCGAGGAGATCGCGAGGGCATTTCTGTCGCCGACGCCGACGATCGCGGCGCGGATCACCCGCGCGAAGAAGGCGCTGGCCGCCGCGGACGTGCCGTTCGAGGTGCCGGACCGCTCGGAATACCCGCAGCGGCTGTCGGCGGTGCTGTCGGTGATCTATTTGATCTACAACGAGGGCTATTCGGCGTCGTTCGGGCAGCGGTGGGTGCGCGACGAGTTGTGCAGCGAGGCGCTGCGCCTGGGCCGGGTGCTGGCCGCGCTGGTGCCCGACGAACCCGAAGTGCACGGGCTGGTGGCGCTGATGGAATTTCAGTCGTCACGGTTCGGTGCGCGCACCGACGCCGACGGGAAACCGATCCTGCTGGAGGACCAGGACCGCACCAGATGGGACCGCGCCCAGATCAATCGCGGGGTCGCCGCGCTGCAGCGCGCCGCCGACGCCATCGACAAGCGCGGCACCGGCTGGGGCCCGTACGCGTTGCAGGCGGCGCTGGCCGAATGCCACGCCACCGCGCCGACCGCCGCCGACACCGACTGGAAGCGGATCGTGTCGCTGTATGACGGGCTGATCCAAATCGCGCCGTCGCCGGTGGTGGCGCTGAACAGGGCCGTGGCGGTGTCGATGGCGTCCGGGCCTGCCGCCGGGCTGGCGATCGTCGACGAACTGACCGGCCTTGACGGGTCCTACCTGCTGCCCAGTGTGCGGGGCGAGTTGTTGGCCCGGCTCGGCCGCAACGCCGAGGCCGCCGACGAGTTCTGCCGCGCCGCCGAACTCACCGACAACGACCGCGAGCGAGAAGTGTTGCTGGCCAAAGCCGCTCGTGCCCGTCAGGCGGGCTAGACGAACACGATCTCGCCGACGGCCATCTGCCGCTGAATGACATCCCGTGTCAACATGCCACTCGAGTAGCATTGCAGCGCAGTGACTTTCGCTACCTCGGCGTTGGTCGTCAAGTGCACACGCCTGGCACGGTGCCACGGCACAGCGCCGTCGTCCGGAATCGCCCAGTGCCACATCCACATCGGATACTCGATGTACACCGCGGGCGTGTCCTTTGCGGCCTCCGCGGCGGCGCGGCCCGTCGCCTCGTGGTCGGCGTCCCCGTCGGCGCGCCAGTTCGCCGCACACCACGCGCCGGGAGCAGCTTCCGCCAGCAAGGCTTCGACTTCGATCTCCAACCGCTCCTCGTTGTCAGCGACCTCGCCCGCCGGAATGCCGAGGAAGATGGGTCGCGCCAAACCGAGACGCTTGGCCGCGGCGATGAGTTCGTCGCGCTGCTGCGCGCCCGGCGTCTCGCCATCGGTCACGGCGACCACCTGTACGACGACGCCGTGTCCGGCCAGCAACGCCGCCGTCGCCCCCAATCCCATGGTCTCGGTATCGGGATGCGCAGCGACCAAGACCAGCGCAGGGCAGTGTTCAAGGTGCAGCGGAGGAAACTGGCGATGCCAGCTCGTCCATGCTTGCATCGGAGTTCCGCCGCTGCTGATCGGCCGCTCGGCCAGCCGCGCGGTGTTGGTCAATGGCTCGACCACGGCCATGGGATAGCCGGTGCGGCGGAATTCATTCGCATGGAGCGTGACAGTATTCGAAGTGTGCAACCGCGTGCCGTGCTATTCGATTTCTCCGGCACTCTGTTTCGCCTCGAAGAGGACGACAGCTGGTTCGAGGGCATGCAAGTCGACGAGCGCGAGGTCGACGGGCACGTCCAGGCCGAACTGATGCGACGCCTGACCGCGCCGACCGGCCGATCGGTCGAGATGACGCCGGAGGCGTACAAGGCCTGGGTCAACCGCGACCTCGAACCGCATCTGCACAGGGAGGCCTACCTGCATGTGTTGCGACAGTCCGGGATGCCCGACCATCACGCCGAGAACCTGTACGCGCGGGTGATCGACCCGGCGTCGTGGACGGCCTACCCGGACACCGCCGAGGTGCTGAAGTCCCTGCGCCGGCAGGGGATCAAGACGGCGGTCGTCTCCAACATCGCGTTCGATGTCCGGCCCGCGTTCGAGGCGATCGGCGCGGCCGACGACGTCGACGAGTTCGTGCTGTCGTTCGAAGTCGGCGCGATCAAGCCCAGCGCTGCGATCTTCGAAACCACGCTGACGCGGTTGGAAGTGGCGCCCGAGTACACCGTGATGGTCGGCGACAGCGAGGAGGCCGACGGCGGCGCCCGCGCGCTGGGCTGCGGATTCGTGCTGGTCGATCCGTTGCCGACGACGCAGCGGCCGGACGGCCTGCGGCGCGCGTTGGCTCGCTACGACATATCGGTGTGACAAGCCGCCATATCGGTGTGACAAGCCGCCGCGCCCGATCGCGTAGCGTTTCCCTCATGTCCGACACTCCGTTGCCGTGGTGGTTGAAGTACGTCAACAAGGTGATGATCGCCGTGCAGAAGCTGGGGCTCAGCCCCGGCCCTGTGGTGCTGACTGTTCCTGGCCGCAAGACCGGCAAGCCGCGGTCGACACCCGTGACCCCGATGGAAGTTGACGGCAAGCGCTACGTCGTCGGCGGCGTTCCCGGCTCCGATTGGGCCGCCAACGTCCGCGCCGCGGGAGAGGCCACCCTGCATCAGGGCCGCCGCGCCGAGCGCGTCCGGATGGTGGAACTGCCTGCCGAGGAGGCGCGTCCGCTGCTGCGGGAGTTTCCGGTGAGGGTGCCGACCGGCGTCAGCTTCATCAAGAACGCGGGCCTGGTCACCGGACCGAACCCAGACGAGTTCGAGGCGCTGGCCGGCACCTGCCCCGTCTTCCGAGTCGAACCGGTAAACGCATGAGCGACAACCCCTTTGACCCCAAGATCTGGCAGCCGGTCGACGGTTTCGAGCTGACTGACATCACGTATCACCGCCACGTCGTCGACGGGACGCCGCAGCCCACCGTGCGGGTGGCGTTCGACCGACCCGAGGTACGCAACGCTTTTCGGCCGCACACCGTCGACGAGCTCTACCGCGTGCTCGACCACGCCCGCATGTCCCCCGACGTCGGCGTCGTGCTGTTGACCGGCAACGGGCCGTCGCCGAAGGACGGCGGCTGGGCGTTCTGTTCCGGTGGGGACCAACGTATTCGGGGCCGCACCGGCTATCAGTACGCATCCGGGGAGACGGCCGACACGGTCGACATCGCGCGCGCCGGACGGCTGCACATCCTCGAGGTGCAGCGACTGATCCGGTTCATGCCTAAGGTCGTCATCTGTCTGGTCAACGGCTGGGCCGCCGGCGGCGGGCACAGCCTGCACGCGGTGTGCGACCTGACCCTGGCCAGCCGCGAGCACGCCCGCTTCAAGCAGACCGACGCCGACGTCGGCAGCTTCGACGGCGGTTTCGGCAGCGCGTATCTGGCCAAGCAGGTCGGCCAGAAGTTCGCCCGCGAGATCTTCTTCCTGGGCAGGCCCTACACCGCCGAGCAGATGCACGCCATGGGCGCGGTCAACGAAGTCGTCGACCACGCCGAGCTCGAGTCCGTCGGGTTGGAGTGGGCCGCGGCGATCAACGGCAAATCGCCGCAGGCCATCCGGATGCTCAAGTACGCGTTCAACCTGACCGATGACGGGCTCGTCGGCCAACAGCTGTTCGCCGGTGAGGCAACGCGATTGGCGTACATGACCGACGAGGCCGTCGAGGGCCGCGACGCGTTCCTGGAGAAGCGCGACCCCGACTGGAGCCGGTTCCCGCGCTACTTCTAGCGATTTCGGCGCGCTAACCGGCGCTCAGCGCACGTTAGCGCGCCGAAATCACTCGGCCTCGGCAGCGCGACGGGCGTCGCGGCTGGTCTTCACCAGGCTGAGCACCGTCGTGATGGTCAGCGTGATGACGATGAACAGCAGTGAGGTCACGATGCCGATCTCGGGCAGATGGAAATTGCCGACCTGGTCGAGATGGCTGTGGTGCAACGCCTCGATGATGAGCTTGACGCCGATGAAGCCGAGGATGACCGCCAATCCCTTGCTGAGGTAGACGACCCTGTCGAGCAGTCCGCCGATCAGGAAGTACAACTGCCGCAAGCCCATCAGCGCCAGTGCATTGGCGGTGAAGATGATGTAGGCGTCGTTCGTCAGCCCGAAGATCGCCGGAATCGAGTCGAGGGCGAACACGACGTTGGCCATGCCGATCGCGGCGATGACGATCACCAGCGGGGTGAACATGCGGCGCTTCTCGACGCGGGTAATCAACCGCCTGCCGTCGTAATCCTCGCTCAGCGGCAGGAATCGGTGCAGCAGCCGCAACACGGGGTTCTGGTGGAAGTCGGGCTCGTCGTCGGAGTTCTCGATCGCCAGCTGCACCGCGGTGTAGACGAGGAAACCGCCGAGGATGTAGAACACCCAACTCCAGGCGGCGATCGCCGCGGCGCCCGCGAAGATGAACGCGGCGCGAAGCAGCAGCGACAACACGATCCCGATGTAGAGCACCTTGTCCTGCGCCAGCGCGGGCACCGCGAAGCGCGACATGATGATCATGAAGACGAACAGGTTGTCGACGCTGAGGCTGTACTCGGTGATGTAGCCCGCGACGAATTCCTGCCCGCTCGCGCCCGGCGCGAAGATGAACAGCCCCACGGCGAACGCCACGGCCAGCCCGATGTACACCGTCACCCAGCGCACGGCGTCCTTGGCGCTGACGGTCCGTTGTCGACGGCCGATCACCGCCAGGTCGACCACGATGATGGCGACCAACGCGACCACGGTGATGGCCCAAACCAGCGGCGAGACAACAGAAATCACGACAGACCTCCGGACGGCATGCTGCATCGGTCCGAAGGTCTCTTCCGCCGCAGGCGCTACCTGCGACCGGCACCGCCGGGAAGGCCAGGCCTTCCGTGATGACGACGCGTGCCGCGGGAGGAATACTCCCCTTCACTGACTGGCAGAACTTTAGTCCACGAAGCAGAACTTGTCGCGTTGGGGCACGCCCTAACGTCGCGAGGCGGAATCCATGCAGCAGAAGTGCGGGTAGGGGCCTGCGGGAATGCCGTTTGGCGGTCCATACACTGCACGGGTGCCGACGGTCCATACACTCCTCGGGTGAGTAAGAGCCCGCTGCGGCGGCTGGCCGACGAGCTGGTACTGGCCAGCATGCGGCCGCCGATCGCCCCGCAACTGATGCTGTACCGGCCCGACCGCGACGAGGTCGACCTCGAGGGCAAGCGCATCCTGCTCACCGGCGCTTCATCGGGCATCGGCGAAGCGGCCGCCCAGAAGTTCGCCCGCCGCGGCGCCACCGTCGTGCTCGTGGCTCGGCGCAAAGCCCTGCTCGACGAGGTCGCCGACCGCATCCTCACCGACGGCGGCGACGCGCTGGCCATCGACTGCGACCTGTCCGACCTCGACGCCGTCGACGCGCTCGCCGCCCGCGTCGAAAAGGAGATCGGCGCGGTCGACATCCTGATCAACAACGCAGGCAAGTCGATCCGCCGCCCGCTGGCCGAGTCGCTGGACCGCTGGCACGACGTCGAACGCACGATGAGCCTGAACTACTACTCCCCGCTGCGGCTCATCCGCGCGCTGGCGCCCGGCATGCTCGAACGCGGCGACGGCCACATCATCAACGTCTCCACCTGGGGCGTGTTCAGCGAGTCCTCGCCGCTGTTCTCGGTCTACAACGCGTCGAAGGCGGCGCTGTCGGCGGTCAGTCGGGTCATCGAAACCGAATGGGCGCACAAGGGTGTGCACTCGACGACGCTGTACTACCCGCTGGTGGCCACCCCGATGATCGCGCCGACGAAGGCCTACGAGGGGCTGCCGGCGCTCACCGCGGCCGAGGCCGCCGACTGGATGGTCACTGCGGCGCGCACCCGGCCGATCCGCATCGCGCCGCGGATGGCCGTCACCGCCAAGGCGCTCGACACCGTCGCCCCCGGCTGGGTCACCGCCCTGATGCGGCGCCAACGCGTGCAGCCGAGCCGGTGAGGCCGACCGTGTCGCGGCCGCATCGGGCGGGCGACGTGATAAACAAAACACCATGGAGATCCTGGCCAGCCGGATGCTCCTCCGGCCGGCCGACTACCAACGTTCGCTGCGCTTCTACCGCGACGAACTCGGACTCGCCATCGCCCGCGAATACAGCGGCGGAACGGTCTTCTACGCAGGTCAATCGCTCATCGAACTCGCCGACCACGGCGAACCCAACGCCGGCGGCACGTTGTGGTTGCAGGTGCGCGACCTTTACGCCGTCCAAAGGGAACTGGCTGACCGCGGGGTTCCCATCACGCGGGAAGCCCGCCAGGAGCCATGGGGTTTACATGAGATGCACCTAACCGATCCCGACGGAGTGACCCTGATATTCGTGCAGGTTCCCGACACACATCCGCTGCGACGGGACAGCCGAGGTTAACGGGAGGCGAACATCAACCGTCTAGTTAGCGTTGACCAGGGATTTCTTTGTCGGTTAGTTCGACAAAAGATCTCGCCTAACGAGAGAATTCAGCCGTGGACCTTCAGCTGTTCCTGCTGATCATCGTCGTGATCACGGCGTTGGCGTTCGATTTCACCAACGGCTTCCACGACACCGGGAACGCGATGGCCCCATCGATCGCCAGCGGCGCCCTCAAGCCGAAGGCCGCCGTCACCCTCTCAGCCTCGCTGAACCTGGTCGGCGCGTTCCTGTCCACCGCCGTGGCGGCGACCATCGCCAAGGGCCTGGTCGAGTCGGGGCTGGTGACGCTGGAATTGGTCTTCGCCGGCCTGGTCGGCGGCATCGTGTGGAATCTGCTGACCTGGCTGCTGGGCATCCCGTCCAGCTCGTCGCACGCGCTGATCGGCGGCATCGTCGGCGCGATGATCGCCGCGGTCGGCGGCCACGGCGTCATCTGGAAGGGCGTGGTGTCCACCGTCATCATCCCTGCGCTGTGCGCCCCGCTGATCGCCTGCCTCGTCGCCAGTGTCGGCACCTGGTTGGTTTACCGCGCGGTCCGCGGAATCCCGGAGGAGAAGGCCATCCGCGGGTTCCGCTACGGCCAGATCGGCTCGGCGTCGTTGATCTCACTCGCCCACGGCACCAACGACGCTCAGAAGACGATGGGCGTGATCTTCCTCGCGCTGATCTCCTACGGCGCGGCCGAGAAATCCGATCACATGCCGCCGCTGTGGGTGATCGTGTCCTGCGCGGTCGCGATCGCGTTGGGCACGTATTTCGGCGGCTGGCGGGTCATCCGCACGCTGGGCAAGGGCCTGGTCGAGATCAAGTCCCCGCAGGGCATGGCGGCCGACACCTCTTCTGCGGCAATCATTCTGCTGTCCAGCCATTTCGGTTTCTCGCTGTCCACCACCCACGTCGCCACCGGTTCGATCCTGGGCAGCGGCGTCGGCAAGCCCGGCGCCGAGGTGCGCTGGGGCGTCGCGGGCAGGATGGCCACCGCATGGCTGATCACGCTGCCGTCGGCCGGTCTCGTCGGCGCCGTCACCTATTTCGTCGTGCACGGCATCGGCGGGTTCGCGGGCGCGTCGATCGGCTTCGCAATGCTCATTGCGGTCGCCCTCGCGATTTGGCTGCAGTCGCGCAAGGCGCCCATCGAGCCGACCAACGTCAACGCCGACTGGGACGGCACCCTGACCTCCGGGACCGCGGCCGACAAACTGCCGCTGCCCACCGTGTTGCCAGCGGTGGCAGAGCCCGAAGCGCATGAGAGGCAAGCGCTGTGAGTGCCTGGTTCAACTACACCGCCGTCTCCCAGATCGTCGTCGCCGGTCTGCTGGTCGGCGCCGGATTGCCTGCTTTGTTCGCGCTGGCGGTCCGCATCAACGCCGAGGGCGTCGGCACGCTGCGGCACGACGGGACCGCCGAGCAGCGCCATCCGCTGCTGATCGCGGTCTCCTGGGCGATCTTCGCCGTCGTCCTTGCCGCCGTCGTCATCGGTGTGTTGTTCATTGCCCGTGACTTCATCGGCCACCAAACCGGCTGGTACATCCTCGGCGCGGAACCGAAGTAAACTCGCAGGCAGTTGTGAACGCATTTCTCTCAAAGATCGTGGCTTGGTTGAACGCTGGATATCCGGAAGGGGTTCCGGGGCCCGACCGCGTCCCGCTGCTTGCGTTGTTGAAGCGACGGCTGACCGACGACGAGGTGAAGGCCGTCGCCCAGGACTTGATGGACCGCGGCGAGTTCGACCACATCGACATCGGCGTGCTGATCACCCAGATCACCGACGAGCTGCCGTCACCCAGCGATGTCGAGCGGGTACGGCAGCGGCTGGCCACCAAGGGGTGGCCGCTTGACGACCCGCGAGACGTAGAGGAGCCGGAATAGCCGTCCTACACCCTGTCGCAGTCCCGACGGGTCCGTCGGCTTTGTCGGTGCTGCCGACGGTGGAAGGCATTTTGGCAGGCCGAATCCCCGCGATGCTGCCGGTCCCGGCCAACGACGAGCGTCAAACCCAGCTGCTGACAACGGCTTTGCGCGTCGGTGAGGATATCGACGACGACATCGCCGTCGTCGTATCGACATCGGGCACCACGGGTACACCGAAAGGCGCGATGCTGTCCGCGGCAGCGCTGACGGCCAGCGCCGAGGCCACCCACCGCAGGCTCGGCGGGCCCGGACAATGGCTGCTCGCGCTGCCCGCCTACCACATCGCAGGCCTGCAGGTGTTGGTGCGCGGCGTGCTGGCAGGCAACACGCCGGTCGCGCTGCCCGCCCAATTCGATCCGGCCGACCTGCCCGCGGCGGTCGCGGCGATGGGCAGCGGGCGCCGATACGCCTCACTGGTCGCCGCGCAACTGGACAAAGCATCGTCGCACCCGGCGGCCAGCGCCGCGCTGGCCGAACTCGACGCGGTGCTGATCGGCGGCGGGCCGATGCCCACCAAGATCGCCGAAAAGGCCGCAGCGGCAGGGATTTCGGTCGTGCGGACGTACGGCATGAGTGAGACCGCAGGCGGCTGTGTCTATGACGGTGTGCCGCTGGACGGTGTGGAAGTGCGGGTCGGCTCCGACGGGCGGATCGCGCTCGGCGGCGCCACGCTGGCCAAGGGCTACCGCAACCCGCCCGAGAACGACCCCTTCGCCGAGCCCGGCTGGTTCCTGACCGATGACGTTGGCGCCCTTGACACTTCAGGCAGACTGCGCGTGCTGGGCCGCACCGACGACGCGATCAGCACCGGCGGCCTGACCGTCTTCCCGCATCTCGTCGAGAACGCGTTGTCGTCACATCCGCGGGTGGCCGAATGCGCGGTGTTCGGTGTGCCCGACGACCGGCTCGGTCAACGCGTCGTCGCCGCCGTAGTCGCGGCCGCCAACTATCCGCCACCGACGCTGGTCGAACTGCGCAAGTACGTCGGGGCGCTGCTGGACCCCACCGCCGCGCCTCGCGAGGTGCACCTCGTCGACGCGTTGCCGCGGCGCGGCATCGGCAAAATCGACCGCCGCCGATTGGCCGCGCAGTTCGGCCGCTGAGCCCGCTGAGCTAGCATCCGGAAATGGTCCGCACAGTTGCGATAGCCGCCACCGCGCTCGCCCTGCTCATCGGCTCCCCTGCCGCGCTCGCCGAGCCCGCCGACGACGACGGCACCACCTTCGCCATCGGCATGTGCTACGACCCGGCCAAACCGCCGCAGCAGCGGCCCGCGTCGTTCGCCTACAACTGCGACGGCACCGGCGTGATGACGGACATGACGTGGACCAGCTGGGGATCCGACGGCGCGCGCGGCACCGGCACCGACGTCGCGGTCGAATGCCAACCGAACTGCGCGCAGGGTCGCACGCTGAGGAACCCGATCGTCGTGCACGCGTGGAACCCCGTCACGGCGCCGAACGCCGAGTGCCCGCGGAACGTTCAATTCTTCACCGATTTGACCATCGCCTATCCGCACGACGCACCGCCGTGGATTCAGCCCGGCGACACCTGGTCGCCGGGAACCGAATTCGTCACGGTGGACGGCATGCCCGCCGTTGCTTATTCGGGCCTGATCCCTACCTGCCGTCCGCTGTAGGCCGCCCGTCAGGACGGGACCGGCTTGAGCGGGTCGTGCCCGATGGTCATCATCCGGTGCCGCCAGGCCTCATCGCCCGCGGTCGGTTCCATGTCGGCGCTGCGCTCGGCGTGGATGCGGTCGACCACCTTGCGCATGATCCGCTCGTCGTCGGCGGTCATGTCGCCGCGGCGCTTCTGCAGGATCTCGACGACGTGTCTGGCGGTCTGCGAGCCGGATTGGTCGGGGAACAGTTCGGTGTCCTCGCCGGCCGACCGCGTGCGCAGCCACTCCATCAGCTCACGCGACGTCATGTTGACCACGCGGTGAAACTCCTCCCACAGCGCGGGGTCTACCTCGACATGCTTGCCCATGATTCACCTCCACTCACGGCCCGGCTACCCGCGTCCCAGCAGCGCTAATCAGGGGTAGCGCCCGCCGCAGGACGACGATTGCGCAGAATGGAGCGATGCGCCGAGAAGTGAGCACGATCGATGAACTGCGGGCCATCGTCGGACACCCGAACACTTATGTGGCCAACAAAGTGGCGCCCCGACTGTCCGCCGTGCAGCGGGACTGGGTGGCGCACACCCCGCTGGTATTCGTGGCGACGACGGACGACGCCGGCCGCGTCGACGTCTCCCCGAAAGGTGATCCTCCCGGCTTCGTCCACGTGATCGACGACACCACGATCGCGATCCCCGAGCGGCCTGGCAACAAGCGGGTGGACGGCTACCTCAACGTCCTGGCGCGCCCGCGGGTGGGCACCATCTTCGTGATCCCCGGCCGAGGGGACACGCTGCGGATCAACGGGTCGGCGCGCATCGTCGCCGAGGCGGACTACTTCGATGCGATGACGGTGCAGGGCAAGCGGCCGATCCTGGCGCTCGAGGTCGACATCGAAGAGGTGTTCTTCCACTGCGCCAAGGCGTTTCTGCGGGCCGACGCGTGGAATCCGGACAGCTGGAATCCCGCCGCGGTGCCGTCGGTCGCACAGATCGTCAAGGCGATGCGGTCCGACATGAGCTTTGAGGAGCTGCAGAAGCACTACGACGAGGACAACGTGCGCAAGGTGCTGTACTAGCGCGCCGCTTGTTTCGGCGTCGTGGCTGCGGGTACGCGGCGATCATGACGTCAGACACTGGCACGGACCGTAAACGGACCGTGGTCAACTGGGTCCTCGCGCTGTCGACGATCATCGGTGCCGCGGTCGTCGAGGTCTATTCGTTGATGCAGGTG
This sequence comes from Mycolicibacterium agri, assembly GCF_002553505.1. Taxonomy (GTDB): domain Bacteria; phylum Actinomycetota; class Actinomycetes; order Mycobacteriales; family Mycobacteriaceae; genus Mycobacterium; species Mycobacterium agri. Next base: position 77,410 of record NZ_PDCP01000013.1, on the reverse strand, counting down.
ATGGGCACCGCAGGGTGCACCGACCAGACGTGCCCCCCTGGACCAGGGGATTTCCTGTTCGGCCTGATCACCTACGGTGCGCCGGTGCTGGCGATCGTCACGATCGCGCTCGCGTTCTTCACGGCACGGCACCCCCGCGGGTGGGTGGCGCCTGCGATCTCCTGGACGCTTTTCATTATCGGGTTCATCATTTTGGCGGTGACCTTTCAAGGTTGACGAGTGGCTCGAGTAGCTGCTGGGAGCTGACCGATGGACTGGCTGACGGCGCCCGAATGGTGGTGGGGCAGGCTGATCCTGGAGCGCGGCGTGGCCGCGGTCTACGTCTTGGCGTTCGTGTGCGCGGCCCGGCAGTTCCGCGGATTGATCGGCGAGCGCGGGATGCTGCCCGTGCGGGAGTACCTGGCGCTGCGGTCTTTTCGGTCTGCGCCGAGCGTTTTCCACCTGTACTACTCGGACCGGTTCTTCGCCGCCGTGTGCTGGACGGGGGCCGCGCTGTCGGCCGCGATGGTGGTGGGCCTGGCCGACCTCGTGCCGCTGTGGGCCGCCATCCTGTTGTGGCTGCTGCTGTGGGCGATGTACCTGTCGATCGTCAACGTCGGCCAGATCTGGTACTCGTTCGGCTGGGAGTCGCTGCTGCTGGAAACCGGCCTGCTGGTGGCGTTCCTCGGCAACGACGAGGTGGCCCCGCCGGTGCTCCCGATGTGGTTGACGCGGTGGCTGCTGTTCCGTGTCGAGTTCGGCGCCGGCCTGATCAAGATGCGCGGGGACCGGTGCTGGCGCGACCTGACGTGCCTCTACTACCACCACGAGACCCAGCCCATGCCGGGCCCGCTGAGTTGGTTCTTCCACCGGCTGCCGCGCCCGCTGCACCGGGTGGAGGTGGCGGGCAACCACTTCGCGCAGTTGATCGTGCCGTTCGGGTTGTTTGCGCCGCAGCCCATCGCCAGTGCGGCCGCCGCGATCATCGTGGTGACGCAGTTCTGGCTGGTGCTCTCGGGTAACTACGCGTGGCTGAACTGGCTGACCATCATCCTGGCCGCCAGCGTCATCGACACCTCGACCGCCGCGAAGGTGTTCCGCATCGCCGAGCCGACGAATGTGCCTGCGGGCCAGCCTTACTGGTACGCCGCATTGGTCATCGCCTACACCGCGGTGGTGGTGGTGCTCAGCTGGAATCCGGCCAAGAACCTGGTCTCCCGCAGGCAACGCATGAACACCACCTTCGACCCGCTGCACATGGTCAATGCCTACGGCGCCTTCGGCAGCATCACCCGCACACGCGCGGAGTTGATCCTCGAAGGCACCTCCGACACCGTCGTCTCCGACGAAACCGTCTGGAAGGAGTACGAATTCAAGGGCAAACCGGGCAACGTGCGCCGGATGCCCCGCCAGTGGAGCCCGTACCACTTGCGGCTCGACTGGCTGATGTGGTTCGTACCGCTCTCACCGGCCTACGCCCAGCCGTGGCTGATTCCGTTGTGCCGCGGCCTGTTGACCAACGAGCGCGGCATCGTGAAGTTGCTGCGGACCAACCCGTTCCCCGACGAGCCGCCGACCTATGTGCGTGGCCTGCTGTACCGGTACCGCTTCAGCACGGCCCGCGAACTGATGTCCCAGCGCGTGTGGTGGCAACGCGAACTCATCGGTGTGTATCTGGCGCCGCTGTCCCTCGACGAAACGCGGACGCTGCGACGGTTGTTCAGATTTGGTTGAGCCCGCCGTCGACGGGGATGTCGGCCCCGGTGGTGAAGCTGCTGAGGTCTGAGGCCAGGAAGACGACGGCATTGGCGACTTCTTCGGGTGTTCCGAAGCGGCCCATCGGCACGCCGCTGATTTGGCTCTCGGTGAGCCGCTTGTACGCGTCAGGTCCGGGGAACATCATCTGGGCGAACCCGTCCATGCCTGGCGTGTCGGTTGCGCCGGGGCTGACCGCGTTGACGCGAATCATGCGGCCCCGCAGCTCACTTGCCCAGGTGCGGGCCAACGAACGGACCGCGGCCTTGATCGCGCCGTACACCCCGGTGCCGTCGGCGGCGCGGGCGGCGGCGGTCGACGCGTTGAGAATGATCGACCCGCCGTCGTTGAGCAGCGGCAGCGCCTTCTGGACGGTGTGGACGACGCCCTTGAAGTCGATGTCGATGAGCGTGTCGAGGTGTTCGTCGGTGATCTGGCCGATGAAGGCCGTGTCGATGATCGCGGCGTTGGCGAACACCGCATCGAGGCGACGGCCGCTGTCGGCCACCGCGGTGTAGAGCCGGTCGAGGTCTTCGGGCTTGCTGACGTCACCCTGCACACCGACGGCGTTGTCGCCGAGTTCCTTCACCGCGGTTTCGAGTTCGGCTTGCCTGCGGCCGGTGATGAAGACGTAGGCGCCCTCATCGACGAAACGCTTCGCGGTGGCGAATCCGATTCCGGTGCTGCCGCCGGTGATGACTGCCGTCTTGCCTTCCAGAAGTGCCATCGTCGGGCCTCTCTGTGTTATGGACCATTCGGTCAAGAACATGGACAAAGGTAGGGACACCGTGCGGGGTCCGGTTATTCCTTCGTTGTTCGGAAAAACTTGCGTTCGGTGGTCAGGCTGCCGAGATCAGCGCGATCATCTCTTCGGCGGCGGCCTTGAGCTGAGTCGGCTTGGCGCCGCCCTTGTGCAGGGCTTCCTGGCCGCGCATGAAGGCCAGCAGCGCGGTGGCCAGCGCTTGCGGATTGCGTTCGGCGGCGATTGCGCCGTCGCGCTGCGCCTCCTTGATGCAGGCGACCAGTTCGTTGCGCCAGATCGTGTATGCGCGTTCAACTTTCTTTTCGACGACGTCGTCGACGGCGGCCAGTTCGGCCGCGCCCTTGGCCATCATGCAGCCGCGACGGTTCTTGTCGGCGTTTATCGCCTTCAGCTGGCCGCGGATGTGTCGTGTCAGTCGCTCGAAGGCGCTGACGTCGGGGTCGCGCAGTTCTGCTTGCACGCCCCGCAGGGCCGAGGTGATGTAGTCGTCGAGCGCGCGCACGTACAGGCCGTGCTTGTCACCGAACGCGCCGTAGAGACTGCCCTTTCCCAATCCGGTGGCCTCGGTCAGGTCGTCGACCGAGGTCGCGGTGTATCCGCGGGTCCAGAACGTTTCGCGGGCGGCGGCGACGACGTCGTCTTCGTCGAACTTGCGTGGACGTGCCATACCACCACGTTACGTCGATTGTGGAACGATTATTCCGTATCTAGACGCGTTCACTTCACCAGCACCGCTCGCGTGTAGAGCAGATGAAATCCCTGGCGTTGCACGTTCTGTTGTGATTTCGATCCCGGCGCCGTGGTGACGACGGCGATGTCACAGCCGGCCGCGGCCGCATCCGCGAGCCGTTTCGCCAGCAGCGCGGACTGCACGCCACGCCTGCGGTGTTCCGGCGCGGTGGCCGCTCCGACCAGCTGCGCCACCCCGTCGGTCACGCGCAACCCTGCCCCGCCGGCGATGACGCCGTCGCGCAGCGCCAGATACGTCTGCGCGCCCGTGGCGACCATGTCGCGTTCGGCGCGCTCCACGATGTCGCGGGGGAAGTCCTCGTGCGTGGCGACGCCCTGGTCGTCGGGATGCGCGAAGCCGGTCGTCACCACCTCGACCCAGGCGTCGAGTTCGTCGTCGAGGCCACGACGCACCTCGATCACGTCGACGCCGGGTCTTACGTCGTCCAGCGTCCTGCCCAGGACGTTCTCGAACGCCACAAGGTGATAGCCGCGCTCGGTCAGCAAAGCGCCGATCTCCGGGTCGCCGAGGTTGGCCAACTCGACCTGCGTCGCGGCGGACCGCGCCGCGTACGCGCGCTCGATCTGCTCGAGTTCCTGCGGGCTTGGCACGCCGTCAAAGCCCAGACCCACCACCTTGTTGAACGGCAGACCGTCCTCGCCGAAACACGCGAAGCCGCCCGCGACGGGTGTCACGAACGCGCCGACCGGATTTCGACGGCGGGCTGCGTCGGTGCCCGCCGCGATCGACTGGGCCTCGGCGCGCTCGATGCGCGCAGCCAACGCGACACTGCAGAACAGGGGATCGGGCACCCGACTATGAGACATCAGCGGCCCGATCAACGCGACATGTTTTGCGCGCCACGCCCTACGCTGGCGGTCGTGTCCAGGCTGCAGATCGGTCGCAAGGAGACAGTGGCGGTCGCCGTCGCCGTGGTGCTGGTGGTGGCCGCGTTCGTCGTGCCGCACCTGCATCTCGGGATCGTCACGCCGCTGATCAACGCCAGCCCGGCCCGGTTTCAGAGCTTTGCCGATACCGCTCCGATCTTCGGCTGGTGGAAGGCCCACGTCGGGTGGGGCACACCGGCGGCGATTCTCATCGGCATCGCCGCGGTGATGTGGGGGCCCGCCGGCGCGCAACGGCTGCCGTGGCGCGCGCTGGTGCTGGTCGCCTGGGCCACCTCGTGCGCGTGGGCGTTCTCGCTGGCCATGATCGACGGCTGGCAGCGCGGTTTCGCGGGCCGGCTCACTTCGCGCCATGAGTATCTGCGGCAGGTGCCGACCGTCACCGACATCCCCGAGGCGCTCAGCAGCTTCTCCCGCAGGATCCTCGACTACCAGCCGGATTCCTGGATCACCCACGTGTCCGGGCATCCGCCCGGCGCGCTGCTGACATTCGTCTGGCTCGACCGGATCGGGCTCAGCGGCGGCGCCTGGGCAGGGCTGCTGTGCCTGCTGGTGGGGTCGAGCGCGGCCGCGGCCGTGATCGTCGCCGTGCGCGCCCTCACCGACGACGCCACCGCTCGGATGGCCGCACCGTTTGTCGCGGTGGCCCCGACCGCCATCTGGATCGCGGTATCGGCCGACGGCTATTTCGCCGGAGTCGCGGCGTGGGGCATCGCGCTGCTGGCGCTGGCGGTCAAACAGCAGGTGCGGGTGCCCCTGCTGGTCGCGGGCGGGGCCGGCCTGTTGCTCGGCTGGGCGTTGTTTCTGAACTACGGCCTGGCGTTGATTTCGTTTCTGGCCCTGGCCGTGATGGCCACCTCCGTCGACTGGCAGACCGCGCTGCGCACCCTGATACCCGCCGCGCTGACGGCCGGCTTCGTCGTCGGAGTGTTCTTCGCGTTCGGCTTCTGGTGGTTCGACGGCTATCAGCTTGTGCAGGAACGGTATTGGCAGGGCATCGCGAATGACCGGCCGTTCCAATACTGGTCGTGGGCCAACCTGGCGTCGGTGGTGTGCGCAATCGGCCTCGGCAGCGTGGCAGGCATCGGCCGCGCGTTCGACATCGCCGCCATGCGCAGGAGTCCCGGGCTGCGGCTGTTGATACTGGGTGCGCTGCTGGCGATCCTGTGCGCCGACTTGAGCATGCTGAGCAAGGCCGAGACCGAACGCATCTGGCTGCCGTTCACCATCTGGCTGACGGCGGCAGGCGCCCTGCTGCCGCCACAGTCGCACCGCTTCTGGTTGAGCCTCAACGTCGTCGGGGCGATCGCGTTGAACAGCTTCATCCTGACCAACTGGTGACCGGTTCTTACCAACGGTTCTTACCAAACCGTGACGATCCCAGCTCCGGGCGCGCTGCGTCGGGATAATCGGGGAATGGCGAGCCCACGGTTGGTCCAGCGGATTGCGCGCTGGCGCAGCCCGTTGCGCGGACCGTGGCTGACGTCGGTGTTGGGCTCGGTGTTGTTGGTCGCGCTGCCGATCGTGATCATCACCGGCCTGCTGTCCTATATCGCCTACGGCCCGCAGTTCGGCCAGGCCATTCCCGGCGACGTCGGATGGTTGAAATTGCCGACGTTCGACTGGCCGACCGAACCTGCGTGGATCTACCGCCTCAACCAGGGCGTGCACGTCGGCCTCGGCCTGGTGTTGATTCCCGTCGTGCTGGCCAAGCTGTGGTCGGTGATCCCGCGGCTCTTCGCCTGGCCGCCGGCACGGTCGATCGCCCAACTGCTGGAACGTATTTCGCTGGTGATGCTGGTCGGCGGCATCCTGTTCGAGATCATCACCGGCGTGTTGAACATCCAATACGACTACATCTTCGGGTTCAGCTTCTACACCGCGCACTACTACGGGGCGTGGGTATTCATCGCCGGCTTCCTGGCGCACATCGCGATCAAGCTTCCCCGCATGTGGGCCGGCCTGCGGTCGATGTCCATGCGAGAGGTGCTGCGCACCAACCGAACCGATACGCTTCCCGAGCCGTACGAGCCCGACGGATTGGTGGCCGCCGATCCGACACCGCCTACGGTCAGCCGCCGCGGCGCGCTCGCACTGGTGGGCGGCGGAGCGCTGTTCATCGCGGCCATCACGGCGGGCCAGACCATCGGCGGCGTCACGCGGAAAGCGGCGATCCTGTTGCCGCGCGGCCGCACCCGTGGTGACGGGCCGAACGACTTCCAGGTGAACCGGACCGCGTGGGCTGCGGGAATCAGGCCGGAGGCCACCGGTCCGCAGTGGCGAGTCACGTTGAGCGGTGGCCCCTCTGCGGTCACGCTCGACCGCGCCGCGCTTGCCGCGATGCCCCAACACACCGCCCGACTGCCGATCGCCTGCGTGGAGGGCTGGTCGACGACGGAGACCTGGTCCGGTGTGCGGCTGCGCGACTTGGCTGAACTCGCCGGCGTGTCGAACCCGGCGTCGGCGTTCGTGCGGTCCGTCGAGCGCTTCGGCGCATTCAACCGCGCCACCCTGCAGGCAAACCAGGTGCTGCATCCGGATTCGCTTCTGGCCCTTGGTGTGAACGGTGCAGACCTTTCGCCGGACCACGGCTACCCGGCGCGGATCATCGTTCCCGGTCTGCCCGGTGTACACAACACCAAATGGGTGGCGTCCATCGAATTTCGGCCCGCCTGATGCGCACCGCACTGGATCGGTTCCGCGCGGTGTACGGCTCGAACCCGTTGCACCTGTTGACGCTCGTCGCCGGATTCGCGTTGTTCGCCTATGTCGTGATCACCATCAAGCCGATAACGCTGTGGAACCCGAACACCTGGTGGCAGTCGATTGTGGTGTGGTTCGCCGCCGCGATCATCGCCCACGACCTCGTGCTGTTCCCTATCTACGCTTTGATCGACCGTATCCTCGTCGCCGCGAACAGGATTCGGCCCGCACCGCGCACGTCGGCGGTGCCGGTGCTGAACTATGTGCGGACACCGCTGCTGGGCGCCGGGCTGACGCTGCTGATGTTTCTGCCCGGAATCATCGAGCAGGGCGCACCGACGTATGCGGCCGCGACCGGCCAGACACAGGAACCGTTCCTTGGCCGCTGGTTGTTGTTGACCGCGGCCATGTTCGCGGCTTCCGCGGTGACCTACGCGATCCGGCTCACCTTGGCGCGAAGGAGTAGAGGCTAGGCCTGCGCCAGGCTGGCGACGACGCGGCCGCCGATCGGATGGATGCCGGTCAGCGCCATGCCGACGTCGTCGGCCAACCGCGCCGCGCAATCGATGCCGACCGACGCCCACCGAAACCACGGACCGATCGTGCGCGCCGATTCCAACCGCACCCATCCGGAGTTGACTCCCGAACTCGTCGAATCGAATTCGGCGATGCACTGGCCGCCGCGTCTGAGCAATTCCGCGGCGCGGCGCAGCACTCGCCACGGGTCACCGCCGAGCCCGACGTTGCCGTCGGCCAGAAGCACGGTCTCCCAGCGGCCCGTGGCGGGCAGCGGATCGAACACGTCGCGCAGCAGCGCAGGCGCCCCGCTGCGGCGAGCCAATCCCACCGCAGTGGCCGACTGGTCCACGCCGAGTGCGGGCACACCCCGCTTGATCAGGCGCGCCACCAAACGACCTGGACCGCAACCCAAGTCGATCGTCGGCCCCGAGCACAGTCTCAGCACCGCGTTGTCGAACTGGCGGTCGGCGTGGTGGCCGCCCAGCCAGCTGCGGACCGGCAACTGGCGCAGCCGGCCGTCGTCATGCCGCACCCAGCATCGCTCACCGTCCAGCGCGCGGTCGTAGAGATTGCCCAGCATGTCAGAGCCCCGCGGCCTTGATCGCGTTGATGAATCGACTGTCGGGTGCGCAGTCGGCGCGGACGATGTCGACGTCGTCGACGGTGTCGACGTCGGACAGTTCTGCCACCAGCGTCACGGCTAAACCCCTCTCGCGCAATGCTTCCAGGGTGGCGGGACCGGTGTCGGAGCGTGATGTCGGAATGGTGTGCAGGCAGTCGGCCATCGACGGCTCGGCGACACCGAGCAGCCACCAGCCGCCGTCGCGGGCCATGCCGAAGACGACGTCGGTGTGGGTCAATGCCTGTGCGCAGTCGGTCAGCAGGCCCGCGGTCACCTGCGGCGTGTCGGATGCGATCAGCAACACCGGACGCTCAGCCGCCGCATCAATGATCGCGTTGGCCAACCGCGCCGAGAAGTCGTCGCCGCGTTGATCGACAACCCGCAAATCATCGAGGCGCGAACGGATTTCGGCGCTACCGCTGGCGGCATCCAGATCACCGGTGAGCGCCACCACTCTGTCCTGCACGGGAGTGGCGTCGACGGCGTCGAGCGTGTCCAGCAGGGCCGCCGCGGCGATGTCGGCAGCCGCATGATCGCCCACGGACGCCGCCAGGCGGGTCTTGGCGAAACCCGCAACCGGCGCCTTCGCGATGACCACGAGCGTGACGGGGATCACGTGATCGCTCGCCAAAAGTCCAGTCCCGCATTGATACTGCCGCGAAGCGATCCGCTTACCTTTGACTTTCCGCCTGTGCGCGGTCCGTAGGGCACGTCGCGTTCGACAACCGTCCATCCAGCCTTCGCTGCACGCACCATCAGTTCGACAGGGTAACCGGCGCGACGGTCGGCGATCCCAAGCCCCAGGAGGGCATCGCGACGGGCCACCCGCATCGGGGCGATGTCGTGCACCGGCAGGCCGTAACGACTGCGCAACCGCCAGCACACCACCGCCGTGCCCAGCCGCGCATGCCAGGGCCAGCGCAGACCAGGCACCGGGCGTCGTCGCCCGATCGCCATGTCGGCGCCGCGGTCGACCTCGTCGACCAGCGCAGGCAGCTCCGCGGGATCCAGCGACCCGTCGGCGTCGATGACCGCGACGATCGGCGTCGTCGCCGCCTCCACCCCGGCGTGCACCGCCGACCCGTAGCCGGGACGGCGCTCGGAGACCACCGCCGCTCCGTGCCTGCGGGCCACGTCGGCGGTGCCGTCGGTGCTGTTGTTGTCGACCACCAAGGCGCTATACCCCGACGGCACGGCGGCAAGCACACCCGGCAACGAGGCCGCTTCGTTGAGACAGGGCAACACCACCGTCACATCGGCCATACCCATCGAACCTAGGCGAGGTGGCTGGCGGTTACCAACGCCAACGGTGACGAAAGCGTGACATCCGTGCAGGTGACAGATGGCTTCCGGCTAATCTCGGAGATTGTGACGCGCGTGATGATCGCCGACGACGACGCCGTCGTTCGCGACGTCGTGCGCCGCTATCTGGAACGGGACGGCCTGGAAGTCGCGATCGCGCGCGACGGCAACGAGGCCCTGCGGCTGCTCGGCTCCGAGCGGATCGACGTCGCGGTGCTCGATGTGATGATGCCCGGTCCGGACGGTATGGCGTTATGCCGCAGCCTGCGCCAGCGCGGCGACTACACGGTGCCGGTCATTCTGCTGACCGCGCTCGGCGAGGAGGACGACCGGATCGCCGGATTGGAGGCCGGCGCCGACGACTACCTGACCAAGCCGTTCAGCCCGCGCGAACTGGCCCTTCGGGTGCGCTCGGTGTTACGCCGCGCACCGGCGCCGCTCGGCGTCACACCGGTGGAGCTGAACGCGGGCGAGCTGGCGGTGTCCACCGCGTCGCGGGCGGTGACAGTCAAGGGCGAGCCGGTCAGCCTCACCAACCGCGAGTTCGACCTGCTGCTGTTCTTCATGACCCACGCCGACACGGTGTTCTCCCGCGAGGAACTGCTCAAGCATGTGTGGCGGTGGGAGTTCGGCGACCTGTCCACGGTGACCGTGCACGTCAAGCGGTTGCGGACCAAACTCGGCGACCAGCACCGGGTGCAGACGGTGTGGGGCCGCGGCTACCTGTGGAGCTCGAGTGCCGTCGCATGAGATCTGGGAGATCGTCGGCTGGGCGCTGGCGTGTTCGGTGCCGGTGGTGGTCGCCGGCGCGCTGATCATCCGGCTCGCGCGGTCCTGGTCGCTGGCGGTCAGCATGGGAGCGCTGGTGCTGATCCCGACGCTGGCGACATTCACCGGTGTGCTTGGCGCCAGCGGGTTCATGGTGACCGAGACGTTCGAGCGCACGGCCGTGGTGCTGGTGATCGTGTCAGTCGTGACGATCCCTGCGGCCGTCATGTTGGCCCGCTTCCAGGCCCGCCGCACGGTGTGGGAGCAAGAGATCCTCGACTCCGAACGCGCCGCCGAGCAGTCGCGCCGACAGCTGGTCGCGTTCGTCAGCCACGACCTGCGCACGCCGTTGGCCGGGATCCGCGCGGTGTCCGAGGCGATCGCCGACGGGCTGGTACCCGACGACGAGATCCGCTCGCACGCCAAACACATTGAGCAGGAGTCGATTCGACTGTCGGAGATGGTCGACGACCTGTTCGAGATGTCGAAGATCAACGCAGGCGCGATTCAGCCGGCGTTCGACAAGGTGGCGCTCGACGAGGTTGTCGACGATGTGATGAATGCACACCGCATCGCCGCCGAGCGGGCGGGCGTGGTCTTGACGGCGGACCTGCCCGCAGAACCGGTGCGGGTGGTCGGCAGCGACCGCGCGCTGGTGCGGGTGCTGTCGAATCTGGTGGCCAATGCGATCGCGCACACACCGGAGGGCGGCAGGGTCGCGTTGGCGCTGGGCTCCGATGAGGAGTGTGCGTGGGCCCGCGTGGACGACACCGGCGTGGGCATCGACGAGGCCGATCTACCGCGGGTCTTCGACGTCTCCTATCGGGGTTCCAACGGGCGGGTGCCGCGCGAGGACTCGTCGCTGCCGAGCGGGTCGGGACTCGGGCTGGCCATTGCGGCGGGTCTGGTGCAGGCGCATCGCGGCACCCTGTCGGCGAGGAACCTCGACACCGGGGCGCGCTTCGAGGTGCGATTGCCGCTGGCAGCCGACTGAATTCGGCTAGCTTCGGGCGTATGCGCCTGCGGAACGGCGAACACGGCTATGGCGCCGTCACCAAGTTCCTGCATTGGTTGACGGTGTTCGCGATCGTGGGGCAGTTCCTGGTCGGGTTGACGATGGAGGCCGACGACGCGGCGTTGGACCGCGAGAAGGCCCGCATCGACGCGTTGGAGGACATCGGCAAGGACGTGGCAAAAGACCGCGGCCTCGAGGAGCTGTTCGAGGTCGAGATCGAGCGCCTGGAGGAAGACCTCGATGCCCGCCGCGACGAGTACATGTCGGCGGCGTTCACCGATGTGTTCTCCGGCAGGTTTCTGACCGACGGGGTGTCGCTGCCGGAAATCCATGTGCTGCTGGGGCTTTCGATCCTGCTGCTCGGAATGGCGCGGGTGCTGTGGCGGGCGTTCACGCCGCTGCCGCCGTGGGCGCCGTATCTCGAGCCAGGTGAACGCAGGCTCGAGACGGTGCTGGAGAAACTGCTGCTGACGATGCTGTTCGTGGTGCCGTTCACGGGTCTGCTGTTGATCTTCGGCGATATCGATTGGCTGGCAGCACATATCGGCGCGCAGGTGGTGCTTCTGCTCGTGATCGCGGTGCACGTGGGACTGGTGCTGCGGCACACGGTGGTGCGGCGCGACGGGCAGCTGTGGCGGATGGTCTGAGTTTTCGCTCCTTATTGGTCGTGGTGCGGCTCACACTTGTTCTTGATAGATTATTCTATTATTGTCGTTAACCAAGAATGGTCCATCGGAGGGTGCAGCTCATGGCCGTCGATACTCGCAAAGCAGTGCGGAAGTTCCGGTTCGAACGACAGCTCGGTCGCCTGATGTTCAATCCGCTGGTGGCCGCACTCGACAAGATCGGCGTGCGGGCGTCGTCGGTGGTCGAACTCGAAACCGTCGGCGCCAAGACCGGGCTACCGCGGCGGGTACCGCTCACCGGCCGGGCCGACGACACCGGCGTCTGGGTCATCTCTCAACACGGCCGCCGCGCCGGCTGGGCACACAACATCACCGCCAACCCCAACGTGCGCGTAGGGAACGAATGGCGCACGGGCACAGCCGCTTTCGTACCCGACGACGATGTCGTCGCCAGGGCCCGCAGCTTCGGCGGCCATAGCAAGCTCAGCCAGTCGGCGACGGCGCTGGGCATGCGGGCGCTGCAGAGCGACCCCATCTCGGTGCGCATCACTTACACATGATTTCGGCGATTTCGGCGCGCAAAACGGCGCTGAGCGCACGTTTGCGCGCCGAAATCGCAAGAATGGACGGGTGCAGATCCGCATCGTCGGCACCGACCTGCCCGGTCGCGAGTGCCCGCCCGGCCACAACTTCCCCGGCTATTCCAACGTCCACGTCGGCGTGCAGACCAGCCGCAGGCCGCCGTCGCTGCTGGAGTTGCAACCCGGCGACGCTGCCGAGGTGTCGTGGACGATCGACTGCACGGTCAGCGGCGACGACATCCGCGGCCCGTACATCCAGGGGCCGCCGGGCGATCGCTTCATCTACCTCAACTGGGGCAGCCTCGACGCCGACGGCGGCATGGACATGTTCCGTCGCGCCAAGCTGATGCTGGCCGACGTGCCGGACGACGTATGGCGGAAGGTGATCGAGTCGGGATTGCTGATCGGGCGGCTGCGGCTCACCGACGGCAAGGGGCAACCGCTGTGCGCGGCTGTACGGCCGCCGGTGATCGAGTGGTCAGTCGGGTAGCGAGTTGCTCAGCCGCTCCGTCGCGGCGAGGTAGTCCTCGATGAACTCCCGGACGACCTCCCGCGCCGGCTTCACCTTGTTCATCAGCCCGACGCCCTGGCCGACGAAATAGGTCGCCAGCGCCTGGGCGCCCTGATGCCCTTGTGCCGCAAGCATGTCGACTCGGCGGATGACGGGCTCGGCCACCATGGACTGCAGCGGCAGCGGCAACGGCTTGTGGCCGCCGTCATTGGGCAGCCATGCGTCGGTCCAGTCCGACTTCAGTTGCCGCGCAGGCTTTCCCGTGCGACCGGCCGACCGAATGGTGTCGCGCGAGGACGCCGCCAGGAACTTCTGCACGGTGTACGGCGCCGTCTCGGCCTCTTCGGTGGTCAGCCACACCGATCCCGTCCACGCGCCGTCGGCGCCCATCGCGACGGCCGCGGCCATCTGCCTGCCGGTGACGATGCCGCCGGCGGCAAGAACGGGAACCGCGCCGTCGATGGCTTCGATGACTTCGGGGACGAGCACCATCGTCGTCACCTCGCCGCAGTGGCCGCCGGCCTCTGTGCCTTGCGCGACAATGAGATCCACGCCAGCGGCGACCTGCTTGACGGCGTGCTCCTTGGCGCCGACCAGCGCCGCCACGGGTATGCCGTTCGCCTTGCCCGCCTCGATCATGTAGTCCGGCGGCACCCCGAGCGCGTTGGCGATCAGCTTGATGGGGTGGCTCATCGCCGCCTCGAGCAGTTCCCGGCCGGTGGTGCCCGCCAGCGAGGAGCCGCCGGCGAACGGCTTCGGGTCGGCCTCGATGTCGTGGGCGGCGAGCACGTCGGCGATGTAGCCGCGCACGTCGTCGGGAATGCGGGCAGCGAGATCGGACGACGTGATCTTCTCGCCCTTGCCTTCGTAGGTCGCGGGCACGATCAGGTCGAGGCCGTAGGGCTTGCCGCCGACCTGTTCGTCGATCCACGACAGTTCCTTGTCGAGTTGTTCGGGGGTGAACGCCGTTCCGCCGAGAACGCCGAAGCCTCCGGCGTTGGTCACCGCGGCGACGACGTCGCGGCAGTGGCTGAACGCGAACAACGGGAAGTCGATGCCGAACTTCTCACAGATTGCGGGCTTCATCCGTCCAGTATCACTATCGCAGGCCCGCTTCCGACAGGAACCTGCCGACCTCCTCCAGCATGCGGTCGCCGTCGACGAGTTCGGGATCGTTGTGGTTGGCGCCGGGCACCACGAAATAGCGTTTGGGGTCGGGCGCTGCGTCGTAGAGTTTCCTGCTCAAACGCTCGGGGACGATGTCGTCGCGGTCGCCGGCGATGATCATGATCGGTGCCGACAGCGACGCGATCCGGTCGATGGACGGATAGCGGTCGACGAGCAGCCAGCCGACCGGCAGCCACGGGTAGTGCACGCGGCCGACCTCGGCCAGCGACGTGAACGGCGAGCGAAGTACCAGGGCGGCCGGCGGTCGTTCCATCGCCAGACCGATGGCGACTGCGGCGCCGAGCGATTCGCCGAAGTACACGATTCGGGCCGGGTCGACGGCGGGCTGTTCGGCCAGCCATGCCTGTGCCGCGCGGGCGTCGGCGGCCAAGCCCTTCTCGGACGGCGTGCCGGGGTTGCCGCCGTAGCCGCGGTAGTCGAACAGCAGCACCGACAGGCCGAGACGCGCCAGGCCGGCGGCCAGCCCGGCCCGCAGCGACCGGTCTCCCCCGTTGCCGTTGAACACCACGACCGCAGGTCCAGGCTGCTCCCGCACGGGCAGATACCATGCGCCCAAACGGATTCCGTCCTCGGTTTCGAGAACGACGTCGCGTCCACGCGGCAGCAGCGTCGCCGCCGACGGCACGGGACCCGGCGACGGGAAATAGATCAGCCGCCGCTGCTGGGCGCGGATCGCGACGATCAGTGCGGTTACCACAAGCGCGACGATAAGCGCTGTGGCGAGAACCCGCCGCCGTCTACGAGTCGTCGCTGCCCGCGTTCTCCGACTGCGCCGCCGGGTTGTGTTTGTCCGCACCTGTGAGCTTGCGCAGCGACGAACGGACGTTCTCGGCGATCTTCTTCAACGGCCGCGGCCGCTGCTTCGACGACGTGGTGGTGGTCTTCTTGGCGTCGGGATCCGTCGAGCGCAGCGTCGAGTTGTTGTTCGACACCGTGGAATTCGGCAGCGTCGAGATCAGCGGCAGCTTGCGGAACTCGTCGAGCGGTTTGGTGACGAAGTTGCTCGGGTTCGCGACGTCCTCGGCGGCGGTCTGCGCGCCGTCCCGCAGGCCCGTTCGCACTGCACCGGGGAGGTTGTTCAGCGCCGTGGTGCTCTCGGAGATGCCCAGGCCCATCGGCCGCTCGACCGTCGGATCGTCTGGAATGGGTGTGTTGTCCTTGTATCCGGCGTTCACGATCTCGGTCAGTGCGGGTTCGAGGGTGTCAGCCAGGATGTCGCCACCGGGGATCAGCCGCAGCGGCCGAACCACGGGCAGGCCATCGGATTCGAACGTCACGTATGTGGTTGTGACACCAGGACCAAGCGCCACTTCCCTGACGGCGCCGTTGGGCGAAACGATGTAGTGCACGCCCGGTTGGAGGTCGTCTGGCAGCCGCGCCGATCCCTGCGCGCCGTATCCGTAGACATATGCCACCAGGCTGTTCACGTCCGACACCACATTGAGCGGGTAGGTGACGGCATTGCCGTTGACGTTGTATTCGTAGCCGACGTCCCAGACGGTGACGTCCAAGTCGTTCGGTGACGCAGCTTTCGACGTCAGCAGCAGCGGCGCGAACGGCCAGTACGTCGTCCAGAAGCCGCCACCGGCACGGTTGGTGTTGTTGTCCAGGATCACGAGATCGACGTTCTCGAGTCCGTCGTCGCCGAGCAGCCCGAGCGCGGTCCCGGTCTGTCCGGCGCCCCAACCCGACGAGATCACGGCCGTGCGCTTCGGGTCGTCGTCAGCGGCGGCGATCGCGTCAGCGATACCGCGCGGGCCGAAGAAGAACGGGACCAGCACGCGCGGCGGAACGTATTGCGAGTTCGCGTAATCGGTTCCGTAATACTCGGTGCCGGCGAAGATCTGCGACGTCGAGTTGGCCGGTGTGATCAGCGCCATCAGCTCTACCGCGGGCGAGATCGCCGGCGCAGTCCCGGTGACGATGGCGGTGGCCACGCTGGTGGCGCCGACGGCGACGGCGGCCAGACCAGTGCCTGCGCGCTTTGCGGCAGTCGACCGGATGCGCGATTTTTTGTGGTGCTTACCTGACACGGGAGCGCCTCTCCTCAACCCAACCCAATGGAAACGCTGGTCAACGAGTGGCCCAGACTGGCAAAAACTAGCACGGCCGCAGATTCGCGGCCATCCATCTAGCGCACACTTTGGTAAGCGCGCTGGTTAGCCCCGCAATGGCGCGTATGCGAACTCGCGCAGACCGTCGCGCGGGTCCACCACGGCTCGAAATCCCAGCAACTCGGCGGCACCCGCCGGGCTCGCGACGATGTGCCGCACGTCGCCGCTGCGGTACTGGCCCGTCACCACCGGTGCGGCATCTCCGCGCGCCTCGCACAACTCGGTTGCCATCTCGAGAATCGATATCGGCTTGCCCGAGCACACGTTCGCCGCGGCGAAACCGGTGGTGTCGGCTTCGATGGCGGCGACGTTGGCGGCCGCGACATCGTCGACGTGGACGAAGTCGCGCATCTGTCCGCCGTCCTCGAAAACCCTTGGCACATCGCCGGCTTCGAGCTCGGACCGGAAGATCGCCGCGACACCGGAATAGGGGGTGTCGCGCGGCATGTACGGCCCGTAGACGTTGTGGTAGCGCAGCGCCACAACCGAGCCGCCCGTCGACTCGGCCCACGCGAGCGCGTAGTGCTCCTGGGCGACCTTGCTGGCGGCATAGAGGCTGCGCGGCCGCAGGGGCGCATCCTCGTCGACCAGCTGCCACTTCAATTCTTCGCCGCCGATCGGGCAGCGATGCTCGAACACCCCCGCGTCGAGGTCGGCGCGCGTGCGCGGCAGCGGGTCGACGATGCCGTGCTCCACGCAGCGGTACCGGCCCTGCCCGTACACCACCATCGACGACGCCAGCACCAGCCGCTGACAGCCCGCCGCGAACATCTCCGCCAACAGCACCGCCGTGCCGTAGTCGTTGTGGCTGGCGTAGGACGGCGCATCACCGGCGTCGACCCCGGCGCCCACCACCGCGGCCTGGTGACAGACCACGTCCACGCCGTCGAGCAGCTTGGCGACCGCGCGGGCGTCGCGCACGTCGATGCGCTGCACCCCTTCGGGCGGCTCGGCTCCGGGGCCGTGCGCGGCGGGCAGCATCGCGTCGACCGTGACGACGTCGTGACCCCGGTCGGTCAGGGCGGCCACGACCCGCGATCCGATGAAGCCGGCCGCGCCGGTGACGAGGACTTTCATGGCAGGTCGAACGGGAGCTCGACGCCTTCGTGGGGCAGGCAGTGCGTGCACGCCCTCTCCGAGGCCACCTGGTCGATCGCCTCGTGCACCAACTTCTTGAACGGCACCAGGTTGCGTTGGAACTCGGCGAACACGTCGACCGCCCGCACGCCGCTGCCGACGGCAACGCCGGCATCCACGTCAGTCACCAAAGCGATTGCGGCATAACACATTTCCAGTTCCCGCGCCAGCACCGCCTCGGGGTAGCCGGTCATGTTCACCAGCGTGAAACCCTGCTGCGCGAACCATTGGCTTTCGGCGCGGGTGGAAAACCGCGGGCCCTGCACAACGACCATGGTGCCGCCGTCGACGACACTGGGCAGACCGGTGACCGCGGCGCGCAGCGTCGGGCAGTATGGATCGGCGAATTCCACATGGATACCGCCCGAATCGAAGTACGTGTCCTCGCGGCCGCGCGTGCGGTCGACCAGTTGATCCGGCACCACCATCGCGCCCGGCCCGAGGTCGGGCGTCAGGCTGCCCACAGCGCACGGCCCGAAGACGCGCCGCACGCCCAGCGCGCGCAGCGCCCACATGTTGGCCCGATACGGCACGGTGTGCGGCGAGAACTCGTGCTTGGCGCCGTGGCGCGGGAGAAACGCCACTTCATGCTCGCCGACGACGCCGACGGTGATCGGAGCGCTCGGCGGTCCGTACGGGGTGTCGAGGTTGACGGTCCGCGCGTCCGAGCCGAAGAACGAGTAGAAACCGCTGCCGCCGATGACTCCGAGCATCAGTCCATTGTGGCTTCGGCGCGCTCCCGTGCCCGGCGGACCCCTTCGCGGATCTCGAAGACGTCGGTGGCCAGGCCGCCGATCGCGTCGGCGACGTCCTTGACGGCGGTGGTGACGATGGTGGTCACCTCACCGATGGTCATGGCCACGGACTGGACAGTCTCCTGGACGGCATCCTTGCGAATCTCGCCCATGCTCAGTCGGTCTTGTCCCATATGTTTCAGCTTCGACCCGCGACCGACGGCCCGACAATGTGTCTGTCGTCACTCCGCGCGGGCGTCATGAAACGATGAGGCCGTGGCCAGTGTCGCGCAATGGGTTGAGGGCGCCCGCCCGCGCACCCTGCCCAACGCCATTTCTCCCGTGATCGCCGGCACCGGCGCGGCGGCCTGGCTCGAGGCCGCGGTGTGGTGGAAGGCGCTGCTGGCGCTGGTCGTCGCCGTCGCGATGATCGTCGGCGTCAACTACGCCAACGACTACTCCGACGGCATCCGCGGCACCGATGACGTGCGCGCAGGCCCGCTGCGTCTGGTCGGATCCCGGCTGGCCACACCGCGTTCCGTGCTGACGGCGGCGCTGGTGAGCTTCGGCGTGGCCGGCGTGGCCGGGGTGGCGCTCGCACTCGCCAGCGCGCCGTGGCTGATCATCGTCGGCGGCGTCTGCATCGCGGGTGCATGGCTGTACACGGGCGGCTCGAAGCCCTACGGCTACCTCGGGTTCGGCGAGGTCGCGGTGTTCGTGTTCTTCGGCCTCGTCGCGGTGCTGGGCACGCAGTACACGCAGGCGCTGCGGGTCGACTGGGTCGGCCTGGCGTCGGCCGTCGCGATCGGGTCGCTGTCGTCGGCGGTGCTGGTCGCCAACAATCTGCGCGACATTCCCACCGACCGCGAGGCCGACAAGATCACGCTGGCCGTGCGGTTGGGCGACGCGCGCACTCGGCTGCTGTATCAGGGGCTGCTGGCGCTGGCCCTGGTCATGACGCTGGTGCTGATGCTCGCGACGCCGTGGTGTGCGGTCGGCCTGCTCGCCGCCCCGCTGGCGTGGCGGGCCGCGCGTCCGGTGCGCGGCGGCCAGGTCGGGCCCGCGCTGATCCCCGTGCTGCGCGACACCGGGCTGACGATGCTGGTGTGGGCGATCGCGGTGGCGCTGGCGCTGGGCCTGTGATTTTTCCCGCGCGAGCAGACGCTCGTGTCCGCTTGTTCCTGGGGTTTTGCGGGCCTTAGTGTCTGCTCGCGGGGGGTTTGGCGCCCCTGTGCGCTAGGTGACGGCCGTCGGCGCGTCGGCCAGCTTGACCAGCTGCACTGTCGGCCGGGCCGGGAGCTCGTCGGCGAGAAACCAGCGGAATGCGAGGTTGCCGCGCGGATAGTCAAGCGTGGTAAGCGAATTCGGGTGCTGGGTGATGCTGCGCGACAGCACGACCGTCACCGAGCCGTCGGAGTTGGGCACCGCGGTGTGACCGTTGACCGAACTGCGGGCGTCGTCGACGCCTGGGGTGGCCATGAACTGGTTCCACACGACGAGATTCCAGAACCGGCACGGCGGCGGCCGGTGCGTGATGACCAGCGCCTCGTCCTCCTCCAGCACGAAGCTGCCGTACGCGTAGCAGGCGTCGCGCGCCGACCAGCCGAAGTTGGCGTCGGGCACCTGATACGGCTCGGCGAATTCGTTTGCGGCCTGCGAGATTTCGTGGCCGTGGGAGTGCGCGTCGTCGACACGAGCGCCGACAGCCAGCGGCAGGATCGCAAACATCGTCTTCATCCACGCCGCACTCGCGCGTAGGGCGACGGCGGTTTCGGCATCGCTGCGGCGGAACGGGTCTGGCGCGTCGAGCGCCTCGATCTCCCAGCGCACCTGGCGTCCGGCGCGCGGGTCGGCCTGGTAGTCGCGGGTCATCAGCACGGCGGCCTCGGGCGTGGGGCCGAGATCGAAGGAGAAGTTGCCCTCGGCGTCGACGTCGATGTCGTCGTCGCGGATGTGCGCGACGATGCGGTCGGACCATGCGCCCGGCGACGGCTCGTTGTATGCGGTCACCGAGAAGTAGACGCTGTCGCCCTTGTTGCCGCTGATGCGGTAGCGCCGCGCCGGGTCGACCGGACACATGAAGTAGTAGGCGTCGGTGTTGTCGCCGCCCCAGCGCCGGTCCTGCCGCGTCGGCGAATTCACTTCGATCCAGCGCGGACGGGACGGGTCGGCGAAAAGGTAGGTGTCGAACGCGACGCCGAGAGTGGTTGCCAGCATGCGGTATCCGTCGGCGACGTGCCGGTCGTCGGTGACCGCCCGCTCACCGTCGAGGAATGAGGAATCAAGGCTGCCGAGGGTTTCCAGCAGCTCCCGCCAGGCGGCGGTCGACTCGTGCGTCGTGCTCATGCGCTGATTCCTTTCGTGATGAGGGCGGCGGTGCGCTCCACCCAGTCGTCGTCGAGCGCCTGGTTGCGCGTGATGAGAGCCATCAGGGTGATGCCTGCGATCGCTTCCACCAGGTCGACGGTGGTGACGCCGCGGCGAACTTCACCGCGCCGGGCGGCGTCGTCGAGGCGCTCGGTCATGCCGCGAAAGATGATGTCGCCGAACCGGTCCAGCAGGTCGGCGTGCAGCGCCGAGTCGGTGGCCATCTCGGCCAGGAGTCCCGGCATCGCCGCGCGTGCGGCCGGTGTGGTCAGCACCCCCGCTGTGCGACGGATCATTTCGCGAACGTCGCCGGCGAGCGAGCCGGTGTCGGGCAGGTCGGTGGCCTCCGATATCGGGAAGACGGCTTCGTGCACGAGGTGGGCCTTACTGCGCCAGCGCCGGTAGATGGCCGGCTTGCTGGTGCCCGCCCGCTTGGCGATGGCGTCGACCGAGAGGTCGGCGTATCCCGACTTGCTCAACAGCTCGACGGTCGACCGCAAAACCGCGACATCGATGCGCGGATTACGAGGACGACCGAGGTCTGTTGTCATTACGATACTTAGAGTAACATAAGTAGCGCCGCACGTGAGGAGCGCCAATGTCAGGGTCCGACGTCAAGGCAGCCGTCGCCCACCTCGACGACCTCGCCGAGCCGCGGTTCAGCCCCCGAGGCGCAACAGATCCGCGACATGATGGCGGCAATGGCCCCGGAGTGCCCGCTCGACGCCGACGTGATGCACGCCAAGGCCACGGCCGAAACCGGCCTCTCCGACTTCGGCGACGACGACTACCGCGAGCGGCTTGACGTGTATCTTGCTGCGCTACAGGAGATCCCGACCATGCAACCGGCGGGTATCGTCAACCATCACGTGCAGATCGTGCAGTGGTTGAAGAACCGGCTGTTGCTCACCGACCTGTTGGCGCGCCATCCCGAAATCCATGACATCGAACTGCGGCCGCCGATCGTCATCGCGGGCCTGCCGCGCACCGGAACCACCCACCTGCACAACATGTTGGCGGCGCCGACGACGTTTCGCACGATGCCGTACTGGGAGAGCAACGAGCCGTTCCCGCTGCCCGCGGAGGCCGGTGTCGAACCGGATCCGCGCAGAGCGAGGATGGACGTGTCGGTACAGGTCATCGACGTGGTGATGCCGCATTTCCGGCTCATGCACGAGATGACGACCGACCACGTGCACGAAGAAATTCAGTTGCTGGCCAACGACTTCTCGACGATGTTGTTCGAGACACTGGCGCATGTGCCGCGGTGGCGTGACTACTACATGACTCACGATCAGACGCCGCATTACGAGTACCTCAAGATGCAGCTCAAGGCGATGCAGTTTCTGCGCGGTGGCCGGCGCTGGCTGTTGAAGTCGCCGCAGCACCTCGAGCAGCTGCCGGTGCTTGACCGCGTATTCCCGGGTGTGTTCGTGATTTTCACGCACCGCGACCCCGCACCGGTCGTGCTGTCGATGTTGGCGATGCTGACCTACAGCGCACGCATGTACAGTTCGCCGGTTCCGGTGCACGAGATCGCGACGACGTGGGTGCAGCGGCTCGGGGCGATGCTCGACGCGCTGGTGCGCGACCGCGACACCATTGCGCCATCGCGCTCGATGGATGTGCGGTTCGACGACTTCATGGTCGACGAGACCGCCGTCGCTGAGCAGGTATACGCCACGGCCGGTGAGGATTTCGACGACGCGGCCCGCGCGGCGGTCGCGGCGTATCTCGCGGGTCATCAGCGCGGCCGGCACGGCTCGGTCGCGACGTCGCCGGAGATGTTCGGCCTGTCAGGCGAGGACCTTCGTACGCCGTTCACCGCGTACGTGCAGCGCTTCCTCACCTGATTCTTCCGCTCACCTGACCCGGCGAGCAGACGCGAAAAGGGGTGAGGGGCGAGCCCGCCCTCAGGCCGCCTTGGCCAGCAGGTCGTCGATGGCGCTGCGCAACACCGACGGATCGACCCGCTCGGCGATCAGGCCCAGGGTGAACTTGTCGCCGCCGCGCAGGATGCCGAGCAACAGGTGTTCGCAGCCGATGCCGTTGTCCTTGTGCGCCAGCGCTTCTCGTAACGACAACTCCAGCGCCTTCTTCGTCGGCTTGACGAACGGGATGTGCCCGCGACGGCGGCGCCGGCGCCCGGACTTGCGCAGCGCGTTGTCGAACGCCCCCGCGCCGAACGTGAGGTCGACGTTCTCGCGCACGGCCCGCAGGTCGATGCCGATCGACCGCAGCGCGTCGGCGTCGTCGTCGAAGGACTCGTCGGGGCCGTACGTCGCGGCGACCAACCGATCGCGCACCGCGTCGGCGGTCAGCCCGAATCCGCCGAGCAGCCGCGACAGGTCGCGCCCCGCGCTCTGCAGCACGCCGACCAGTAGGTGCTCGGGCCGGATCTCGTCGGAGTTGGTTTCGCGGGCTTCCTCCTGGGCCAGCACAACGGCGACCCGTGCGTTGCGGCTGAACCGCTCGAACATGGTCATTTCCTCCGGTTGTACTTCTGGTGCACGGCCTGACGGCTGACCTCCAGCGCGTCGGCGATGGCCTGCCAGCTCCAGCCCTGCTCGCGGGCATTGGCGACGTGCAGCGCCTCCAACCGCTCCTGGAGCCGCCGCAGCGCCCGCACCGTGCGCAGACCGAGGGCGGGATCGGCGCTGGCGGCGCCCTCGGCCAGATCAGTGCTCTCGGTCACACCGCCAATGTACCGCGGTTGTCAATATAAGTTGACAGCATAATGCGGTCGGGTGTGCGAACCCGCGGCCCCGGGTACTCAACCGCGTCGCACCGCCCCCCTGAAAGCCACCCTGAAAGGCCACGATGACAGCAGCACCCGTACGGCTCGCCCCCCGTGACATCGCCGAGGCCCAGCGCATCGTCGGAGCGGTCGGCGAGGCGTTCTCGACGAAGGTGGTCGGCCAGGACAACCTGCGCGAGTCGCTGCTGATCGGTCTGCTGGCCGGCGGCCACATCCTGATCGAGAGCGTGCCCGGTCTGGCCAAGACGACGGCCGCGCGCGTCATCGCCGAATCCATCCACGGCGGCTTCCAGCGCATCCAGTGCACACCGGACCTGCTGCCCAGCGACATCATCGGCACCCAGGTGTACGAGGCGGCGACGAACTCGTTCGTCACCCAGCTCGGCCCGGTGCACACCAACATCGTGCTGCTCGACGAGATCAACCGGTCCAGCGCCAAGACACAGAGCGCGATGTTGGAGGCCATGGAGGAGCGTCAGACCACCATCGCGGGCACGGTCTATCCGATCCCCGAACCGTTCCTCGTCATCGCCACCCAGAACCCGGTCGATCAGGAGGGCACCTATCCGCTGTCGGAGGCACAGACCGACCGCTTCATGCTCAAAGACGTCCTGTCCTACCCCACCTCCGAGGAAGAGGTGGAGGTGATGTTCCGCATGGACGCCGGGCTGTATGACAAGGATCACCGCAGCAGGCCGGTGGTGGGGCTCGACGACATTCGGCGGCTGCAGGGCATCGTCCGGCACGTCTACATGGACCGCGCCTTGATGCACTACGCCAGCGAGCTCGTCGGCGTCACCCGCAACCCTGACGACTTCCTGCCCAGAGAACTGGCGCGGCTCATCGAATACGGCGCCAGCCCTCGCGCCACGATCGCGTTCATCAAGTCGGCCCGCGCGCTGGCGGTGCTGTCCGGCCGCGGGCACGTGATCCCCGACGACATCGCCAAGCTCGCACACCGGGTGCTGCGACACCGGCTGATCCTCGGCTTCGAGGCGGCCAGCCACAACGTCACACCGGAGGTCATCATCGACGCCGTGCTGCAATCGGTGCGGGTGCCCTGAGGACCGTCGTGGGTAAGCATCTGGACCGGGCGAAGGCGCATTTCGGCACCGACACCCGCGGCCTACTGGAAGGCGGGCGCTACGCGCTGCTGCACAACCGCAGCCTGGAGTTCGACGATCTGCGGCCCTATGTGCCGGGCGACGACGTCCGCGACATCGACTGGAAGGCATCGGCCCGGTCGGGCAACGTGCTGATCAAGCGCTTCGTCGACGAGAAGCACCACAAGATGCTGCTGGTCGCCGACGCCGGCCGCAACATGACCGCGCTCAGCCCGAGCGGTGAGGCGAAAATCGATGTGGCGGCCCATATTCTGGGCGCGTTCGGGCTGATCACGCTCGGCCGCGCCGACCAGGTCGGCATGGTGTACGGCGACGCCCGCGGCTGCGTCAACATCCGTCTGCGCCGCGGCGAGACACACATCGAGAGCATGCTGCACCGGTTCTACGGCCATGCGCTCGCCAAGCCGGGCCCCAGCGACATCGCGTGCCAGTTGGGTTATGTGGCAACGCATTACCGCCACCCCATGCTGATCGTCGTGGTGTCCGATGAACCGGAGGTCGATGACCATCTCGACGAGGCGGTCACCCGGCTGGCGGCCCGCCACGAGGTCATGTGGGCGATGGTCTCGGACATGCCCGCCGTCGGCGCAGCTCCGGGCGGCCGAGACGGTTTCGACGTGGCGACAGGGCGTTTCGTGTTCGGTCAGGCCGCCATGGAACCGCGAATCGTGACCGCCTACCGACGGGCCGAGGAGCGGCGCAGGCGCCAGCTCGACGAGTTCCTGACCAGCCGGGCGATTCCGCACACCACAATCGAGGCCAGCAGCCAGATACGCACTCGCATCACGAAGATGAACGAGGTGTTCGCCCGTGCCGGATGACCTGCTGCGCTTCGTCGTCGGGCCTACGCCGTACTCGACGCTGTGGCTGTGGCTCGGCCTGCTCACCATCGCAGCCGTAATCGCCTGGTATGCAGCGGTGTTGCTGTGGACTCAGCCCGCGCACCGGCTGCGAACCATGCCGGGGCTGCGCGTGGTGCACGCAAAGCTGTTGCGTCGCCGCTTCGCCCGAAGCGTGCATGCCATCGGCGAGCGTCATCGCGCAGGCGAGCTGTCCGCAGCGCAGGCAGGCGCGCAGATGAGCCGCACACTGCGCAGCTTCCTGCATCAAGCGACGGGGATACCGGCGCAGTACATGCATGTCGACGAGATCGCCTCCACCGAACTGGCCGATACGGCCCCGCTGCTCGCGGCGTTCAACGACGTTCAGTTCAACACCGACTCCGAAGTGGCGCTGAGCACCGTCGGCGCATCCACCGAGGAGATGATCCGCACGTGGGCCTGACCTGGTGGCCGCTGGCCATTGCCGGATTCGCCTGCCTTGCAGTGGCTGTCGCGATGGCGCTGCTGCTGCCCATGGAGCGGGAGCGCCGGCAGTTGCGGCCGATGGCGAACACGTCGCGGCTGACTCGGCTGCCTGAATACGCGCGCTTGGCGCGGGCCCGGCTGATGTCGACCGTCGCCACGCTCGTGTTGCTCGTGCTGCTGTTCGGTGCGGTGATGCTCGCGGCCGCGCGGCCGACCGGATGGTCGTGGACGGTGAATTCGACCGAGCGGCCCGAAGACATCATGCTGTGCGTCAACCAGCCGGTCGCCGACCAGTCCACGGCGGACTTCCTGACGTTCTTCGCGGACCAGGCCAGAACCTACGGCAGCGAGCGCATCGGGCTCACCTCACCCAATCGCCGGGTGGTTCCGCTGACCCGCGACTATCAGTACGCCGCAGAACGATTCGGCGATCTCGCCCAACTGGCCAAGCCGCCGGCGGACGTGCCTGCGCCGGAAGCGGCGGCGATGCGGCGCGACGCCGCCCGGTTCTCCCCACGGGTGACCTACGCCGACTACGCGACCAGCACCCCCGATGTGCTGGCGATGTGCCTGGCCGGATTCCCGTCCTTCGAGCCCGCCGACAGCCGCAGGCGTTCGGTGATCTACCTCGGTCCAGGTGAGGCGCGCGGTGACGACGAGACTCGCCCGTCGCTGTTCAGCGCGCAAGACGTCGAGGCCGAGGCGATCGAGGCCGGCGTTCAGATCAACGCGCTCACGCCGCCGGGACAAGGCTCTGCCGCGCTGCGGTCGCTGGCGGAAACAACCGGCGGACAGGCGTTCCCGGTCCAAGCCGGCGCGACTATGAACTCCAC
This sequence comes from Mycolicibacterium agri, assembly GCF_002553505.1. Taxonomy (GTDB): domain Bacteria; phylum Actinomycetota; class Actinomycetes; order Mycobacteriales; family Mycobacteriaceae; genus Mycobacterium; species Mycobacterium agri. The sequence goes on along the minus strand of NZ_PDCP01000013.1, from coordinate 51,069 downwards.
GCTCGACGACATCCGGGCCGATCCGCCGCGCGCCGACGCGAACCGGACCGCTGCCGGTTGGCTGGGTGACTCGCCGAACATTCCGCTGGTCGCGGCGGTCGTCGCGGCCGTGCTGTTGTGTCTGGCGCTGGTGGTGTTGCGGCGATGACGTTTCAACCCGTGCTTCCGCTGCCCGTGCTGATCGCGTTCGGGGTCGTCATCGTCGCGCTGCGGCTATTGAGTATGCGTCGCCTGCACATGACCGCCGGCTCGCAATGGGCGACGGTGTGGCGATGGTGCGGCCTGACGCTGGCGGTGCTGCTGGTGCTGATCGCCGCCGCCCGGCCGGGCATCGAGCACGGCAATCGCGATGTGACACAACCGCAAGCCGCATCCGGCGTGAACACCAACGTCTTCTTCATCGTCGACCGCTCCCCCGACACCCGCGTCACCGACTACGGCGACGGCGAGGCCAGGATCGCCGGCATCCGCGCCGACATCGACGCGCTCATCGAGCGTCATCGGCAGGCGCGCTTCGCCGTCATCTCGTTTTCGTCGCGGTCCTCGCTGGACTGGCCGCTGTCGGATGACGCATGGAGCCTCGAGCCGACGGTCGACCGGCTGTCTGCCTACGACGGGTCCGGCACCGAGACGGCGGACCGTGTCAACGCCGCGGCGGCGGCCAATGTGCTTCGTTATCAACTCATCGCGGCCGGACAGCAGTATCCGGGGTCGGACAATCTGGTGTACTACTTCGGCTCGGGGGCCAGCGGATCCCGTGCTCCGCAAGGCGAATTCGACCCGATACCGGGATCGGTCGACGGCGGCGCGGTGTTCGGCTACGGCGCGGCGCGGAACGAGCCCGGGTTGCAGCGCATCGCCGACCAACTCGACCTGCCGTACGTGCACAGGCAGGCCGGCGAGCCGGTGGCCGACTTCGCGCAGGAGGTCGCCTCGGCCCACGACGCGAAAGCCAGTGTGCCGCAGCGCACCGAGTTGTACTGGTTCTTCGCGCTGGTGGCCGCGGTGCTGTTGCTCTTCGAGACCTTCACCACGCTGCGCGAGTACCGGCGCACCCGCATGACACGACGGGACGTGACGCTATGACCGCCCGCCCCCGCCGGTTGCGGCTGCGACGTCGGCTGCTGTGGCTGTCGGCGCCCGTCGTCGCGGTGGCGCTGCTGGTGAGCCTGAAGATGCTGTCGGTGGTGATCGCGGGCCACTCCGCGGTGTCGAACTTCGAGAGCAAGGACGCCGACGGTCTACACGACAACGCATCCACCTTGGCCTTCGCCAACGTGATCGAACCCGCCAAGGCGCCTTTCGCGGCCGGTGCCGCGGCGGTGTTGGACGGCCGGCTCGACGAAGCCGACGCCAAGTTTCTCGAGTCGCTGTCGCTCACGCCGCGGCAGCAGTCGTGTCCGGTGCGGATCAATCTGCAGCTGACCCGCGAGCGGCAAGGCGACATCGACGCGTGGGAGGGCCGACCCGACGAGGCGCGCGACCGCTACAGCAGTGCGCTCACGGTGGTGAACGAGGCGCCCGCGGGGTGCTTTGCAGGCAACGACGATCCCGACGAAGACCGCCGCGCTGTTCGAAACGACGCCGCCGCCCGTCTGGCCGCGAAGATCGCCGGACTCGACGTGCCGCCCGCCGCACCTCCGCCGCCGCCTCCGCCTGCCGCCGCCGCACCGCCACCGCCTCCGCCGCCCGCAGCACCTGACGCGGCCGATCCCGACGCACCGCTGCCGACACTGCTGCTCGAGCCCGACGCGGGCGACCCCGCCGACAAGCTTCGGCAGATCCTGCAGGACGCGGCGGGGTGAGTGATGCGACGCGTAGCTGTCACCAGATCGCAACAGCGATGGCCCCTGCAGCGAGCCCTGCCGCAGCGGGTCGCACCACGCGGCTAGGCGTACCCGCCTTCTGGTAGGTGATCAACGCCCCTAACGGGACCATCAGCCACAGCGCGTGCACATGATCGGCCACCAGCATCGGCGTCATGATCGCCCAGCAGGCGCCTCCGCACGACACCGCGTTGCGAGCTCCTCGCTGCAAGCACGCCACGTCGGCTTTCCAACCATCGGGGGGCACCGGCGGGTGGCGATGACAAGCACGCAGAAAGCGCGGCTTCCACACGGTCAACTCCCAGACGGATGCCGTCACCAGCGCGGCGACCACCGCCCATCGCCCGTGCGCGCCCGGAGCGACGTACCGCAGAACTGCGAGTGCAAGTAGACCCGCTGCCATCCATACCGCGATATATCCGGAAACGAACAAGGCGGGACCACGTTGACGGCGCTTCCACTTACCGCGCAGTGCAACGAGCCGGGCGGCGGGTAGCGCCGTCGGAAGCATCATCGCGACCACCATCAAGCACCAGTGCGCCGCGGACATGACGTGTTGCGGTTCGCTTGAAACGACCGAGATGCCATGGTGTGTAGGAGACTTCGGGACCGCCATCGACCCGCCGGGGCCGCCTGCGGTGGCCAAGAGCGCGACCCAGGCGACAACCGCAGCGATGGCCAGCGTCCACTCCGGATGCTGCCAGCGCAGGCGCCGCCACGCAGCACGGAGATCGCGGCCCGACTCGGCCGCCCCGGCGGTGGACGCGCTCACAGCGACACCGCTATTGGAAGTAGACACCCACCTGGCCGATGTTCACCGTCCCGGCCTCCTGCTCGGTGCCAGGAACTTCGGCGCCGTGCGGTCCGGCGCCTTCCCTCTCTTCGAGGTAAATGGGTACCAACCGCACCGTGGCCGTGTCCGACCACCGACCCGCTTCCCTCAAGCGCTCGTACAAATCGGTGATGTCGAACACCAGCCGCATCCCGGGATGGTCAGCGCTGGCGTCGGCACGACGGGGAACGCCGAACATCGACGCCGTGCCGACGTAGTGATCATCCGGCGTCTCGTCGCTGTCATCGGGAGTGTTCAGGTAAACGGCGTAGGTGACACCCGGCCGCACATCGTAGGTGATGTCTTCCAGCCGCAGATATACCCGCGCCGGCGGCCTAGCCTCGAGCGGCCCTGCCGGCGGGGTGAGCTCGAAGCTGACGTCTGCAGTCTCGCCGGTGAGCTGAACGGGTTCCTCCGTTGCACCGACCAGCTGGGGCGGGTTCTCCGGTTCCGGCCGCATCTGCTCTGCTCCTAGCGGCCCCACAGGTCCCGTGAGGTCTTCGTATACATAACCGAGCTGTGTCGCGCTGTCCAGCGTAGCGTCGACCGTCATGCGGACTTCCGCGCCGGACGCGTCGTGGAATCCAAATCGGATTGCGTTGAGCCACAAGTTCAATGTCGGGTTGCCCCGGCCGTTGCCCAACCTGCGCCACACGTCCCAGATGCGGTCGATGTTGGCGTGATGCAGCCAGAAGATCGGGTCGAGCGCCGCCGTTTCGAACGCGGCCATGTTGCCGCCGACCTGGGTGTGCACAGTGCCGTGTGGGCTCATCTCCAGTGGACCGCCTGCGGCATTCGGGTCTTCAAAGCGATGGTTCTCACCGGTCTGCGCGCCACCGAACGCGGTGGCTCCCGTGAAGGTGAGCGGGCGCAGCGCCGTCCGGTAATCGGTGTCGATCAACTCGGTTACTGCGGCACCGTTGTTCACCAGAACCGATCGTGACGCGTCGAACAAGGGATTGGGGTCGCCGTTCGGCAGGGTGGTGGAGCGGAATGTCACCGGCAGACGACGCGAGTCCTCCCCCTTGGTGTAGTCCCAGTACGGCAGCGCCCAATTGGCCTTCGTCACGTCGTCGACGTCAGGGAGCCCTGCGACGACCGACTTGACGATCGACTCGAATTGATAGATGTACATGCGGTGCCACGGCAGGAAGAACCAGCCGAAGTGCTGGCACTTGTTGCGGAAGCCGTCGCCGGGATCCGGGGAAACTCCGTGTACTTGAGCCTGATAGATCCATCCTGTCGGGTCGTTGACGTCGGCCACGGACCGCTGCCGCAGCACGGCGACGGCCCTGGCGTACGCCAGGATGACGGGATGCCAAGGATCGCCGGGATTCTCGGACTCCAGGCTGAAGATGTTCCGCCGGGTGCGGACGGTCGGCACGTTCTGCCCGAACGCACCCCAACCCCACCCGGAGATATTCTTCGGATACCCCGCATCCACCGTCCCCGGACCCAGATCACCCCGCGACACACGGATGTACTGATCCCCGGCAAAGAAATAACACTTCGAATTCGAGTACAACGCGGCGTCGATACCCATTTCCCCTCCCGCTGACTCTGCGGCTGCCGCGTTCGACAGCCATCGCATTTCGAATTATCACGGCCATCAACGAAAAGTTCGGCGCTTCTGCACTTTGGAGTAGTGCACTACTCACGCGATCACCATGGGCTGCTTGCGACGATCACAACGACGGGGCGGAGGCGTGATGAGACTGCCGTTTCGGAAGGCATTGAAGATGAAGCGGGGCGCGTGTGCACTGTCACTCGTCGCGGCGCTGGCCGCCGCGATAGCGGCGGGCGCGTGTGGCGAAAGCGACCGGAACGAGCCGACCCCGCCGCCGCCGACCACCATGAAACTGCCCATCCCGACGACAACGGCGAGCACAACGTCCACAACGTCCATCCCCACCTACAGCGAGCCGACCACTCCCTTTACCTCGGGAAGCACAACCGTAGCGACGCCCACCACGACCACGACGTTGACCACCACGACGCTGCCCGCGCCGACATCGCCGACATCGCCGGCTCCGACGAGCCTGGACATCGAACCGCCGGTCGGACAAGACATTCCCTTGCCCGTCATTCCCGCACCCGTCTCGGAGCCATGATGAGCCACGACGTCGAGTCGCTGATGCAATCGGCGCAGCGCTGGCTGGGCTTCGCGGCGCTGTTCGTTGCACCGACGTCGCTCATCACCGGCCTCTGTTTCTTCTTCGGCAGGGTGTATCTGCGAAGCCGCTTCGAATATTTCGGTATCGATGTGTCGACACTTCAGCTGACGACCGCCGACTACGTCGTCACCGTTATCAAGACCTATTTCTTCTCCTCGCTGCGCGTGCTCGCGGTGCTGGCCCTGGTGGTCCTGCTGGCAGTAGCCGTACGCAGATGGGCGGCGACGGGCCGGCGGACCAAGCTACTGCGAGTGACAGCCTGGCTTGTGCTGTTCTTGGGAGCGCTCAGTTTCGGAAACGGCGCTTACTGGCTCGCCTTCGAGGTGTTGCCGATCCGGTGGCTGATACCGACCGCCGACGCGACCTACACGGCGTGGTCGATAGTCCTCGGCACGGTCTTACTGGGCGCCGGGTACTGGATGTTGACCATCAGCGGCGCCCTTGACGGGGACCGGAGGCGTCTCCCCCGCGCCGCCGAGCGCGCCCTGGCCGTCCTCGCTGCGGTCACGATAGTCGTGGCATTGTTCTGGATAACCGACATGTACGCCGATGAACTCGGTAAGCGCGATGCTGACTTCGACGCTCGAGGACTGTGGACGAAACCCTCGAGCGTTCAGCTGGATACGCCCGAAGTGCTGAGCCCTCCGTCGCGACTCGTCAAGACATCGGCGCTGCCCTCGGTCGGCGGGTCCGCCCCGCCGACGTACCGATATGAGTGCCTGCGCGTCATCGAGGCCCGCAACGGCCACTACATCCTGTTGCCCGCCAAATGGAGCCGCGACGGGGGATGGGCCGTGACCGTGACGCCCGATACAGCTCACCGCGTCAACGCCATCGTCCATGAGGGTCTGGCCGACAGGACCGGCGGCGGACGAAACGTTCAAGCCTTCTGGCAGTGTCCCGAGGTGGTGCGCTTTTTCGGGGAAACCGACCTTGACCAGCTGCTCATCGGCCCTGACTTCGTCGGAGAAATCTTAGGCGCAGCGACGCTGACAGCCGGCCAGATCGAAGACTCGATGTGGGCAGGACCCGGCTGGGATCCCGCGGCGACGGCAGTAAATGACTGTGCAGCGCAGGCACATCCAGCCGAAACCTCGTCGGCGCTACCCCCGAGCGATGGCGCAGCGACCCGCCGGCTCGAAATGACCGGCCAGGACACATCTGGGCCGGTGTGGGTCACCGAAAGCGTCGCCAGTCTGCCCACCCCTGCGGCCGCCGATGCGATGGTGCAAGCGACACAACGGCGTTGGGCCTTCTGCGCAGGCAGGGCAACCTCGATCCAGCGAAGGGGCGCCGCCGGACCCCGCATCCTGTCGCGGCCGGGCACCCAGGATGACATTCTGGCGGCGTCGGACTCGGCGATCGACAGCGCGGTCGCCGATTGTGCGCAGGCCGTCGGCGCGAAGTCGAACGTCGTCATCGAGGTCGATGTCTGCGGCGTCGAAGAACCATTGTTGGCGACGGGCGTGGTAGCGGCGATACGGCAACGGATTCCGCAATGACGCATTGCATCGAGCCTGATGCCGACGAAGGTAGCGCCGTGACAGGCCTACGATCCGGTTTCCCGCTTCGGGACGAATTGGACGAAGCGAGCGGAAGCCGCGGCGGGATGAGCGCGCTCATAAATCTCATTGGCCAGCGTCACGGCGTCATCGCCGCTGCCTGAGGTGGGTTGGACGACCATCGCGTAATCGGTTTCCTGCACGATCTTGTGGGGCGGTGTGTCCCGGTGCGTCAGGGTGTCCAAGACGGCTTGGTGCTGCGCCGGGGTGTCGAACTCGACGCGCACCTCTGGCAACGGCACCATGACAGCCCGGTCTTTCCGATAGACCGGTTGCAGCGCGCCAACATCTCGAAGGGTGGCGAGCGTCTTCTCGTCAAGCGCGGAGCGCTCTACCAAGACGACCCCGCCGCCGCGGCGCGAGCCCTCTTCACTGGATTTCTGCACCCGGGCGTCCAGCCCTGCCTCTCGCGCCGTCTGTTCGACGACGGCGACGTAGTCTGTCGCGCGGTCGAGTTCCACCTTGCGCCCCCCGGCGTAGTAGAACTCGCTCATGCTTGAAGCCTAGCGCTGACCTGGCCCCACACCTGCCCGACGAAATCGCTCCGATCTGGAACCACAGGCACGCGCATTATCGGGTTCTGGCAGTGGCTTTCATGACCGCGGTCTTCTCTGCCGCGGCCTTTTTCGCGGGCGCCCTCTTCGCGGCGGTCTTCTTCGCCGGCGCTGTCTTTCCCGATGCCCTCCTCGCACCGGACTTCTTAACGGCGGTCTTCTTGACACCGGCTGATGACGTGCCAGTGCCCGCCGATTTAGCCGCTTTCACGGCCTTGGCGACGTCGAGACGGCCCCATCCGAGTTCCTGGGTCCAGCCTGTCTGGCCGGTGAGCTTCTTCGCGGTGTTGCCGAGAAGTTCGCGAACCGCGCTGGCGCTCAACGCAGGATTGGCGCTCAACATCAGCGCCGCCGCCGCAGCCACCGCCGGAGTTGCCGACGACGTCCCGTTGAAGGTCTTTGTGAAGTTCCCGGCGCTATACCCGGCGTTACCGCTGATGTCGGTCGTCCAGATGAACACTCCAGGCGCCAGCATCGTGATGGTCGCGCCGAAGTTGGACCCCCACCAGGTCTCGCCATCGGACGACGTGTGCGTCTTGCGCTTATCGGCCGGATTCGAAGCGCCGACGGTGACGTAGCCGGGCAGATCGCCCGGAAAGTCGATGGGTGCTTCGTCGTTCCCAGCGGCAATCGCGACGACAGACCCGAGGCCACCCCGGCCCTGAGTGCGGGCACGGGCGAAGGCACGGCTGATGGCGTCGCTGGGCGCGCCACCGCCCCACGAGTTCGACAACACAGCAGCGCCCTGCCGCCAACACCAGTCGATTGCATCGGCGGTGGCGAAATCGTCGAACACCCAATGTCCGGTGCCGTCGTCCATCGCGATCCTGGCCGCAATAAGCGAGCACCGCGGCGCGATGCCGGGGAACTGCCTGTCACGCGACACGACGACACCGGCGCATGCGGTTCCGTGGGCATCGTCGCCGGCGGGCATCGCGGAGTCGCCGTTGCCGCCGATGAAGTCCCGCTCGGCGACGACTGCGGACTTCAACGCCGGATGGCTGGTGTCGACGCCTTCATCGAGTACAGCCACCTTGATGTCCTTGTGGCCCTTTGTGATTTCCCACGCCTTGGCCACGCCGACCTTGCGGTGCGACCACGCCGAGGCCGGCGCCGAGTTTCGGGTGTGAGCAATACGGCGCAAGAAGTTGGGCGTCACCGATCCCACTTCGCGCTGCAACAGGAGATCGATGAGGCCGAACACCCGATCGACCCCGTCGACGCGCAGCAGCATCTTCCCGTCGAGACCCTCCTCGACGACGTGGGCCCCGAATTTCTTGGCCGCCTTCAGATCGCCTTGCCGCAATCCCTCGGCGATCACCGTTTCGGTGGCCAACGTCATCGCGCCGTAGGTCGAGATCGGCGACCGCCGGCTGGGTCCCGCGCCCGCCGCTCGGCGCGCCGGTACGCTGCCTTGCACCACTGCGAGTTGACTCGGGTCGCCGACGCGCGATTGCAGGACCGGCGATTCGCTCACCACCTGGGTGATGGCCTCGGCGTCAGCGCTGGAGCTCTCCGCCGACAATCCAGCGGCAGCTGGTATCGCCCTCCTTCCGCGCATGGCGCGGGGCGCTGCGCTGGTGTCTGCGGCATTTAGTGGGAGCAAGGTGATTTCGTGCCATTGGCCGAGCGCCTGATACCCATGCGGTGCGGTCATGATTACCCCAGATCTATGACAGTAGGCGGGAACCGATGCGCTGAGAATACGGCGAACCGCTGGTCGAAAAGACTGAATTCGACACGGAAACAATGCCACCGATTTTTTGCCCGCTGACCCTTGGTGCGTGGGCGACGAAACATTGCACCGGCCCAACCCGAAGCGCTCACCTTAAGCGTTGATTTGAATTCTTTATCGATCGCTTTCCTCTTTATATCGAGTAGTCAACTACGCACATCAACGGCGGCCGAAGCGGCAGGATAAGTGCACAACCGCCGAAAGCCGACCGTCACTGTTGAGCAACATGATCCGAGCCATCCAGAAAGAGAGGCGATTATGCCCGCACCTCAGTTCGAGGATCCTCGGCGACGGATCATCGAGTTCGGCGCAACGGAGGCAGACCGCGGCCCTCGCCAGCCCCCAGCACCCGCCCCGATGATCGCGCTAGGCCTGCCGTTTCCGGCCGGCGAAGCGCCGCAACCCCAACCGCTGCAGGACGAGCCCACAACCACCGACCCGCTGCCGCGAGCCGACGTGTTGGTAGTGACGTGGACCGTCGCCGAGCACGATGCCCTTGCCGACGTTCTCACGCCCGGGTTCGGGCGCAATTCTTGGTACCGCTACGCCAAAGATTTCCCGACCTATCTTCCCGGCATCCGTAAGGGTGCCCCCGCGCGGAACGCGCAACGTCTCGGCAGTTACTTTCCGACACAAATCGCCGGACGCGATCTGCTCTGCGTCAAATCGGAACTTCACTTGAACCAGGACGGAGTTCGTACGGGGGACGGGACGGCAACCCTGCCGGTCAAGCGTTTCTTCCGGCAGATGATCGACGAAGTCAAGCCGTCGCTGGTCATTACGGTTGGCACGGCCGGGGCGACGTTTCCGCCAACCGGCACGGTGAAGATCTCAGGCATGACCTGTCCGGCGCACGAATTGGGCGATGTCATGATCACTCGGGCCGCGAAGTTCCGGCTGTCGCAGGAATTTCGCAACGAGCCATTTGCCCACACCGAGTACAGGTGCACGACGTTCGATATCCCGACAGCCCGCCTGGCCACGGCTGCAGATCTTCTCGCGGTGCACGCCGCCAAACTCGTCGAACCGACCTTCGGCGTGCCTACCCGAAAGTACAAACCGCCCAAGCTCGTGAATGGGTTCACCAACGACCCCGACTTCCGCATCGACGGTCGCGATTTTCCGGAATTCCATCCGATGCTGACGACGGACTCGTTCGAGTTCGGTACGTCAACCAATGGCATGCACAAGCTGGGCTGCGGTGTGGAGATGGGCGATGCCGTCCTCGGCATGGTTGTCGAAGAGATGCGCGACGAAGGCCTCGATACGCCGGACTGGTTGGTGATCCGCAACGCGTCCGATCCACAGATCAACGGCGAACTCCCTGCCGGCGACAACCCAGCGGTTCCGCCGCAGATGCGCCGCGCGCTCAATATGCAGGCGCACTGGGCAGTGTGGTACTACGAGGCCTATGGCTACTGGACGAGTGTGAACAGCGCCATCGCCACATGGGCGATGACCGCCTAGACCAGGAGGCGTCATGGCCGACCCGCTTGTATCCAGACTGCCGATCGAAGTCGAGCTCGTCCTCGAAGTCATGCCGTGTCTGTCCATGCGACAGACCTACGATTCGGCGACCGAGCCGCACCCCTGCTCCTATTTCGGCGAGTGGGGTTTCTATCACAGTTATGACTACGCCAGTGCGGGCCCACCCGAGCAGCCGCGAATAGATCTGCCGGTGGTGTACGCCGGCAAGCGGCAGGTAGTGCCCGAGCTGTTGTCGGGTTGCCGCAAGGCACCCATCCTGTGCGTCGGCATCAACCCGAATCTGCCCGGCTGGACCGACTCCACCCGCAACGCGATTCATCCCTATTTTGATGACGTCCTTCAATACGCCCACTACTTCCGATACCGGACCCGCGACAAACTCAACATTCCCCTCACCGACTACGAGGAGCTGCTCGGCACCGACAGCGACGGACCGGCCTCACCGCGGCCCTTGACCGTCCCCGGCGGCGACATACCCGTCGAACCCGCCCGGGTGCTGATGTACGCGCAGTACCAGCGGCTGCTCGACGGCCTCGCGCAGCGGCGGCAATGGCATCCGCACAAGCTCGCGGTGGGAGAAGACATCGCCTACGCGAACATGGTGGCCTGCCCGTCGGCGCGCTGGGTCGTCCGACCCAGCCCAGAGGATCCCGACATGCCCGTCATGGGGACCGCACGCAGCAAAGGCATTGTCCGGGAATGCTTTTACGAACGGAGATACTTTCTGCGCCAACTCGTTCAAAGCCTGCCTGCGGTCATCATCGTGTTCAGTCAGACGACCGCCCGCGAGTTCATCGCCGCGCTGTCCGGCCGCTTCGTCGAAGGTGCCCCGGAACCCGGCGAGCGGCTTGCGGACCTGTTCGAGCGCACGATCCGCATCCGCTACGGACAATTGTCGGATGGCACGAACCTCGACGCGCGCGTGATCTTCATGCCCCACGCGTCAGCACGGCCGCAAGAATTCGATGCGATGCTGACGCGCGCCATCGACGTCCTCGACGAGGAAGTGGAGGGCGGCAACCTGGTGTTTCGGCCACAGTCCGGTCACCTTCAACGGGGCCGCGGGATGTGTGTGTTCTGTTCCAACGCGCTGTACCGCATCGGGCCGTGCGATTACGAGCAGGAGTTGCGGCCGATCGCGCCGGGGCAGGTTGGGCCGCTGGCCCCTGCGCCTGACGTCCGCGATCCGTTGGTGGACAAGGCCGAACAGATGCGTCTGCTAACGGATCTGGTACGCGTGCGCGCAGCCGAGTCGCCGAGGGTCGGCGCATTCGATGCGACTGCGCCGCACGAGCGACTGGCCTTGCGCGGAACCGTGGTCTCCATGGCCGCAGATCCGAGGCCCAACGGTGTCGTGTACATCGCCGATGGTCGGATCGCTGCGGTCGCTGATGTCGATGACGGTGTGCCCGACGGCTTCTCGGAAGCACGGACAATCGACACAGGCGGCATGATCTATCCCGGACTTCTGGACCTCCACAACCACCTCCCCTACAACGTGTTGCCGCTGTGGAAACCGCCTCGCCGCTTCGACAATCGCGCACAGTGGTTACGCCACCCCGAATACTCCCGGCATATCGGCGAACCGATGGATGTCTTGGTGGCCAGCGGCCGCAACGCGATCAAGGCGGTCATCCGCTATGTCGAAGTCAAACTGCTCCTGGGCGGGGTGACCTCGACACAGGGATTGCGGTCGCGATTCGGTGGACAAGGCTTCTACCGCGGCTTGATACGGAATTTCGAGGCACCCGACGATCCGGATCTGAAAACCGCCGGCTCCCGTGTCATCGACATCGATCAACAGGCGACGGCGGATATGCGCGCGAGCCTCGACACCGGTCGCCGGTTGTTCTTCCACCTGGCCGAGGGGATCGACACCAAAGCCCGCCAGCAGTTCGTCCTGCTGAAAGACAATGCGCTGCTACGCGAGAATCTGATCGGCATCCACAGCCTCGGTCTGCAGCCTGCACAGCACCGGGCCATGAAGTCAGCCAAATCCTGGATCGTCTGGTCGCCGCTGTCGAATTCACTTCTGTACGGGCAGACGATCGATCCAGCCGTGTTGAAGAAGCAGAAGTCGTTGTTCGCGCTGGGATGTGACTGGACGCCGAGCGGCAGCCGCAACCTCTTGATGGAACTGAAGGTGGCATGGCTCTGCGCCCAACAGGTCGACTCGGCTGCCGAGCGCCTGGACTTCGAAGACCTCGCCAAGGCGGTGACCACGCACGCTGCACGCGCCGCAGCGTGGCAAGAGCATCTCGGAACAATCGAAGCCGGGAAACTGGCCGACCTCCTCGTCCTGGACGCCCGGCACGACGACCCGTACGAGAACTTGATTCGTGCCACCGAGCGTGAAGTCAAGCTGGTGACGGTCGGCGGCATACCGCGTTGCGGTGACGCCAAGCTGATGAGGATGGCCGGCCTTTCTGACACCGTGACCGAACCGCTGACCGTCGGCGGCCGAAAGAAACGTCTGCATCTGCAGCATCCGGATTCGCTCCTCGGAACACTGACGTTCAAGGCCGCCCGCGACAGGCTCGATGCCGTGCTGGCCGATCTTGATACGCCCCGAAACAATCCGGGAATCTTCGAGCCACTCGGCAGCGAGCCTCCAATCGACATCGAACTCGACATGCAACCGATCGGAGTCGACGGTGGACCGACACCGTTTGCGGGGCTGCCACCGTTGTCGAGTGTGGCGCTCGACGCTGCCACGGTCATCGACGATCCGGCGATATTCGATGTACTGGAGGCGTTCGAGCATCTGCCCGATTTCTACAAGGGACCGCAGGGTCTTCGGCAGTTCTATCAATAGGGTCTCCGCACAGTGGAGTGCATCGAGCGTCGGGCAATATGACCAGCTCTTGAATTCATTGTCTGACAGCCAATTCAGAATCGAGCGTCACGCCGCGCCCTATGCCGGAACGGGCTTCAGCGAATAACGCCGTTTTTCTGGGCGCGGCACCTGAGTGCGCGTTTTGCGCTGCATCGCGAATCCTTCAGCGCTGAGCCGAGACGGCGCCCAGCCGCGTCAGCAATATGCGCGGCATTAGCCGGAGTTGTTCGGATGCGACTATTTGCTCGGTCGCTCATCAACGAAACGAAGAGAGTAGTCGATTACGCTACGCCGCTCATCAACGCGGCGAAATAATTGACACATCTGTTCACCCAGCGAGGCGGTTGAAATGACAGCGGCTCCGGCAACTCCGTCGCGAACATCCGTTGAACAGCAACCGAGTCCATGCCGGGACAACGCCGCGGAACGCGCCGGCGTCTTCATTCGATTGCTGGGTCCCTTTCAATTACTCAAGTTGGGCCAGCCGGCATCGCTGCGGCCTGGCGGTAAAGCCGAACAACTGCTCAGCCTGCTTGCAGTGCGCGCCCGCTCCGGAGTGCACCGCGAGACGTTGTTCGAGAAGATCTGGCCGGGCACCGAGCCCGCCTTGTCGAAGCAGTGCCTGAACACCCTTGTGCACGGGCTCAAGACACAGCTGGCGGATGCCATCGGCGGGCAGCCGCCGATCGTGCACATGCAGACCCATTATTTGTTGAATCTCGACGGCGGGCTGAGAGTTGACGTGCTCGAGTTCGAGTCAGCCGTCGGTATCGGGGACCGCTTGCGTTCGGCGGGTTCGGTCGCAGCGGCCATCGACGCCTACGAACGAGCCCTTTTCCTCTATCGCGGTGACCTCGCGTCGCACCTGGACATCTCGGATCTGCTGGAGCGCGAGCGGCTGCGCGCCATCTGCCTGAACACTCTGGCGCGGTTGGCCGATGCCTACTTCGAACTCGCCAACTACGAGCAGGCGCTGGCGTGTGCTCTACGCCTATTGAGCATTGATCCATGCCGTGAAGACGCGCACCGCATGACGATGCGGGCATACGTGCGACTGGGAGCGCGTGCCCAAGCGCTGCGGCAGTACAACACCTGCAGGCTCATCCTCGTCGAGGAGTTCGACGCCACCCCGGAACCGGCCACAGAACAGCTCTTCCAGCTGGTGCGGACCAATCCTGGTCAGATCTGACTCCGTGCCGCGGCGATCACCGCCTCAACCAAACCTCATCGAAACCTGAGCGACAACTCAGTAGCCGGGCCGCGCAGGCTCACATCCGACTCAGACCGCACCGGTACAACTGGGCTCTGGCCAAGCTGATGAGGTTCACATGAGGGAGGGCGATTCGGCGGACAAGCTCTCTGCCAAGAGCGAATTCGTACTCGTGCTACGCCTTGTTGTCGAGGGTGGGGGAAAGGTGACGGGTGAATTAGTAGACCCGGTCTCGGAACGACGGCACCGCTTCACCGGCGCCCGCGACCTCGTCGAGGGAGTCCAGAGCTGGATGGACGACGCGGTCAAGAAGGTACGCCGAGATGAAGAGTGATCAAACCGCATACGCGTCGAGCGGCGTGGCGACGCGCTGCGCGCCCGATGCAGTGGATCGCGTGAATCAGACCGTTCATGCGAATCCCCAACCCTTATGGAGGATTTCATGCCTGTCCTAGTCGTGCCAGGAGTATCTGTCGAGACGACATTCGATGTTCTGCCACCGCTTCCCGCAGCCGCAGGCATCGTCGGCATTGTCGGCATCGTCGACCGGCCACCGTCCACCAGGCTGGTCAGCGTCACCCGTGTCGCGGAACTGCAGGACATATGCGGCCCAGGAACCCTCGCCTCGATGCCGGAAGCGGTCGCTGCGCTCTCGACCGGTGCGCGTGAGCTCGTCATCTCGGCCGTCGACGGTGGTAACGCCGCCACCGCGACACTGATGAACGCCGATGAGGCGCCTGCCGTCAGGCTCCGCGCAAGGTCCCGCGGCGCATGGGCGAACCAGCTCAAGGTCGACGTCGGAACCGTCACCAACGCCGCAGGAAAGGCCGTCCGGGTGTCCCTGCGGATCTTGCAGAACGACCAGGAAGTCGAGCGTTTCGATGACCTCGTGGTCCAGCCGGGTCAGCCGATGGACTTGTTCTCGACGGTCAACGAGCAATCGAAATTCGTCGTCGCGGTGGAGCCGAACTTCGATGGCGAGAATCCGAAGGAAGGCGAATATCCGCTCGGTGAACAAGGATCTGCTGCGGTCGAGCAGAAGGACGCGGCAGGCACGGTGTTGATGGACATCAAACTGAAGCCGGGCGTGACCGACGCAGGCGTGATAGTGCGCATAGCAGGCGAAGATGATGCCATCACCGTCGAGGTGCTCCGCAACGGCGCCAGGCAGGAAATGTTCGAGCGCCTGTCGATGGACCCCGATTCGGCGCGACACCTGCCTGCGGTGCTCGCGGCGCAGAGCCGCTTCGTGCGCGCGGTGCCACGCAGCTCACTACCGGCCGCGTCGCGGTTGCCACGGGCGACGCCTACCCCGGTGGCTTTGGCCGGCGGCACGTCACCGAATGTCGCCGCCTACCGTGCCGCGATCGATTTGCTGGCTGACGAACCGCGCATCGACTTGGTGATGGCCAGTTTCGACCCGGCGCTCGCCTCGGCGAGTGTCATCCAAATCCACCAAGCGCTGCTCGCACATGCTCTGGTCGCCAGCGACGCGGCCGCGCCGCGGATCGCGTTCGGTTCGGTCCGCGCTGCCGACGCGGACAGCCTCGATGCGATGCGCGATCATGCCGCCGCCGTTCGCAACAGGCGGTTCGTCCTCGTGGCTCCTCCGGGAGCCACCGGCGCGGTCGTCGGTCTCATCAGCCGGATCAACCCGGAGATTTCACCGACTTTCCAGACCGCCCAGTTGCTCGACATCCAACCGTCGCACTATCGAGAAAGCGAGCTGAACGTTCTGCTCGGGCCTGCGGTCAATCTGCTTGTCGTGCAACAACGCCCCGGCCGAGGCGTCATCGTCTTGAAGGGCATCAACACCATCGGCGACCAGATCTCGGTGACCCGAGTCGCCGACCGGTGCATCCGCGAGACGAAAGCGATCAGCGAGAACTTCATCGGCCAACTGAATTCCGCCGATGCCCGCGAAGCGCTCAAGCAGCAACTGATCGCGACGTTCACCCGGCTCGAGCGATCCGGTGCGCTGGTGCCCAGCACCGACGGCAGCGACCCTGCGTTCATCGTCGACGTCTATTCGACGCAACAGGACTTCGCGCAAGGCATCGTCCGTGTCGACATCGCCGTGCGTCCCGTCCGCGCGATCGACTACGTCTACGCCACCATCCGCGTCAAGAACTAGGTGCCCGAGGAGGACTCACCATGCCCACGATTTTTGCCGCCTCCGAGAGCACCGTCCTGGTCGACGGCGAAGCTGTCGACGGAGTGCAAGGCATCGACTACCGGACGCGACGTGATCGCACCAACATCTACGCGCTGGGTAGCACCGAGCGGGTCGGCATCATCTCCGGCGCATCAGAGGTCGAGGGTCGCCTCCGGGTGACATCGGCGAGCCCGAAGCTCGACGGGCTGGTGGGAGACAAGCCGTTTCAGATCATCGCCAAACTCCGCCACGGAGACACCGAGGCGACCGTCACCTTCGATGACTGCTGTCTGACCGAGAAGTCGTTCGACCTGTCGGTGAACGGCCAGGGCGCAGCGGTATACACCTTCAGCGCCACCAGGGTGCGGTAGCGCGATTATGGCGAAAACGCTCGTCACGCTTGATCTGGCGGCTGGTGTAGCGCAGATCGGCAGTGCCACGGTAGCGGTACAGGCCCGCCAGGGAGGTGCCGTCAGCCTTGGTGGCTGCGTGATCCGGCCGCTGCTTTTCGGCGAGCGATGGCGGTTGCTCGACCGGATCGCCGCCGGCCAAAGCTCCGTTGGCGCCACGGTTCTGGCGCATGCCCGCGACCCGGGATCAACGGCCGCGTCAGCGTCGTCGGCAGAGGACGAGATCGCCCAAGTTCTTGCGCTGTATCTGGCCGGGGCCCGACCGGAGCGGGCGGCACAGGGCTTCGCCGCACAGTTGAGTCGGTTGATGGCGGCGGGATGGAAACCCTGCGATGTCTTGGATGCCGAAGCCGATCTTGTCGACCGGCTCACCGCGGATGCGCCCGACACCCCCGACGGCGACGACTGGACGACGATCGAGATCGTCTCGGAGCAATTAACCACCGCTGCGCCTGCCGCGGTGTTGCGCGCTCTGGAACAAAATCTGCTCGACCGCATGGCGTCCGCCGATGGCGATGGATCACGCTCGCTCACGGATCATCCCCCTGTTGCGGCATGGGGAGACCGAGGGCTTACCGCACCCCCACCCGCTCCACCGAGCCGGACTACCGCCGAAGAATCGCAACGTGTCGGCGCAGATGCGGTCGCTTCGTCACCGGACATTGCTCACGGCGGCCCGCATGCCCCCGCCGCTGCGAACACCAACGTAACGGGGCCGACAAGCGCACGTACTCGTGGTCACGCCTACGAGACCACACCGTTGGCCGAAATTCACACCGCCACAGAACGTCCAACGCCGGCGACCGCGGACCGAGGCGACCAGCGGCGCGTCCGCGCAGGCATGGCAGAACACCAATCAACCAAGGCTTGGATCGCACAAGACCAAGCGGACGCGCCGCCACCCGCCGCGCCGGATTTCGGGCCGACGATCGCGTCACACGTTCTCGGGCCCGTCGTCTCGCGCACCGTAGAACCCGCCGCCGTGCCGATTCATCGACACATATACCGCGCGGGCCACGCCGCCGCCGGGTCGACCGTCGTGCACGACGACCCCGTGGCGCCACGCACGGCCCAGGCCGCCCAGCCCAGCCCGGCGGGCACCGATGCGCGCGAGCTGGCCGACCAACTCGCCGCGATGCTGGATGACGAAGCCGACTTACGGGGACTGCGCCGATGACGTCACCCGCCTCGCCCTCGCCACCGATGCCGCTCGTCGGCGACATCGCATTGAGTTCGGTTCAGCAGATCGATCACGTGATGAGCGCTGGATTCCAGCGCATCGCCGTGCCCGGCCTCGACGGTGACGTTCTACAACGAGCCGGTCGCGGCTCACATGGCATCTGGATCCGCGGAGTGCTCAGCGGTGACACGGCAATGGACGATCTCGCAAAGCTGCAGAAGCTCGCCGCGGCGGGTACTGAAGTGTCCTTTTCGACAGACATCACCGTAGCCCTGGAGCTGGAACAGGTCGTCGTAACCGATTTACAGGCGCATGCCGTCGCAGGCACCGCCAAACTCGTCGGTTACGACATCTGCCTGGTCGAGAGCCCGCCTCTGCCTCCCCCGGCCGAAGTCAGCGGCTTCGGCGGGCTCGACGACTTCGGTCTCGGCGACCTCGGATTCGACGCAGACATCATGGGCGACATCGCGGCGATCGCAAACGACGTCGCCGGCGCAGTCGACGCTGTGATGGAGGTGGCCGACCAACTGTCCGCACTCGCCGCGTTGAGCGACATCGACGTCGGTGGGCCGCTGCAACCGCTTTCCGATGCCGTCGGCAGCGTCGGCGGCGCCGCCGACTCGTTCAAGAGGATCTCCGCCGCGATGTCCGAATTGCTGGGCGGTGACTGATGACTGTGCTCAGCTTCGGCGCGATCGCCACGGTCGGCTCACTGCGTTACACCGGCGGGATCGCCGCGATCCAGGTGAGCCTGTCAATCGGTCCCGGGGTCGGGTCGGCCCGGATAACTTTCCCGCGTGACCTTCGGGTAGAAGCCAAACCTGGTGACACCGTCGTGATTTCGTTGACCGGCGAGTCGCCTGATGAGGTCCTCGCATTCACCGGATCTGTGTCGGTCGTGCACCGCGGCGTGGACACGACGACCGTTTTGTGCGGGGACGGCTCCAGCACCCTCGCCGCGATCCGAACCGGCAGCACCTTCGAACGGCAGGGTGCGAGCGCCATCGCCAAGGCCCTTGCTCGGGAAGCACGCGTCGATGTCGGCGTGATAGACGTCGATCTCGATCTGCCGTGCTATGTCGCCGATCAAGGACGCACCGCGTGGGAGCACTTGACCATCCTGGCCGGCTGGGGCGGCGCATTCACGACCTGCGCCGCAGACGGCACCGTCGAAGTCCGCAGGTTTCCGTCACCACCCGCCGACACCGCTCTTCGCTACGGGCGCGAAATCGCCGAACTGACCGTCACCGCAGTCGCTCCCGCGGCCGACGTGCTGCTGACCGGCAATGGTCCGGCCGGAAATGCGTCGGATCCGCGCGCCCCACAGCAGAGCACCGGCACCTTGCCCGACGCCGCCCCGGGCCCAGCCGCGCACACCATCCGCGTGGCGGCTCCGGCGCTGCGCACACCATCGGCCGTGGCATCGGCCAACCAGGCCTACGCCGACCGCAACGGCGCAGCGCGGCTCTCGGCCGCGTGCTGGTTGGTGCCGCGGCTGCGGGCGGGAACGACGGTCGAAATCGCCGAGGCGCCTGCGCCGGAATCCGCCGGACCATGGCTGTTGACCCGTGTGGTGCACACGGTCGGCCCCGGACCGGCCGCCCGCACCACGTTCGAAGCGATCAACATGGCGACCACGGGTGGCTCCAGCCTGCTGGGCCGGGTCGTCGGCGCGGTGGGAGGCCTACTGTGACAACGTTATTCGACTCGATGAGCCGGATCGCCCGCCACGAGGCAGCGGCACGCGCCATCGCGGCCATCGGCGTGGTCGTCGACGTGTTCGACACCAATAGCGCGCCACCCGACCACGCCGTGTCCGTCCAACTGCGGGAGACGGGGACGCTGTTGCCCAGAGTTCCGATCGCGGTCTCCGTTCTAGGGCAGGCGGCAACGCCGCGGGCAGGTGATCTCGTCGTCGTGTTGTTCGCCGACGGCGACGTCAACGCGCCCGTCGTGATCGGCGCGCTCTATCACGCGGATCTCGCTCCTCCGACGCACGGCGACGACGACGTCGTATTCGCACTGCCTGCCGACGCGCGGCAACCGCGATTTCGCGCCGTCGTACGCGGCAGTGAGCCGACGCTGACGGTGACGATGGGCGACGTCGAACTGGTCGCCGACGACAAACGCATACACGTTTCGACTGGGCGAGCCGAAGCCAGCGTTGAAGCCGCGGGCAACGGTCGCATCGAGCTCGCGGTCGGCGACGCCAACATCGCGATCACGGGCAGTGGCGAGATCGCGCTGAAGACAAGCGGAAAACTCAGCTTGCGCGCCGACCAGATCGAAATCTCCGGACAGAGCTCGGTCACCATCTCCGGTGCACAAGTGAAGGTCAACTGATGGGTCAACCAGCCGCGAACGCCGCCGCCACCGTTGTGGGGATCGACACCCACATCGTGATGGTGCCCTCGCCGGGCGGGCCCATCCCGACCCCGCTGCCGCACCCGTTCACCGGCCCACTCACCGGTGGACTCGTGAACAACGTCCAGATCGCCGGCCAACCGGCCGCGGTGGCCGGGTCGGTGGCGACAAACCAGCCCGCCCACTTGCCCACCCCGCCAGGCGCCTCCTTCCAAGCGCCGCCGGCGAACTCGGGCACGGTCCACATGGGAAGCACCAGCGTGCTGATCGCGGGGCAACCGGCGGCGCGCAACGCCGATCCCGTGCGCACGTGCAACGACCCCGCCGAAGCGCCGGTCAGCCAGATCGTCGCCGCCGCCCCCACCGTGACGATCGGCTGAGGGGTGTGAACCGATGAGGCAGCCATGACCGAATCTTCGCTTCTCGGTACCGATCTCCGTGTCGTGCTCGGCCCGCCCGGAATGGCCGGCTACGACGGCGCCGCACTGGATTTGCACAGTCGTCCGACACCGGTGCAGCGCACACCACCGCGCGTAGGCTTCGGCCGCCCGTCCACCCCGCGAGACTCGGTGACCGCAAGCGGTCAGGGGTGGCAACCCGAACCACCACACGCGGCCGAATTGTCGGATCTCGACACCATTTCCGGCCGGGAGAATGTGGTTCAAGCACTGATCTTGCGGCTGTTGACGCCCAAGGGCAGCCTGGCGGCGCTCGGGCACGCCAGCTACGGGTCGCGGCTCGGCGAGCTGATCGGACAGAACAAGACACCGGCACTTCGCGGGCTCTGCCGCGCCTACATCCTTGAAGCTGTCCGCGAGGAACCCCGCGTCGAAAACAAGCCACTGGCAATCAATTTCGATCCGGCGCGCGAACAACCGTGGGACTTCGTCGTCGAGATCACCGTCCAACCCGTGTCCGGCGGTGACCCGGTCGCGCTTGGACTGGAGGTCGGGTTGTGAGCGAGCTGGAGTACACGTCAAGGACGTACGCCGACGTCGTGCGCGACCTGATGACCACGTTGACAGGCGGTACGGTACGCGAATCGACCACGGCCCCGGCGAACGGCCCGCTGACACTGGGCACGCTGGCATCACGCCCGATCCGTCGGGTGTCCTACCTCGAAGGCGTCACCGATGTGGGTGGAACCGCGGTGCCGGTTCAATTCACCAGCGCCGATTTCGATCTCGAAGACACGGACAACGACGGTCAACCGGACTCCATCGTGTTCCGCAAGAACGGCCGCAAACCCATTCCTGGCAGCCCGCTCACGGTGAACTACTATCCGGCGCACATCAGCCGCCCTGTTCCGCTGACCGATCTCAATGTCGGCTCGGTGGTCCGTACCATTCTGGAAACCGTCGGCCGCGAGCTGGCCCAGAGCGAGCAGTACCTCGACACGGTCTACCGGTCGGCGTTCCTGGAAACGGCCGAGGGCACGGCCTTGGACAAGGTCGTCGCGCTGATCGGTGTCAGGCGCCTGCCGGCGCGCCACCCGCTGGCAGGTGTTCGATTCAGTCGCAGCGCCGCGACCGGAGGCAGAATCACAATCCCCGCGGGCACCGTCGTCACCGACGCGTCGACCCCGCCGGCTCGGTACAGCACCGTCATGGACCTCACGCTGGAGGCAGGCGAACAGTCCCGAAGCGTGCTGACTGCAGGCGTGTCGACGGACACCCCCGTCGTCGACGCGGGCGCGCTGGACCGGCTGGAGACGAGCATCGGCGGGGTGTCGGATGTGAGCAACCCGGACGCGGCTTTTCGCGAAGCGGCGGTCGAGTCCGACGAATCACTGCGCCTGCGGGCCCGCGGCGCACTGCACGGCACTGTCCGAGGCACTCTCGACGCGCTGCGGTTCGGACTCATGTCGATACCCGGCGTCAAGGCGGTCGAACTCACGGAGTGGCCGAACGGCCAACCGGGTGTGGTGCGCGCCGACGTGGCCTACGAGCGAGCCGATCCCGCCTTGGAAGAGGTTGTGCGCAAACGCATCGACGAATTGCGACCGGCCGGGATCCGCGTCGAAACCGGTCCGGCGACACGCCGCACTGTGCGCGCTGAGGTGAAGTTGGTGCTGGCAGGCACCGGTGTCAGCGGCGCGGAATTGAATCGGTTGACGAGCGGCGTCGAGGCTCGGGTGACCGAGAAGCTGGTCGACCTCGCGCCGGGCGCACCGATTCGGATGGCCGCGCTGACCGCGGCTGCGCTCGCCGACCCCCTTATCGTCGACGCCGAGATCTCCCTGCTCGACCCCGCTGCGCCGCCGGGCGCGCCGATCATCTTGCAGCCGGGCGAGGTATTAGATGTGCAGCGGCCGTTCATGTTCCCTCCACCGCAGGCGGAGCGTACCGAATCCGGAGCCGTGGCCACTGTCGCCGATATCGACATGGTGCTGCCGGTTGCGCTGCAAACCGGTGTCCTGTTAGCCGACGCGATAACGGCCATCCAGCTCGCGGTCGACACCCATCTTGCGGCGAGGGGACCGACGAACCCATTGACATTGGCCGGCCTGGCGTCTGCCTTGCAAACCAATCCGCTGTTCGGATTGGTCCGCGAGCAGGCCAGCATCGTGGTCGAGTCCGGTGGTCAGTTCGTCCAATTGCTGGACGAACAGGGCAGTTTCACCCCCGCCGCGGGCGAGCGGCTGCGACGTCGCACCCTCGACGTGCACGAGGTCGTGTCATGAACGCCGGAGACTCGCCATGACCACACATGCCGAAGCCATGGTCGAGCGGCTGCCAACGCTTTATTCCGACGGCGACCTGGTCCGCGGGCTCGCCGCCGTCTTCGGGCTGCAACTGGAGATCCTCGACGAGGAGGCGCGAATCGTTCAGCGCGCGCATTGGTTCGACACCACCGTCGAGTTGGTTGAGGCCGCAGCCCTTGGAGCCCTACTCGACATCGCGCCCGAGACGTGGCAGGAGCTCGACGAGTACCGCGCCTGGTTCCACGCCCTGCGCACCGCCCGGCTGCGATACGGAGCCGTCTGCACAGAAGCGTTGACGGTCTTCACCCAGAGCTACGCCGACGAGTTTCAAAAAACGAATAACATTCGGGCACTTGCCGATTTCGACACCTGGTCCACTCAGCTCACCGAGGCCGGGCATGCCCTGGTCGAGAATCCGCCACAGCACGCCACCCTGCGGCTCGGCGGACCCGACGGCATCGAGCCGCTGCACCGGCAAGTCTGCAACCAGGGACTGGACACCGCGCTGCTTTCCGTCCTGTTCACCGGCGGCGGGCACAGCGAGTACGTGCCCGTGCTGGTGAATCGCACCACCGGTGCGGCGCTGGCCTATTTGGACGAGCTTCGACCGGGTGATCGACTGTGGTTGCAAGCCGCCGCAGACGGGTCCATCACGGCGCAACTCAACCGCGCCGATGCGACCGAAAGACTGCGCGGCATCGAGCAGGTGACCCCTGGTACACCGTGGCGTCAGGCCGACGTCAGTTCACCGCCGCGCGCTCTGTCGCTTCTGCCAGGAGCCAACGATCTGTGGTTCGTGCCGGTCGCGCACTTCGACGCGCCGGGATTGGACCGCGCGCTGCTTGCCCTCGCCGGTCTCGATATGACCGAGGGTCGTTGGGACGAAACATTTTTCGATCACGCGCTCTTCTATGCCGACCCCGCGGCCTATCTCGATCTCAGCTGGCGGGAGACGCCGCCGGCCACGGTGCTTGTCGACTTGGATGCCAGCGCGCTGACGAACTCCAGCGGCCGGCGAGACGACGCGATGCAGGCCCGCGAGCAGTTCGCCGGTTCCGTCCAGGACGGAATCCGCCGGCTCACCGCCGCCGGCGTGCGAGCCGAAGTGCGGATGCGGCCCTTACACGACAGTCAGCGCCAGCTCGACCACCTGACATTCATGAGTGGCATGGCCCACCGCGAGGTCGGCAGCGTCGGGATCGACCAGCTGACGAATTCCGGCGGCAGGTTCGGCGTCACCGCCTATGACGACAGCACCTACCAGTGAGCGACCGAGGAGGATGACCATGCGCGCCCAGTTGAAGGTGGAGCTGCGCGACCGCGACGGCGCACTGCTTGCGACACGAGCAGCACACAACACGGTGCTGCGCACCGGAGGCCGACTCATCGCCGACCTCTTCAGCGGCGGCGGCGCACCGATCACCCATATGGCCGTCGGCACCAGCGACGCCGACCCGACATCGGTGGCGGTGACAGCGCTCGGCAACGATGACGGCACCGGCCAGCCGGGGATCACCGGCGACACGGCCACCGAGATCCCCTCGGAGGCATTCGAAGTCGATGTCGACGAACCGCACAACCGCGTGCTGGTCAAGGTGCGCGCCACGCTCGCCGATGCAGCCGGAGTCGGCACGCTGCGCGAGGCCGCGCTGATGTCGCGGCAGAACGGTAATGACGTGCTCTACAACCGCGTCGTGTTCCCGCCGATCACCAAAGGCAACGACCACGATCTGACGCTGTTCTGGGAGATCGAGTTCCCGTTCGGTGACCTGCAATGGCTGGCGCGCTGAGAACCGGCGCGAACCCCCGTTAGGAGAAGCTGATGCCATTCGCCAAGAGCAGCTTGAGCATCAAACTGCAGAACTTTCCACCCGCCAACCGCGACGCGGTCGTCACGCTGACCAACCCGCTGACAGGACAAACCCTGGAGCGCAAACCATTTCTCGACGGAACCCTTCTGGTTCGTGACCTCGATCCCGGCCAGTGGCAGATCGCGGTCAAACACCCGAACGTCGTCGGCCCCCTGTACACCGGGGTGGTCACCACGCTGCCGGTACCGCTGCCCACTTACGTCCCCGTGCCCATCCGACCGGAAGATTTCCTCGACACACCGATCCAGGATGTGCCCGACGCCGATCTCGGCCCGGTGCAACAGACCGTATCGGCCGCACGCACAACAGCTTCCGCGGTCGGTGGAAAGGCGCCCGGCGAGGCGATCAGGGCCACCGACTGGAACCAATTGGTCAGCGCGGTGTCCGACGTCGCGACCGCGGTGCTGGAACTGACGTCATTGGTGAGCCCGCGCGGCCACGACCACCCCGAGATCGCCACCAAGATCGACGAGGTGCAGGGAAACCTACGGCGGTTCATCGAGTCCTTCGGCAACAGCGTTTTGGAACTGCGCCGCGACATCGAAAGCCAGAACCTGCGTCGATTGGCCGTCAAAGTGCTCGACGCCGGTGGAGTCGTCGGTGCCGACCGCGACCGCATTCTCCAGCGGGTCGACGACCTCGAAGTCGCGCGACAGGTCAGCACTGTCGAGTACTCCACGAAGCTCGCCGACGCAGGCACCGTGCTGGCCGCCGAGGTGCAGAACATCGCGCAGGCCCAAGGAGCGAACGCCCCCGTGTTCCTGGACAATCCGGACGTCAAGACCATGGTGGGCATCACCCAGGCGTTCGCCGCGAGCGCCGGCACGCTGAGCGCCGATCAGGAGCTCGACACATACCGGCGGACCAGCCTGGTGCAGCGCACCTCCAAATTCGGGGGGATCTGAGTCATGGCCACCGTCGCCAACATCGACAGGCTGAAGGCACTGGTCGACCGCCTGGTGCCGCTGTCGTCGCGTGCGCGTGGCGAGGTGATCGCCGCCGACGACTGGAACACGGTCGTCGGTGCGCTGCTGGAGGTGGCCCGCGCCGTCGTGACCGACAGCGGCGCCGGCACCGCGGTGCCCGCACACGATCACCCCGACCAGGTTGCGCTCGGCTGGCTGGACCCACGGCTGCGCCAACTGATCGAACGAGGGCCGCTTGCCGATCCCGCGTCGACGGCGCGGGTGACCACGATCGAACGCCAAACCGCATTGTTGGGCCGGCAATTGGACGAGGTGTCGAATCGCGTTCGCGATCTTCGCGTCGCGACCAACCGACACGAGACCAACGACCTTGACCGCTCCTCGGCGATGACCCTGCTGTCGCGCACGGTGTCTGGCCTCAAGGATCCCCGCAACGAGATCGCCGATCTGCGCGCATCCCTGGACGCGGTCGGCGCCAACGTGTCCGCGGTGAGCGCGTTCGCCGCGGGCCTAGGTGATGTGACCCCGGCCGCGATGCTTGACGGTTTGAGGAAGATCGATCAGCTGCAGGAACGGCTCACCACTCCCACCGGCGCCCTGCTCGATGCCGCCGAGTTCGAACGCCGGTTGACCGAGCTTCGCACCACGCTGGTCACCGAAGATGAACTGACAGAGGCCATCAGGAGCAGGCCCGCACGACTGACCAACGCCGCGAAGGCGGCGCTGCTCGACGAGACGAAAGTCGCCGCGCAACGGCAGGCGGAAGCCAGCGCGGCGGCCCTCAACGAGACGCTGCGCAATCAGTTGACGGCGCGGATCAACGAGGTCGCGCAGTCCGCGGTGCAAGCCGCCAGGGAAGCCACCGCGGACTTCCGTGACGAACTCAAAACCGCGATAACCGAACAGTTGACGCAGGTGATCGAGCAGGGCCAGCGAGCGACCGAAGACCGGCTGAAGGCCAACATCGACGAGGCCAAGACCGTACTGCAGACAGCAGTCGACGAGCGCATCACCCGCTTCGAGGGCTCCGTCGACAACAGGGTGAGGGCCGCGATCAGAAACGCCGGGCCCGACATCCTCGCCGAATTGAACACGGCTCTCGAGGACCGATTGCGCGGGATCGACGATCGATTCACCGCGCTGAGCAACGGCATCAATGAGATGCGCACCGGACTCGCCTCTGCGACAACGGATCTTGCGGCCATACGGCAGAGCACCGCAAACGCAATCGAAACGGGGATCACCACGTTACGCACGGAAATCGCCACCGAGCGCGACCGCGTGAACAACGCCTTGGCCGACGTGCGCCGAGAGATCCCGCCGCCACGCCAGGGCATCACCCGCGAAGAGCTTCTCACCGAGCTGGCGCGCAACAACGACACACTTCGGTCAGAAATCCAGACCAGGGTCACCTCGAGTGTTCGAACGCAGCTGGAGGAGAGCTTGGCCGGCCACCTCGAGTTGGTCGTCCCGAGAGAGGAAGGTCCGGTGTTACATCTTGAGCCCGGCCAACGCTTCGTGCTGCGGCGGGTGAACCCTGGCGGACCGTCCTGACAGCGCCACGTCCATGCTCGCTGATTTCGAATCCCGCCTCGCCGACGTGCTCGGCAGCCGGTTGACGGGCGCGCTGGCCGGCCGCGTGTTCGTGACTCCAGGGCCGACAGCCACCGACCGGACCGCGCTGCTGGTCGGCGTGCACAAAGTCGAGGCGATCGAGCAGACCTTCGGCGCTGCGCGCAGACCGGAGCAGGTGCCCGGTGCTTCCGATCCCCGCAGGGTGGTCCGGCTGCGATGCGTCGTCCGCATCGAGGTCCGCCCCGGCGACGACGACACGCGGGCACAGATCATGGCGGCGGTGGACACGCTGCTCTACGAGCTCGACGCGCCGGAGCTGCGAACCGCGAGTGCTCTCAGCGCACCGGGCGATCCCGGTTTCCTGCTGGACACAGCGCTTCTCGATGCGGCGTTTATCGAACCAGAAATCAATGGCGACAACGGTCTTCCCGCCGTCGAGCTCCGCGCGGAAGGCTGGTTCTGGCCGCGCAACACGCCCGGCATCACTGGCGTGCCGATCGTGGCCGCGCTGGTGCGCACTGCGACGCTACCGATCGGACTGCAACCGTGGCCACTGTTGATCCGTGCCGGCGACCCGGCCCTTCCGCTGACCGTCTTGGTCGGCGCTGCGGGCACCGGCAGGCTGACCGGTGACACACCGACCGTGAGCCCGTTCGGCGAACTCGCCCTGCGCATCGTCGACGCGGGCGGCCGGCCGGGAGCGGGCACGCTGTCGGGGGGCTCGGCGGGACCGGACGGTGCCCGATTGGTCACCGTCAGCGACGATTCCGCCGCCGTCACGTACCAACCCCCCGCCGCGCCCGCAGCCGATCAACTGGTGGTGTACGTCGCCCGCGCCGACACCGGCGCCGGTCCGGCGGTTGGCCTCGAGCTCGCCCGATTTCCGTTGGCGGTGACCGCATGAAGTCCGCACCCGGGGCGGCGCCAGACGTCCTCACGTTGCTCGCCGCGACGAACCAGTCGGTGCGGCTCGACACCGCGACGGTGGCCGCGCCCGCCTTCGTTGCCGGACTGCAGGCCGTTGCCATCCGCATTGCTCCCCCACTGGTCGATGTGCCCGCCGATGGCGTGGAGTTCCCCTTCGACTGGGGGGCGGACACACCGGGAACCGATCGAGTCGAGTTGGCGCCGGTGGTCATTGACATGCAGGCGGACTCGGCGTCGAACTTCGGCGGCTATCTGATGGGTGAGCTTGCCGCGCAACCCACCGACGGCGGCTTGAGCGTCAGCATTCCGGGCGGACGCCACGTCCGCGCACTGACCCTCACCGACCTGACGTCGGAAAATATCGTCTTCCGCAACAAGCAGCAGTTGGAGGCCGCGGGCCGTCGGCTGACCGTCAGCGTGCGCGATCCGCGCGGAGGTTGGGCCGCGCCGACAATGTCGGTTCCCGCCGTGGCGCGACGAGGCGCGATACCGCCGACGCTCACCGGGGCAAGCCTCGCCGACGGAGTGCTGCGGCTGCCGGATCTGACCGGACCGATTCGCATCGCGATCGTCGGAGGTGACACCCCTGAAGAATTCAGTCCGAAAGCCCTCACTGTGGGCACGGTGATCGGCTGGGCCGCACCAACTCCCGTGGATCTCACGCTGACCGGTCCCGACGGCGCCACGTTGTGGAACTTCCCTGGCGCGCTTCCCGACGGGACCAGGCAGGCACCTGACGTCACGGTCGCGGTGTCCGCCGCCGTGGAGGCGCTCCGCACCGCGGGCAAACCCATCACCGGCAGCCTGGCGCTGCACAGCAAGTTCCCGTGCAAGGTTCGGTTCGCGGTCACGTCCGTTCAAGGTGATCTGATCCGCGAACTCGCAGGCACCACAACGGTCGAACTGGCGGGTGAGCCGGTTGCACTGCCGCTTGTCAGGCCCCTGCCGCCAGGGAGACCCGGCGCGGCGATCGCTGATGTCAAGGTGACCTATCGCGGAAAACGGTTGGCGGACATATCCGATCCACTCCCCCCACCTGGCCCGCACCGCGGAGTGGTCGTGCGTTCGGATCGGGTTCTGCGGGCATTGCCGCCGCAGGCTCTGCGCGGCGAGCATGTCAGCCGGATCGGACTCGTCGGCTACTGCCCGCAGCCGACGGCTCTCTTGGTGCGCGTGGTGCCAGCGGCTGCAACGGCGAAGTCCGCGGCCGACCTGGCACCGATCGGCACACCGGGCACAGCCATGGTCGACGCCGCGGCCGCCACGGGAGTGATCTGGGTGGACTTACCCGAACCGATACACGTCGATCAGCCGGTCGCGATCGAGGTGAGTGCAGGCACCGGCACTCTGTTCTGGGTCGCCGATCCGGATCCCTTGATCCGCGTCGTGGTGTTGGATCCCGATCCCGGCCGCAGGCCGATCGTCCTCGGCGCCGTCACGCTGCTGACCGTCGACGAGCCGGCCATCAGCGTCGCACGCGCCTCGCTTCCCACGGCACCCTTCGCCGACACCACGCCGCTGCTGGCGAGCGCACTGTTCTGCACCGTCGAAATCTCCGACGGCCAACTGCGTTACCCGCGGGGGGCATAGTGGTCAGCTTCGAAGCAGAGATCAACGCCTTGGACTTCGCCGAGATAGACGCCGCACTGTCCCGCGCCCGCGCCGCGATCAGGCAGGCTCAAGAGCTGTCATTGACGGGTCTGAACCCGGCGGCACTGCTCGGTGATCTGGGCGCCGCGATGAGCGCCGTCGGCGACGTCAAACTGGACGCGGCGACGGTCAACCAGTTGGGCGGCCGAGCGGTCGAGGCACTCGGCACGTTGATCGAGCCGCCGGCCCTTGCCGAGATCGAACAGATCGTCGGTGGGTTGGACAGACTCACCGAACGGCTTTCCGTGCTGGCGACCGTGTTCAGCGGCGGCGGTGACGGCAAACAGGTCCTCGACCGGGTATTCGCCGCGCTGAGCGGATCGCTCGACTTGGACAGTCTGCTCTCCGAGATCACCGACCGCGCCGCGAGAGCCTTCGAGATCACCATCGGTGACGAATACTCAGGATTACTGCGGTCGCTGACCGCGCTTGCCACCAATCCGCAACCCGGCCAACTGCTCGAAATTCTCGGCTCGGTATTCACCGGTCTCGACATCGCCGCAGCCGGCGAACTGGTCAGCGCTGCGGAGGCAGTGCTCGGCATGGTGAGCGGCGCCGGGGACGCCGACCCCCTTCAGACCGCTGTCGACGCCGTAGCGCTCCGCCTGGCTGCCGGATATCAGTTGATGGACGCGCCGAACGTGGATGTGACCGCGCTTCAGAAGGCGATCGACGACATCGGCGAAGCCGTCGACCTTGTCGGCTCAGAGCTGCCACGATTCGTCTCCGGCCTCAAGGCCGACCTACGCACTGCTGCAACGACACTGGCCGATCTCGACCTGGCCGCATCGCTTGACGAGATGCTCGGTGAGCTGCCCCTACCCGGTGAGGACATCCCGCGCCAACTGGTCGAGTCATTGGAAGGAATGGCCGACTTTCTTGAGCAGGTCACAGGCAACGCAGTGACCACGACCATCGCCGCCATGAAAGACGAACTGCTTGCGACGGCCGGGCTGGATCAACTGGCCGACCTGCTCTCCATCTTGGATCGAGTATTCGACGAGGCCGACGAACTACTCGATCAATTACCGGTGCGGCAGTTGCGCGACGACGCCGTCGCGGCGCTGGTCACCGCCCAGCAGAAGGTGCTGTCTTTCGACGGACTCAACTTCCTCGACGATGCGGTCACCCCTATCCGGCTCTTGGACAACACGATTCGCGATCTCGATACGACCGCCGTGACCGGTGCGGTCGACGCCGTGAAACAGCAACTCGAGGGGCTGCTCGCGGCGGTCGACGTGAGTCCTGTGCGTGAGGCCGTCGATGCGGTCGTCGAGCCGCTCGGCGAAATCGTCGACCGCTTGGTGCCCTTCGTTCAAGGGGTGGCTGCCGAGCTCGGCCAGCTCATCGACGAGTTGACCAGCATCGACTTCGACGCCGCAGGAGCGGCCACCCTCGACTTGCTCAGCGGGATCCGCGCCCAAGTCGCCGAGGCGGTCGGTGGTAGCGACGTACCCGAGCCGGTCAAAGCCGC
This sequence comes from Mycolicibacterium agri, assembly GCF_002553505.1. Lineage (GTDB taxonomy): Bacteria > Actinomycetota > Actinomycetes > Mycobacteriales > Mycobacteriaceae > Mycobacterium > Mycobacterium agri. The sequence continues at coordinate 19,616 of NZ_PDCP01000013.1, read as the reverse complement.
CGTCGCGGCAGCCGCGGCGGTACTACGGCAAATGGACCTCGCAGCGAAAATAACAGTCCCATTTGATAATTCGATCGCCCTGATCGATGTCTCGGCCTTGCTGGAGCCGATCGAAGGCACCTGGCGCGTCGCCGGTGACGCGTTGGCCAAGACGACGCCCGCCGCCCTCATCGCCGAACTGGACCCGCCATTCGAGGAGCTGCTCGAGGCGCTTGACCGGGTGGGCCTGCAACAGATCCTCGACGCGGCACAGCGGATGTTCGACGATCTGGTGGCCGAACTCAGACAGCTCGATCCCCGCGCGCTCCTCGCACCTCTCGAAATCCGGTTCCAAAAACTCATCTCCGAGTTGACCGAAGCGCTTGATCCCGCGCCGCTCTTTGCGCCACTGCGCGCGGCTTATCAAAGCCTTCATTCCCTGCTCGACGAAATCGACGTCACCCAAACGCTCCACAGCATCCTGACGGGTCTCGCCGACATGCCCCACCAGATGACCACGCGGCTGGCCGACCGACTGCAGACAGGTCTCTCGGGTACGACGCCCGCCCCGGCGCCTGCCGACGGCTTCCTGCTCGGCGACGTTCTACGGCCCCTCGCGTTGTTCCTCGACGAGGTCCGTGGTCGGCTGTCGGACTTCGGCGCAACGGTCACCGGCCCTGCGCTGGCCGAGCTGGCCGCAGCAAGCCGCGGATTGCGCGCACTGACCGATCCCGACCACGGTTTTGCGGTCCGGCTGGGCGACGCCCTGGAGAAGAGGCTGGGCTGGCTCGACCCGAACGCCGGCCGCGGGCCACTCGCGCAGCTGCGGACGGATCTCGAGTCGTTTCAAATGGCCGTGCAGACAATCGATGTCGACGCGGGCGCACGGGCGCAGCTGAACACCGCGGCGGCCAACGTGCAATTCGACGCCAGGATCCATGCCCAAGTGGACGCCGATGTTGCGGGGCCGGCGGAGATACTGCGCAGCACGGCGGATTCGAACGCACTCGGACGCAGCCTGAGGATGCTCACACGCGCGCTCGATGCAGCACTGCCTGCCGAGCTGCTCACGACCGGGCTCGACCCCACCACCGCCACCGACGCCTTCCTCGACGCCGTCTTCGCCCGGATCGATCCCAGTGACCTGGCGAATGAGTTGGACGCCATCGGCGCCAGAATCGAAACGCGGTTCGTCGCCCTCGCAGAGGAGTTCGCCAACGGTTTGTTCCTGTTGGTCGATGCGGTCTTCACCAGCATCCAGCCGCTCATGCCGGACAGCATCATCGCCCGGTTGCAGGACGGGATCGACCGCGTGCTGGAACATTTCACCGCGTTCGACCCCGGTCCACTGGAAGAGGAGGTGCGCGCCCTCATCAACGCCGCAGTCTCATTGCTTGCGGTTCACTCGCCTGCGGCGCTCGCCGCAGAACTCGCTGCTGTCTTCGACAGCTGCATTGACCGGATCCGAGCGCAGTCGCCGGCCGCCCTCTTCGCAGACGCCGACCCCTTCACACCGATCAAGGCACAGCTCGAGACGATGAAGCCGAGCGTTGTCCTCGCGCCGTTGGCCACCAAGACGGCGAATTTCAGCGTCGCACTGGACACCATCGCCAACATCGACCTGAACTTCGCGATCACCGCCGTCGAGGAGCTCAAGCAAGCCTTCGCGGCCGTGCGCGACGGCGTCGAACGAGAGTGGAACGCCCTGCTAGACGAGCTGTCCCGAATTTCGGCGGGTGCTTCGGTGAACATCAACGTGGGATGAGACAGAGATGACGACCACGGATCAACGGGCTACGCAGCGAGCGACCCAAGTCACACTCGATGACCCGGCCCGCGGGCGGCGACGACTATGGCGCGACGCGGCCGGACACACCGTCGGTATCGAAATGGCCGACGGCACCGAGCTCATCGTGCACCGTGACGAGGATGCAGGCTACCTCGGTGTGGTCACCGGCGAAGGAACGCCGCTCATCGAGCTGACGACTCCAGTCACCATTCCGGCGGCCCTGCGCGCCTTCGGCCTCTCACCCTCACAAGCCGCGCAGGTCGACAGGACTCATCGGTTGGAGGTGACCGATGCGACCGGCATCGCCACCCGAACCGAGCTGTGCGAGCGCAGCATTCGCATCGAGCGCGAGAGCGCGGTTCTTCGGATCGATGCCGACGACGACGGCCGACCACGACGAGTGAGCGCTCCCGGCTTCGACGACTTGGTCTGTGCCTGGGCAGACGGACGCTGGCAGCTGAGCCGGCTGAACGGCCCCACGCTGCTCACCGTCACCGAATCGCCAGATCAAACCCAGTTCGCCGTCGACCGCGCCGCCGTTCCATCACGCTGCTGGAGCGAAATCGCCCTCGACTGTCGTCAGCGGTGGATCGACCAAGATGAAACACCGGTCGTCGACACCGATTTGGATGTGGCAGGCAGAGTCAGTCGTCGGACGTGGCACGGTGGACGGGTCGTCGAGTACACCCGCGACAAGCGCGGACGGCTTACCGGTTGGACCGAGCACGACGCGAGTACTTCGCAGTCGACCCAACACGCTCGCCAATACACGGGCAACGAATTGAGCGCAATGGTTACCGACGGCATACGCACTGTCGTGCGCACCGATGCCGGTGCCCGGATCCGCAAACTGATCGGGCCGATGCATACCGTGCGCTATGAGTACGACAGAAACGGCAGACGCGTGACCCGGACCTGTCGCGAACACGTCACAAGTTACCGATACGACCCCCTGGGTCAACTCACCTCGGTGACCACACCCGACAGCACCGTCGAATACGGTTGGGACGGAATCGGTCGACGGATTTCATTGACGGTGAACGGCATCGGCTATCACGAACATCGCGACACGACCGGCCGGCTGTGGTCGGTCACCACGACAGCGGGCGACCCCGTCTGCCGTTTCCTGTGGTGGAACGGACGGGCGATTGCCCGATGCGACGCCGATGACGCCATCGACGAGATCTACCTCACCGACCCGTTGGGCAGCCTGCTCGGCGTGGCCAACGCCGAAACGGGGTGGCGATTCCGCGACGCGCTGCAACCACCGTTCGGCCACGTCGAAGTCGGCGTCGGTTGGCGCCCAACGTTGTTCGGACACATCGCCGACGGCAACACACCGCTGATCTGCTTCGGCGCCCGCGAACTCGACCCGGAAACCGGCGGCTTCCTCACCCCGGACCCGTGGCACGGCGAAGCTGACGATCCCCGTCGCCTGTCCGGCCAGCCCGCCGCTGGTCTGCCGCAGGAGGCCCCGTCCAACATGATTCACGCATACGCGCTGAGTCATTACGACCCCCTGACCCGTCCCGACCATGACGGGCACTTCGCCGGGTGGAACTTCTTCCTGACACTGCTGCTGGGCCCGACATGGGGTGCGACCCTGACCTCCCTGTCACTGTTCCTGTTCGCCCCACTCAACTTCTACGGCGAAGTCATCGGGCTCTTCGGCTACTTCGGCGGTCGGCACGCCTGGCCGCAGCACTCGATCTTCGGTCTGCGCGGGGCGACGGGAAGCGCTCGGCTCGGCACCATGGGGCTGGCGCTGAACGGCTTCGTACCAAGGGGTTTTGCGGGGATCGGGGGTGATCGATGCATCACCATCGGCCACGTGGCGTGGGAGAGCAGACATTACTTCCGCCAGCTGGACCGACCCCGGGTGCTCGAACTCGATGACATCGGGGGGACACCCAAGGCCGACGGGACGCCCAGCCTCGACACCCGCCGGTTCGCATTCGTTGCCCGTTCCTCAATCCTTGTCATCACCGGCACAAGCGACGGGCGTAAGAGGGTGTACGCCTGCTGGTGGACACGCGGACCCGGCAACGCGGTCGGCGTTCGCCCCACCGGGCAGACCTTCGAGGACCATGCCAAAGCCGGCGAGAAGCACGCGCGCGGCACCGTGTTTCTCGCCCATCCGCTGCCCGAGTCGATGCCCGCACCGACCTCCGGCGGCGATCGCGCCACGCTGACCGTGGACGAATACGGCGTCACCAGCGGGCAGATCAGCACCGCTGATCTTGTCCCCGAAGCGTGGTTCGCCGTGGATGTGCCAACTGATTCGGGCATCGCCAAAGGCACGGTGCTGGGCATCTCGGCCGGACCGCTCGCGGCGGCATACGGGACGGCACTCACCGTCGTGGCAGCGGCGGAGCCGGTCGCGATCCTCGACCACGAGCTGCCTGCCCGGTTCAAGAGCCGACCCGACCTGCGCGGCTCTGTCACCGTGCAGAAGCTCACCGTCTCGACACTTACCAGCAGCGGCTGGACGTTACGAGCGGCTGCCGCCAAACCGAACCAGATCGAGCTCGCCGCGCCCGCTCACCCGGTGTCAGTGGGAGACGTATACCGTTGTGCGCCAACCGGTGGTGGTGCGCCGGCCGAACGCCCGCACGCCTACACCGCTGTGGACTCGGTGTCGCTGGCCGTGACCGTAACACCCACTTTGGGTGGAACCGCGGTCGCGGGATCCACGCTCTACCGGCTGGCCCCCGACGGCACCGCTGCCAACGGCGCCTACACCGACCCGACGGGTAGCCCTACGCGGATCACCTTCTCCGGCAATCAACCTTTCGCCGTGGACGACCTGGTGCAGGTGACATCGGGGACGGACAGTCGGTACGGCCGTGTCACCGCCGTCGCCGAGGCCGTAGGGGCCGGACCGCCCGGACCCGGAGGGACCCCAGGGACACCCGCGGTAGACGCATCGATCACGCTCGACGAAGCGCCGAGCGGGTTGGCAGCCGGACGCGTCAAAGTCGCACGGCTCAAGGAGACCAACCGGGGAACCGACAAGGGCACCAACATAACTCAGACCGGTGACGTGCTCACCGCAACCGTTGCTTCGACGGCGCTGTTCGCGGCCAAACAGGCGGTGCTGATAGACGACTCACCGCGGCTGGTACGCGAAATCGCGGCGGTCGGAACGGTCGGCGTCGACACGGTCGACGAGCTCATCGGAGCCGGGCCGTTCACATTGACCAAATGCACCGCCGCGGGCCCCACGATCAACACCAGGCTGTCGTCGGCTCGATTTGTCAAACACACCGGGGGCGACAAGCCGAGTACCTATGGGACGTGGCCGAACGCGATCATGGGGCTGGTGCCGGCAATCCCGACGAGCGGGCCGGGCTTCACGGCCGACCGACAACCGAGTGGTTGGCGATTCTTCCTGCAGGCGAACCCGCGGCCCGCTGACATGCATCCGGATTTCGGCGACTACTGGGAGCCGGTCACGGTCGCCGGCGCCGATTACTGGCTGCTGGCGACCGAACTGAAGATCACCAAGAACGGCACCTCTCACTTCTGGGAGCCGGATGCCGACGACCATCCACGGCGGTACCGACAGGAGATCGCGCCCGACGCAAGCGGCGCCTTCAAGCTGGACGTACGCGGATTCGTCAAGACCGGAGTGACTCGCCCCGAGCCAGGAGGGGGGCCGGTCTTCGCATACCCTGCCGAAGCGCAGGTACCCGAAGGGCCCCGTACCAGGTTGACCCTTGCGGATTCACTGGCCGATCACGAACTCACCCATACGCTCCAAAACACTTGGTGGGGACCAATTCTGGGCGCATTACCGTTGCAAGGCGCGTTTCGGACCGTTCGAGATGTGCTGGTAGCCAACGGTAGAGATCGCAACGATGTCAAATGGATGGACTACCACCCGCTCGCGGACCTGGGCGCGGCCGGATTCGAAGACAGCAACTGGTTCGAGATCGCAAGCATCGGTGGATTGATGCAAATCATCTGGAGCTTCGTGATCCTCGGGCCCGCGCTGCCCGATGCCGACGCCCGCCGTGCGATTCTGTCGACGAACTTCGACGACTGGTCGAGCGTCTTCAACCCGGTGAACCAGGCCATCATCGACGCCATCCCCAAAGTGCAAGACGATGTGCCCCAGTCGAAAGACTGGAAAGTCGTGCTCGGACGGGCGCTGACTCGGGCGCTGGACATGAAAGCCTGGACGCCGTTCATGGGTTTCATCAAGCTGTTACTGCCCGACGGGCCGCGAAACTTCCTTGAACAACAGGCAAGTCGCAAGAGCGGCAACCTCTATTCCACTCTGCTGTCGGTCGACGACAAGTTCAACGCCCAACTGTCGGTCGCGGCGAACATGTCGAACGCCAACGTCACAGAACAACTCGGCGGCGCGGTGCGGCTGATGTCCTACGCCGACGGCTACCAGAGCCGTAACACCGCACTGGCAGCATGCGACGAGCCCGGCTCCCACCTACTGACCTTCAACGATTACTTCGATTTCGGTGCAAAGGCCGACATTGTGCAATTCGCACCCGCCGCCGACGCGTTGCTGCCCGAAGACCTCTACGAGCCGGTGAGCGCCACGGCGCCGGCACCGACCCCGCTGACGGTCGACGGCCCACCCGTGGGCGGCGCCGCCACGCTCACACAGCTCCTTCAGGTCCCCAAAAACACATTGATGCGGCCACGGCTGCGTGCGATTGTCCCGATCCCCCCGCGAGTATGGCAGGCCCTGGGCTGCTACCTGGTGCCTGCAAGTCCAGCGGTGTGGTCGGCGACCGCTCCCGACGCACTCGCGCACCCTGCCGACTCGGACGCGCACACCGCGGAGGCGACCATCACCGTCGAAAGCAAGGTCATGCTGGGGCCGGACGACGTGCCCTGGCAGATGCCCCCCGCAACGGGCGTCGCTCCCACGGGCCCGAAGATCGCCCGATTCATCACCGAAAAGCACGACCTGACCGTCGCAGGGCACAGCACCATCGGATGGCAAGCCGTCGGCGACAAGGGTGTCACGGTGACGCCCCGGCCCGCGGGCGGCGGATGGCAGCTCACCGTCGACAAGCCGTCTGCCGGGGTGACGCTGCCCACCGATGTACGGGTTCGGATCTGGGCTCCGGTCCGGCCGACCGACCCCACGCTGTTCGACCTCGACCATCCCGACGTCTCGACCCTGGCCGGCAGGCGCAGCTATCTCGACAAAGAGTTCTGGATCCCGGTGCGCGACTTTCTCGTCACCGTCACCGACCTGCCCGCACTGCCGGTCGGCGGCGGACCCGCCACAATGACCGCCAACGGCTCATTTGATCTGGATCTGCCGATCAAGGTCGCGGGCCCGCCGAGCATCGTCGTCGCCGGCACTGTGCTGCGCGCCAGTCGTGACAGCGACCGCCCGCCCCGCGGGGAGCGGTGGAAATTCACCGCTACCGGGGACCGGTTCGTCGAGGCGTCGCAAGTCGTCCATGTCGTCGTGCGCTTCGCGCCCGGTGTGGAACGCGCCTTCGACATCACCGTCAATCCGAACTTCACCCTCGATGCGGCCACCTTCGATGTGACACAAGCCGCCCCACTGGCACTGACCGTCACCGGCGGAACAGGACCGTTCACCGTCGTCGACCAACCGCCGAGCACCTCGCGCGCAACAGTCACGATCGCCGGAACCACCGCGACGGTGACCATCGCACCGCCGCCGCCTGTCCCCCCAGGCGGACCTGCGCCGCCGCCGGTTGCGCCGATCACCTGGAGGCTCAAGATCCGCGACAGCGCAGGCAATATCGGCGCCCGCACAATCACACTTCACCCTTGAGCGCAGGACGCCGCGGGGTGAGAGCTAGCGCAGCACGTCAAGCAGGCGGTCCAGGTCGTCGTCGGTGTTGTACAGGTGGAAGCCCACGCGGACGGCGCCTGCGCGGATCGAGGCGCGGATCCCCGCCTCGGCAAGTTGGTCGGCGGCCGCCGTCGGGATCGACACGATCGCCGAATTCCCTTGCGGCAGATCGAGTTCAGTGCGCAACCGGTTCGCGAGTCCCAGCGTGTGCGCCTCGACGGCCGCGCGGTCCAGCGACGCCAGCCACGGCAGCGTCAGCCCGCACCCGAGCGCGCTGAACCACGTCGGCGACACGTCGAACCGGCGCGCGTCGGCGGCCAGTCGCAGCGGCAGCCCGTAGATCGACTCCCACGGCTCCTCGCCGGCATACCAGTTGGCGGCGTGCGGGATCATTCGGCTGGCGACGCGGTCGCTCAACGACATCCACGCGGTGCCGCGCGGCGCCAGCAGCCACTTGTACGCGGCGGCGACGGTGATGTCGGCCCACGGCAGCGCGATGTTCTTCCAGCCGAGCGCCTGTGTGATGTCGAGGACGATCAGCGTGTCGGTGCCCGCAACGTTGGCCCGCAGCGCGTCGACGTCCAACACCGCGCCGGTGGCCGACTGCACCAGGCTGGCGGTGATCACGTCGTAGTCGGCGGCGGTCGCGACCAATTCGTCGGGACCGAGCTCGGTGATGCTGACGCCACGCACCTCTTGTGCGGCGAACGGAAAACTGGTGCTGGTGAATTCACCCGTCAACGTCGCGACCCGGGCGCCGTCGGGCACCGCGGCGGCCACCAGGCTCAGCGCCGCCGAGGCGCTCGCCGCCATCGCCACCGACTCGACCGGCGCACCCACCAGCGCCGGCCCGCCAGGCGCTCAGGCATTCCTGCAGCGCGTCGAACTCGAAGCTCGGCGGCAAACCGTACGTCGGCGTATTGAGGAACCCTTCGGCGCCAACGAATTCGGCGCCGAACGCCTCGCGCGTTCCCACCGCCGCTACTCCGCAGGCGGCTCTTCGCCGCGCAGCCGGGAGCGCAGCTGTTCGCGCTCGCGGCGCCTGCGCTCGTCGAACGCGGCGATGCTCGCGGTGGCGCGCCGGCGCAGCGGGGCGAACAGCCAGATGCCCAGCGGCAGCGCGATCACGATGGCGAACAGCAGCGCGACCACGAGCGGAAAGTCGCGGATGCCGAGCAGTCGTCCTCCGCCGAAGATCACTGCCGTGAGTGCGACGACGAGCAGCAGACGGGCCCCCATATACGCCAGTACGTCGATGACGAGGCGTGATCCAGATCGTGCTTCAGACACGGCCCGAGCCTACCGACGGCGCGTATATTGACTTGCAGGAGGTTTTTTGCGTGGCTTATTTGCTCCTCGTACTCGTCCTGGCCGGGCTGATCTACCTCGGCTGGCGGCTGACTAATGCCACGGCCAGCCGCCCGACGACGCGCACGATCGGCCCCGACGACGACCCAGAGTTCTTGCGCTCGCTCGGGAACAAGGACAATCCTCGTTCGAACTAGCCGCGCGGCCTAGAACAGGTCGTCGGGTACCCGTGTGCCCGGAAAACCGTCGGCAACCACCGCCGCGAGTTCGATCAGCGCGTCGCGGGTTTCGCGCCGCAGCCGTTCCAAGCTGATCTCCGCGCCTTCTTCCAAATGCGGGTCGAACGGCACCAGTCGCACCGCGCGGCAGCGGCGGGAGAAGTGGTCGACGACCTTCTGCATGTCGACCTTGCCTGACCTCGGCCGCACCGCGTTGATCACCGCGATCGAGTTCTTCACCATATCCTCGTGGCCGTGCGCGTCGAGCCAGTCCAGTGTCGCCGACGCGCTGCGCGCCCCGTCCACCGACCCGGAGCTGATCACGATCAGCACGTCGGCCTTGGCCAACACCGCCGACATTGCCGAGTGCATCAGCCCGGTGCCGCAGTCGGTGAGGACCAGGCTATAGAACCGTTCCAGCACGTCGAGCGTCCTGGTGTAGTCCTCGGCGCTGAACGCCTCGGACACCGCGGGGTCGCTTTCGGAGGCCAGCACCTCCAGCCTGCTCGGGCCTTGCGAGGTGTAGCTGCGGACGTCGCTGTAGCGCTCGATTCCCTCGGCGTCGCGCAGCAGATGCCGCACGGTCGCCGGCGTTTCCAGCGGCACCTTCTGGCTCAACGTGCCGCGGTCGGGGTTGGCGTCGACGGCCACCACGCGGTCGCCGCGGATCGAGGCGAACGTTGCGCCCAGCGTGGCGGTGATCGTCGTCTTGCCGACGCCGCCCTTCAGCGACAGCAGCGCGATCCGGTAGCAGCCCTGCAGCGGCCGGTTCACCTGCGCGAGCAAGTTGTTGTAGTGCACCACCTTCGGGCTCTCGCCCAGGTTGATCTGCTTGCCCGACAGCAGATACACCCAGCGCCGCCAGCCCGACGACGGCGGCCGCTTGATGTTGCGCAGCAGCGACGCCGTTGACAGCTCGGGGTAGGCCGGGACTTGATTGTGGCCCTGGTGCGGCGCTTCGGATGTTTGGGGGGTTTGGTGCAGCGGCGCCTGGTTCACCGGCTGGTCCAACGGTGCCTGCGGCGCCGGGGCCGGCTGCGGATCAGGCGTGCTGACGGGAAACCCGGTCGGCGGCGTGGGGTCGGTCCACTCCGGCGGTGGCGACACCTCCTGGGTCGCCGGATTGGTGAACCGCTGTTGCGACCGGAAGTCAGGCGACGGATGGTCAGACAACGGCTAGTCCCCTCTCATTGACATGCCGGCTCAGCCGACGCCGGCGTACGAGTGCAGGCCCACGGTGACAAGGTTGATGAAGAACAGGTTGAACACCATCGCGACGAAGCCGGCGACGTTGATCCACGCGGCTTTCTTGTCCCGCCATCCCGCCGTCGAGCGGGCGTGCAGATAGGCCGCGTAGACCACCCAGGCGATGAACGACACCGTCTCCTTGGGGTCCCACCCCCAGTAGCGGCCCCAGGCCTCCTCGGCCCAGATGGCGCCGAAGATGACGCCGAAGCCGAACACAGGAAACGCGAAAATCGTTGTGCGGTAGGCGATGCGGTCCAAAGTCTGGGCGTCGGGCAGGCGTGCGACGACGCGGGCGAGCCCGCCTTCGGCGTCCGGCGCGCCGAGCTTGGACATCTTGACCAGGAACAGGATGCTGGCCACACCGGCGACCAGGAAGACGCCGGAGCCGAGGCTGACCACCGACACGTGGATGGGCAGCCAGTAAGACTGCAGCGCAGGCATCACCGGCGCGGCGTTGGTGTAGAGCCACCGGCCCGACACCGTCAGCAGGATCAGCACCGGCACCAGCACGAACACCCACAGCGTGCGGTACTGCGGGCGGCGCAGCACGACGGCCGCCGCGACCAGACCCGAGAAGCAGGTCAGGTTGATGAACTCGTACATGTTGCCCCACGGCACCCGCGAGGTGGCCAGGCCGCGCAGCACGATGCACGCGAACAGCAGCGCGATTCCGGCGTACACCAGCAGCAGCCCCGACCGGCCGATGCGCTCGTCGAACGGGCGGTTGGGTGCGTCGACGACGACACCGGGCCTGTCGCTGTCGGCACTCACCGCGGCGGCGTCCGAGCCCGAGGGCGCGCCCGCCGCGATGAGTTCGCGGTCGGCGACCTTACGGCTGCGGGTGTAGGCGAGTTCGACGGCCAGGAACAGCAGGGCGACCACGAGCACGACGACCGACGACGTGAAGGCCCAGTCCGAATAACGGGCCAGCCCGATGTCGATGTGCTCGGTATTCATGCGCGATCCGCCTTCGCTTCTCGCTCGGTATTCATGCGCGATCCGCCTTCGCTTCTCGCTCGGTATTCATACTTCCTAGACCTTCTCCTTTGACAGCTGGGCCGGCTCGCTGTCGAGCCCGTCGAGTAGCCGCTGCGTCGACCGCTCGAACTCCTCACCCCAACCGGAGTTGTCGGTGCGAGCAAGCCCGCCCAGCTCGACGCTTACCGTACCCGCACCACCAGGGGTGATCCGAACCCAGACCCGGCGTCGTCGCACGATCAGCGACACCAGCAGCCCGGCCATCATCGTCATCGCGAAGACCAGCACCCAGACCTGCGCGGGGTCGTGGGAGACCTGCACGTTGATGAACGGCAGCGCGCCGTCGAAGCGGACCCGGGTGCCGTCGTCGAGGGTGGTCTCCTGCCCGGCCCGCAGGTTGACCCGCGCCGCCTTCGTCAGCCGGTTCTGCTCGATGAGTCGCGGGTCGAGGGAGAACAGCGACTGCGGGCGTCCGGTGTCGAGTCCGGCGTCGCCGCGATAGATGTCGATGGCGACCGCGGGGTTGTTCAGCGCCGGGAAGCTCGACGACAGCAGCGTGCCGTGCAACTGCTCCGTCGGCGCGAACAGGCCCTGGATGGCCAGCTGGTGTTTGCGGCGCTCCTCGGGGTCGGGGTAGGTGCCGCCGGGCGGGTCGAACCGCATCACGCCCGACGACAGCAGGGTGACCGGGTCGTCGGGGCGCCACTGCACGGTCTGCGTGCGGGTCTGCCCGTCGGGGAAGGTGACGGTGAAGGTCGGCGCGTAGCCGTGCCCCTGCAGGTAAATCCGGTCGCCGCCGACCCGCAGCGGCTCGTTGACCTTGAGGTGGTACGGCCGCCAGGTGTCGGTGTCGAGGTCGGCGCCGGCCTGGTAGTCGATGTTGGCGGCGAACGACAGCGCCTGGCCCGACGGCAGGTACTGCGCGTCGAAGTCGTTGACGCGCAGGCAGATCGGGGTCAGCGAGGTGCCGTCGACGGTGTTGCCTGCGCGGAACGAGTCGAATGCGGCAGGCGACGCCGAGCAGAACCCGGGTCCGCCGTCGGCGATCACGATGACGTTGCCCTCGTAGCCGAACAGCTTGCCCACGGCCACCGCGACGAGCAAGCCGAGCAGCGAGAAGTGAAAGACGATGTTGCCGAACTCGCGCAGATAGCCTTTCTCCGCGGAGATTTCGACGCCGTCGCCGTCTGCGCGGGTGACGCGACGCCAGCCGTTGAGCCGCTGCTCCGCAGCGGTGGCGACGGCGTCTTTGTCGGCGTGGATCTCGGCGGTGTGGTGCTTGGGCAGCCTGCTCAGATTGCGCGGCGCCGCAACGGGTGTGGCGCGCAGGCTTTTGATGTGTTCGACGAGTCGCGGAGCCAGGCAGCCGACCAGCGAGATGAACAGCAGCACATAGATCGCGGTGAACCAGAAGCTGGAGAACACATCGAAGGCCTCCAACCGGTCCAGCCACGGGCCGATCGTCGGGTGCTCGGCGATGTACTCCTCGACCTTGGCTTCGTTGAGGCTGCGTTGCGGCAGCAGGGCGCCCGGGATCGCGGCGAGCGCGAGCAGGAACAGCAGCACGAGCGCCGTGCCCATCGACGTCAGCGTGCGCCACGTGTTGCGCATCAGCGCGAGCAGACGCTTAGGTCCCGCCGCACCTGGCACTTTGCGGACCTTTGCGTCTGCTCGCGGGGAGGCGGAGGTCATATCGGCAGCCTCACGTCGCTGACGAACGCGTCGCGCACCCACGACACGAACTCGTTCCATACACCGGTCACCAGCGCGGCGCCGACGAGGATGAGCAGCACGCCGCCGAAGATCTGGATCTGACGAGTGTGGCGCCGCAGCCAGCCCAGCCCGCGCACGGCCCACGCTGAGCCAAAGGCCAACAGCACGAACGGAATTCCCAAGCCCAGGCAGTAGGCGATGACCAACAGCACACCGCGGGCCACGTTGGCGCCGTCGGTGGCCGAGGCGACCGCGATCACGCCGGTCAGCGTCGGGCCCAAGCATGGCGTCCAGCCCAGCGCGAACACCGCGCCCAGCAGCGGGGCGCCGCCGATTGTCGACAGTTGCCGCGGCGCGAAGCGGGTGTCGCGCTGCAGGGCCGGGATGAAGCCGACGAACACCAGGCCCATCAGGATCGTGATCACCCCGCCGATGCGCTGCAGCAGCACCTGATTGGTGATCAACGCGCCGGTCATGCCGAGCACCGCGACGGTGCCGAGCACGAACACCGCGGTGAAGCCGGCCACGAACAGCAGGGCCGCGCCGGCGACGCGGAGCCGCTGAGCCTTCGTCGAAACGGACGTTTTGGCGGGTTCTTCTCGCACTTTCTCGCCCAAATGTCGGTTTGGGCGTAAGGGGGTTTCGGGGTCGGCGCCGACGATGGCGGCCAGGTACGACAGATAGCCCGGCACCAGCGGCACCACGCACGGCGACGCGAACGACACCAGCCCGGCGAGCACGCTGACGCCCAGGGCCGCAAGAACCGGCCCCGCGGCGGCGATTTCGCCGAACCCGGTCATGTCTGCGAATCCGGTTCGGCGGTCAGGCGTTGCACGACCGGCTGCAGGTCCTCGGCGAGCAGTTCCCGCAGGAATACCGCCGCCACCCGGTGTTCGCGGTCGAGCACGATCGTCGACGGAATCACCGTCGTCGGGTACTTGCCGCCGAACGCGATCATCGTGCGCATCGACGGGTCGTAGATCGACGGGTAGGTGATCTTGCGGTCGACAACGAAATCGCGTGCGGCGTCACGGTTGTTGTCGCGCACGTCGATGCCGAGGAACGCGACGCCGTCGGCCTTGGTGGCGTCGTACACCTTCTGCAGCTGGGTGATCTCCGACCGGCAGGGCCCGCACCACTGCCCCCACACGTTGATCACCACGACCTTGCCCTTGAAGTCGTCCACCGACACGGTCTTGGCGGGGTCCATCAGGCTGGGGCCCGTCAATCGGCCTGGGGTGCCGCGGGTTTCGGGCGGGTCGTAGAAGATGTCGGTCTTGCCGCCGGGGGCGACGAACTCGAAGGTGCCGCCCTGGGCGACGGCGTCGTCACCGGTGGAGCATCCGACGAGCGCGACCAGCGCCGCGCCCGCGATGACGATCCACCGCTTCACTGCCCGGCCAGCTCCGAATAGCCCCAGCCGACGAAGGTGTCCCCGTGGAAGTAGAACGACGTCAGCGACGCCAGGTTGCAGAGGCGCCGAGTCGGGAAGTGATGCAACGGCTTTCCCGTGACGGCCCGGCGCAGTGTCTCCACCGGCAGTTGGTGGCTGACGCAGAGGGCCTCATGGCCTGCGGCCTTGGTCCGCGCCCGGTGCAGCGCAGCCGTCATCCGCGCGGCGATGTCACGGTAGGGCTCACCCCACGACGGTGTGCGCGGATTGCGCAGATGCCACCAGTTGCGCGGGTCGCGCAGCGCGCCGTCGCCGGGCGAGACCCGCTGGCCCTGGAAGATGTTCGTCGACTCGATCAGGTCTTCGTCGACGTCGATGGACAGGTTGTGCCGCTCGGCGATCGGTGTCGCGGTCTCCTGCGCGCGTTCCAGCGGCGACGCGACCACGTAGACGATGTCGCGGGCCGCCAACCAGTCGGCGACGGCCTCCGCCTGCGCGCGGCCCCGCTCCGACAGGTGGTAGTTGGGTAAGCGGCCGTAGAGGATCTTGTCCGGGTTGTGCACCTCGCCGTGCCGCATCACGTGCACGATCGTCTTGTCGCTCATGTCTGTTTGGCTTCCGCGGCGGCGCGGGCGGCGGCGGGCAGCGCGGCGGCGATGCGGTCGAACGCCTCGTCGTCGAGCGCAGCTGAGACGAACCACGTCTCGAACGCGCTGCACGGCGGGTAGACGCCCGCATCGAGCAGCGCGTGGAAGAATGCGGGATACCGCCAGGTCTCGCTTGCCTTCGCCGAGGCGAAGTCGGTCACCGGCGCGTCGGTGAAGAACACGCTGAACATGTTGCCCGCCCGCGAGATTCGATGCTTGACGCCTTCCGCCGACAACGCGCCGGCGATCAGCTCGGTGAGCCGGCCGGCGTTGGCGTCCAGCGTGGCGTAGACGGCGTCGTCGGCCGCCCGCAGCGTCGCCAATCCCGCAGCCATCGCGACCGGATTACCCGACAGCGTGCCCGCCTGATAGACGGGTCCGAGCGGGGCCAGCTTGTCCATCACCTCGGTGCGGCCGCCGAACGCCGCCGCGGGCAGCCCCCCGCTCATCACCTTGCCGAAGGTGAACAGGTCGGCGTCGACGGGATCAAGGCCGTACCAACCGGATCGGCTGACGCGGAAACCCGTCATCACCTCGTCGACGATGAGCAGCGCGCCGTGTTCGGCGGTGATGCGGCGTAGCTCGGCGTTGAAGCCGGGCTGCGGCGCGACGGTGCCCATATTGCCCGCTGCGGCCTCGGTGATGATCGCGGCGATCTCGTTGCCGAACTGGGTGAATGCCTCCTCGACGGCGGCAATGTCGTTGTAGGGCAGCACAATCGTGTCGGCGGTCGCGGCGCCGGTGACACCGGGCGACGACGGCAGCCCGAGCGTCGCGACACCGGAGCCCGCGTCGGCCAGCAGTGCGTCACTGTGGCCGTGATAGCAGCCGGCGAACTTGATGATCTTGGTGCGGCCGGTGTAGCCGCGGGCCAGCCGGATGGCACTCATGGTCGACTCGGTGCCGGAGTTGACCATCCTCAGCTTCTCGACGGGCCCGACCCGCGCGATGATCTCGCCGGCCAGTTCGCTCTCGGCCGGGGTGGGCGCGCCGAACGACAGCCCGCCCGCGGCGGCCTTCTGGACGGCCTCGACGACAGCCGGGTGGGCGTGGCCCAGGATCATCGGGCCCCACGAGGACACCAGGTCGATGTAGCGGTTGTCGTCGGCGTCGGTCAGCCAGTAGCCCGTGGCCGAGGTGATGAACCGCGGGGTGCCGCCCACGGCGGTGAACGCCCGCACCGGCGAGTTCACCCCGCCGGGGATGACGGCGCACGCGTCGGCGAAGAGCTTGGCGGAGACGTCGGTGGACATGGCTACCAGTGTTCCAGCAGGCCTCGCGGCGTCAACTACAGGGTGTAGTGGTATGGGTCTCGCCTCGTTTTTGCGCTGAGGGTCGTGCTGGCGGTCCGCTCGCGGCCCTGGCCGCAGAAACCAGGCGCTTTCAGCCCGGCGACAGCGCAAACGTCGGGTGATCGGCGTCGTCGGGCAGTTTCTTGAAGTAGTCCTCGACGACCTTGCCTGCCAGCGGCCGGTAGGCGGCGATGATCGGCGCTCGCTGTTCGACGGGGACCTCGCTGGCCACGTAGGCGGTGCCGTTGAGCTTGACGTGCGGGTCGGCGCGGACGTTCTTCACCCATTCCGCCTCGCCGCGGGTGGACACCAGGTACTTGACGCCGTCGACCTCGGGCACCACGACCGGGATCTGCTGCGGTTGTTTGCTGACGCGCCTGATCACGGTCAGCGTCTGGCTGTTGCCGACGCCGGTGGTCATCGCCACCTTGTTGATGATCTTGCGCACGAACCACGGCGGCTTGAGGTAGGCCATGGTGTTGAGTTTGATGGCGGTATGAAGCTGCCGCAATCGCTGGCCCGATTCAACCGGCATGTCACCAACCCGATCCAGCGGCTGTGGGCGGGGTTCGCACCGTGGATGGGCATCCTCGAGCACGTCGGCCGCAAATCCGGCAAGGCGTACCGGACGCCGCTGAACGTGTTTCCCACCGACGACGGCGTGGCGATTCTGCTGACCTACGGGCCGGACCGGGACTGGCTGAAGAACATCACCAAGGCGGGCCAGGCCCGGATGAAACGCGGGGGCAGGTACATCGAGCTGACCGACCCGCGGGTGGTGCCCAAGGCCGACGCGGCAGCGCGCGTGACGGGCATCTCGCGGGCGATCTTCCGGCGGCTGCCGTTCGAGTCGGCGGTGCTGCTGACTCGCCGCTAAGCATCAGCGCAGCAGGGCCAGCACCGCGTGCCGGGTCAGCGGCGCGAGTTCGATGTCGCCGGGCTTGTCGGGGTCGACCCACGCGAGCTCGTCGATCTCCGCCGTCGCGCGGGGCTCGCCGGTCAACTCCACTTCGAACACGTCGGCCGCCACCGTGTGCCCGGGTTCGTTGGCGGCCTCGGCGACGTGGCGGCCGAGCGCGCGGACGCTCAACGGGTCGGCGCGGACGCCGAGTTCTTCGGCGACCTCGCGGCGGACGGCGTCGACGGCCGACTCGCCGGGCATGATCTTGCCGCCCGGCTGCATGAACGCCGACGTCCCCCGCTTGCGCACGACGAGCATGCGGCCGTCGGCGTCGAGGATCACCGCCGCCGCGACGTGAATCACCGGGTCCGTCATCGTCGCGCCGTGACGTGTGCGCGGATCGGGCCCTTGGCGACGGTGGTGAACGGCACGTCGGTTGCGAATTCGGCGTCAATGGAACGGATCTCATGCGACCGGACGATGGTGGCCAGCGCCAGCGTCGTCTCAAGGCGCGCGAAGTGTTCGCCGATGCACGACCGCGCACCGCCCGCGAACGGAATGAACTGCCAGCGGTCGCGGGTCTTGGCGGCCTCCGGGCTGAACCGATCGGGGTTGAACGTCAGCGGTTGCGGCCAGTACTCCGGATCCCGGTGCACCGCATAGATTCCCACCAGGACGAGGCTGCCCGCCTCCACGCGATAGCCGTCCACAGCGATGTCGCGGACCGCCGTCCGGCCCACACCCGCGGCGGGCGGGCACAGCCGCAGCGCCTCGTGCAGCACCTGCACCGTGTAGCCCAGTTGCGGCACGTCCTCCGGCGTCAGTTCCCGGTTGATGCGGCCTGCCTCCTCGGCGACGCGGTGCTGCGCGTCGGGATGGTGACCGAGCACCCACAGCGCGTACGTCAACGCCGTCGCCGTCGTGTCGTGCCCGGCGAGCATGAAGATCAACAGGTCATTGACGATGTCGTCGTCGGAAATGGGTTGGCCCGTCGCGGGATCGGTGGCCCCGAGCAACGCGTGCACCAGCGGTGCGTCCAGGCTGGGGTCCGCGCGGCACGCCTGCAGCATCTCGTTGGTCACCTTGCGCATGGCCGCCACCGCGGCGCGCGCCCTGGCCCGGGCCGGCGTCGGCAACCACCGCGGCGCGCGCACCGGACGCAACGCACGGTCGGCGGTGTAGGAGGACGCGACGTGCATGTGTTCGGCGATCACGTCGTCGTGCTCGTTGAGATCCAGCCCGAGCACCGAACGGCCCAGCGATCGCATGGTGACCCGGCGGCTGTCGCGGTCGAGGTCGACTTCGCCGCGCTCCGGCCAACTTTCGCACAGCGCCTGCGCGGCACGCGACATCTGACCGCCGAAAGTGCGGACGTTCGGCTTGGTGAAGACCGGTTGCAGTGCACGCTTGCGCGGCAGCCACGGTTCGTTCGGCAGCACGAACAGACTGTCGCCGGCGAGGTGGCGCACTTCCTCGTGCACGGTGCAGCGTTCGGCGGCGGGGTCGTTACGGCCCAGCACGTCGCGAATCCCGTTCGGCGAGAACACCGCAACGATGGGCGGCACCGCCCACTTCGGTCCGAACTGGATGCGGGTGACGTGTCCGCCCGCGTCGCGCAGCACTTCCTGGCCTGCGTCGAGGTTGCGCACCGCCTTGACCAACTGGCCAAGCGACAGCGGGTTCTTCGGGGCCAGCGGCAACGCGGTGACGTCGGTCATGAGTGCCAGAGCAGCACCTCGCCTTCGCCTTTGGTCATCACGGTGCCGGGCATCACGCGCAGCCGGTACGGGCTCAGCCGAAGCACGGCGAACTGGTCCGACGTCGGGCCGTCGGCCCACTGCGGGATGATGGACGGGTCGTAGCCGACGGGCTCGGGGCCGTTGGCGAACTTGTCCCACACCGCTTTTCGGGTCTCGTCGTCGCTGTACCACTCGACGAGGCACTCGGCGCTGCAGGTGTCGTGGCTGGGCGCCCAATAGCTCAACGACATCTCCGGATGGACCGAGAGGTGCGCGCGCTTGACCGGGCTGGGCACGGTCGCGATCCAGCCGAGCAGGTCGGTGCCGTCCCACTCCCAGATCGGGTGCAGGATGCGGCTGCGCGGGCGCCCGTCGGCGTCGACGGTGGCCGCCGACGCCCACACGATCGAATGCGCCATCTTGATGAACGCGGGCGCGATCTGATCCAAAGGAGTCATCCCGGACCACCTTAGGGGAATGAGGCCGCGCCTAGTGGCGCGAGCAGACACAAAGGTCCGCCATCGCCTGGGGCGATTTCTGGGGGTGATTGCAACAGCCACCTTGTTGGAGGTTGTTGTGTATCTGAAGGCTTATCCCTGGATTAT
>NZ_PDCP01000139.1 GCF_002553505.1 Mycolicibacterium agri | reverse complement strand
TCCTCGTCGTACCTCTTCGCCATGATGCGAACAACCTTCCCTCGAAAGAAGGTGTGCATCAAACCCGGGGTGGTTCACTGCTTCGGTACACGCCGAACGTGGGGGTGTCGTCGTCGATGACGGCGTTGATGATCCGCTGGGCATGAATGACGGGGTGGTCCGCGTCGAACGCAGCGACTGGTGCGTTGGTCAGGTCGGTGTGGCATCTCGCCGGGGCGCGTCCGGTCGCGTCGGTGGCGGCATGGGCGCAACGGCCCGGCTCGGGAATGATGTCGCCGACGTGTGTGCGGCGGCGTTGAACTGCGCCGCACTGTGGGCACGCATCGGCAAGCAGGCAATTGTGGATGGTGCAGGCGAACGTCCAGCCGAGTCGCCACGCCAGCTGCCATCGGCCGCCGGTCTGTTCCAAACATGCGGGGCAGAAGCGTGATCCGACCGCACGTCCCCACGGGAACGCACGGCTGATCGTCCCCGTATTGGGATTGATTCGCAGCGCCCGGTCCGAATAGTGGGCCAGGACCATGGTTTCGAGCCTAGCTTTGCTAGCCCCGGTGGCTTCGTTGATGACCGCGGTTTCTTCGGGTTCCAGCCTGACGATCCACGCGCCGCTGCTGATCGCGTCGTTGCGGTTCAGCGCCATCGCCGACAGCAAGTCGCCGAAGGCGCTGTGGGTGCGGGCAGCGATCGCTTCCAGCCAGGAGTCGAGTGCTTCGCCGTCAATCGGAGGGACGCGGATTGGCAGCGTCCGCACGGCGGTCATCCGGCCCTGCCGATTCTGGTCGTCAAACGTCGCGCGTCGAAGGCGGTCTGGAGTTCTTGGCGGGCTTTCTCCGATGCTGCATCGTTTTTCACCTGGTCCATCAGCTCGCGGGTCAGAACTTCCGCGCCGGTCCGCACGGCTCGTTGGCAACCCCGGTTGATCAGTGTCATCAGCGAGCCGATATGTCCGGTGCTACGGGCGAACAGATAGTCCGATAGGTCGTCGGCCAACATGCCGGGACACTTATCGGTTAACACAATCCGCTTCTCCAGCGCGAGGAGAAGTTGGCGCCATTCGCGTCGGCCCTCATCGGTCCCAATGTCAAAGGGCCGCATATCAAGTCTGGTTGTCCTGCGCCCGGTTTGGGCGATCACTGCGTCCTCATAGGAGGAGCCCTCCGAGAACAGACCGCGTGCCGCCAGACCGACACCAACGAAGAGCAAGGTGACGGGAAATTCGTTCGCAATGTACTTGAAATGGTTGCTGATCTCGACACCGACGGTGTTGCGCCACCGCAGGAAATGCAGATCATCGACGATTAGCAGCTTCGTCTCGCAGGTCAGCACGCAGTCCAGGGCACGGTGCGCAAAATGGGCAGCGTTGCCGCGTGAGACGCCCGGATGAGCGAAGAACGCCAGCATCGCCCGGTTGAACTCGACCCTGCCGGTGTTGCCTGTCAACCCGACCCGGCACACCGGCCAACGTTCATGCCCATCGCTGGTTTCGGTTCCCTGTTCCTTGATTTCGCGGCGATGAAACTTCTTGGCGAAATCAAGCACTGAGGTGGTCTTGCCGAGTCCGGGAAACGCATCGATCGCCACCGCTCCCTTGGCTTTATCGCCATCTTGGGCGTTGCTGTCCACGATGTCCCACAAGTCCTCGTGCAAGGTGGCCAGCTGTGGTGTCTTGATGGGGCCGAGGTTGGCATGCCACTCGCGGCGCTGGCGGTTGTAGTCGTCGAAGGCCTCCTCGCTGAGTGCCTCAAGTTGTATGCGGGTCAAGGGTTCCGGTGGAATGCGGGCAGCGGTGTTGACAAACTGCTGCCAGCCTTCTTTCCTGGCCAGCGTGAGATTGTCCAGTCGGTTCTCGGGTTCGTGCTTTGGGGCTCGCTTGACCATCACGCGTCTTCCAGAGCGTCTGCATAAAAGTCGGTCATGGTGTCGTCGTCGAGATCGTCTTCGGAGTCATCGTCACCTGCCTTAGGGTTGGGCACTTTGATATCCGCGTCTTCCTCGTCGTCCTCCTGAGGAGGTCCTGCGGTGGCCAGCACGCGGGCGGCAGACGGCAATGTGGCGACCTCATCCCGCTTTTCGTCCTCGTCGAGCAGGACGGCTTCGCGTGAGAGCCGCAACGCCATACGGCGCTCCGTCACCGTTGACCCCAGACCCAGGTTCCACCGCTCCAACAAGTCCGCGACCGCGAGCCGATCGTCGGGGTAGGTGTATTTCGAGGCGGCGAGCTTGCGCGCGAACGCCAAGGCGTCCTCACTGAGCGGCATGTCCATCGATGGGGCGTGCTCCCACGTCAGTGTGTGCCACGTGTGAGTGTCCGGGTCGCGGAAGAACGCCCGGGTGATATCATCAGGGTCGTAGTGAATCGGCCAGCGGCCCTTGGCTTCTCCCGCGTACGGGCTGGTCACGTTGCGGTATGGGTTCAGCGCGGGCCCGTTGTAGCGGCGGCCGCCGAAGTCGACGCCGTAATGCTGGATCCTGCGCCATTTGGTCTTGAGGAACTCGTAGGCCAAGTCAGGATCACGCGGGGCCTCGATGTAGCCGGCGCGAGCGATACCGTGCTCGAACATCGTCGCCGGTGACATCCGTAGCCCCGGCAGGTGTGGATCGATCAGGCTGTCATGGGGCCGGTGGTGATAGATCACCGCCACCCATTCGCGGATGATCGCCTCCAACTCGTCGAGGTAGAAGAAGGCGTCTGATTCGGGGTCCAGTCCGCGCGAATGCACGTCCGGGCCCTTATATCCGGGCAACGCCTGCAGCAGATCCTCGCGAATGGTGCGGAAGAACCGCTCCACCGGGCCCTTATCCCGCCCCGTCCGCAACCGCGCGGGCTGGATCGAAATGCCCATCCGCTGACACACACTCGTCAGATGATCAGACACGTAGATCTTGCCGTGGTCGATCACAACGGTTTCCGGCACGATCGCCGGCCCCGCCGCGCCGGTCAACGGTCCATCGACCGCATTGACATCGACTAGGACCGATCGTGGGATGCCGTGTTCGGGCCAGACCGCGTGCGCCGGCCAATCCTTGCTCGCCGGCCGCGGACGGTACGCCTGGTAGAGCACCGACGCGGCATCCACCGACTTCGTCGACACCGGAGTAACCCGAATCCCGGTGATACAGCGGGTATACCAGTCCATCCCGACGGTCAGCTCCGCCTGCACCCACCGCAGCGTGACCGGGTCCAAGGCAAACACGTCCAGCCGTGTGGTATCCATCAGCAGGTACTCACCAGGGCGGGTCGGGCGCAGCTTGCCGTATGCGCCAGCCGGCCGATCAGCGATATCGCGGTTCCTCTTGGTGCTTAAGTGGAAGGTGGGATGTCGGTTCTCGAGTTGCTCCAATACTCGATACGCCGTAGCGCGGCTTGGCAAACTTGACGACGTCTGGCCCATACCGCGCAACGACCCGAGCACTGGTCCGCTTGATCACCATCGCCTGGGAGGGCCGCGACTGATCCGTATGCTCGACCATCACCTCGAGCGCGGTCTCGACCCAGCGTTCGTCGACAAGGCCCAGCGGCTTCTGCCGTCCGACAGCACTGCGCGCCAGGCCGGCTTCACCATGTTGGCGGAAGTCTGCTACCCACTGCGTGATGGTGCGCAGACTCACCCCCAGCTCAGCCGCCTTCGCCTCGTATCGCGCAGTCAGTGAATGCCGGACATCGTACTGCACCCGGGGCTCACCCGCGGCCGACAACTCAGCCGTCCCGGATCGATGACCTGTCAACGCTTCTCGAACATGCGCGGCCCGTTCCGCGACGATCGCCCTCTCAGATTCAGAAAGGGCTGACAACACAACATCAGCGGGTTCGACATCGTCGTCATCTGCATTCGGGCCCTCGCTGTCGGGAACAAGCCGCGCGCGCCGACTCGTCAACAACTCCTGCAAACTCAATCGAACGACCCCACCTTGCCCACCGCACGACCGCAGCACCGCCTCGGTTCCCGACGGTCCCGCGTACAGTTCAGCGACTTCAACTAGCTCCCCGTCGTAGACGACTCGCGCTCCAACACCAACGCGGACAGCAGAACTAGTCACAGTGGGGTCCCTTCATCAGCATGGTCGAACTGGTCAATGGCGCGGCCACATCGACTGTGAGGTAGTGGTTCCACACCAGGTGAAAGACGGCCGAACGCACGAGCTCGCGAGATCGACCGAAGTCAGCGCTCAAGGCCTCGCCCAACGTACGACCCGAAAGATCGCGGTCGCGTACCTCGTCTAACAGCGTCACGTCGAAACATCTCCGCTGACGAAACCCCGCCAGAAACCTGACGTTACTGAGCTCCGTCACTGGCGGCTCACTCCAGACTTCGTAGCACCACCCACGTCCCTCAACGAGCTGCCTTGTCCAATCGAGTGTGGCGCCGATTCGCGGATCCGAAAGGCGGGCACGGGGTTTGACGTCTACGATCAGGGGACCCTGTTTGGTGAGTAGTGCGAAATCGGGGACATGCCTGCACACTCGCCGACCGACCTTGGCCTTCAACAAGAACGGCTGCGCGACGATTCGGCGCACCGCCTCGTCGTAATCGGCGTACAGCAGCCGCGCCAACTCCAGACGGGACTCATAAATGACGTGCGACTGCTCGGTCGACGACCAATACGTGCCCGAGTAGTGCTTCTGGCCCCGATACCACCGAAACGTTCGCCACGGCGCTGCGGCGCTGAGGAGATCCGCAGTCGCAAGAGTCCAGTCCACTGAGAACTCAGACAGGGTGTCCTTGTTTCGGACCGAGACTATCGCCTCAGCGGGCTGTCCGTCTCCGGGCACCTCTCGACCGTCTCACCCGATGCCCACAATCCCCCGCACCTCAGTCGGTGTGTCTCACGTTCACTGCATAAATGCAGTCTTGATGCAGCCGAAGTTGAGAAAATGCAGTCAAACTTGAGAACCTACAGTCGCGTTGTGCTACTTCGCCATATTGGTGAAGCGCGACAAATGCAGTTGGTGCGCAACGGTTATCGTCTTCGTCGGCCCGTTGCGGTGCTTGGCCAATATCAGGTCCGCTTCGCCGCCACGCGGGTCGTCGCGCTCGAATGCATCGGGGCGGTGCAGCAAGATCACCATGTCACTGTCCTGTTCGATCGCTCCGCTTTCGCGTAGATCAGCTAACATTGGCTTCTTGTCGGTGCGCTGCTCCGGGCCGCGGTTCAGCTGGCTCATGGCTACCACGGGCACCTCCAGCTCTTTAGCCAGAAGCTTGAGCTGCCTTGAGAATTCAGATACTTCCTGCTGTCGCGACTCGACCTTTTTGCCCGATGTCATCAACTGAAGGTAGTCGATCACGATCAGTCGCAGATCGTGCTTTTGCTTGAGTCGACGAGCCTTCGCGCGAATCTCCATCATCATCATGTTCGGCGAATCGTCGATAAACAAAGGTGCTTCGCTGATCTCACTCATTCTCCGCGCAAGCCGCGTCCAGTCGTCATCGCTCATACGCCCGGATCGCATGTCGCTCAGCTTGATCTTCGCCTCTGCTGACAGCAGACGCATAACGATCTCAGACTTGCTCATCTCCAGCGAGAAGATGACGCTCGTCAGTCGATTCTTGATCGAGCAGGAGCGCAGAAAATCTAAACCCAGCGTGCTTTTGCCAACGCCGGGTCGCGCCGCGATCACGATCATCTGGCCGGGGTGTAGACCGTTGGTCACCTCATCGAGTTCGATGAAGCCGGTGGGGACACCGCGCGCGATTCCACCCTGCGACGCGATCGCGTCGATCTCGTCCATCGTCGGCTGGAGCAAGTCCTCCAGCGCAACGAAATCTTCCGACGTCCGGCCCTCGGTGACGTCATAGATCTCCGCCTGGGCCCGGTCTACGATTTCGGCTACCTCGGCGCCCTCGGCGCCCGCATAGCCGTATTGGACGACGCGCGTGCCCGCCTCGACCAGCCGGCGCAACAGCGCCTTCTCGGCGACGATGCTCGCGTAGTAGCCGGCATTGGCGGCCGTCGGCACCGTGGAGATGAGCGTATGCAGATACGGGGCGCCGCCGATGCGGCGCAGCAGACCGCGGCGGTCCAGCTCGGCGGCCACCGTCACTGCGTCGGCCGGCTCACCGCGACCGTAGAGGTCCAGGATCGCGTCGTACACACACTGGTGGTTGGGGCGGTAGAAGTCGCCGGGGCGGAGGCGCTCCAGCACATCGGCAATGGCGTCCTTGCTCAACAGCATGCCGCCGAGCACCGCCTGTTCGGCGGCTTCGTCTTGTGGCGGCTGACGGCCGAAGTCCTCAGTCGGCGGCGGAACGTCCGACCGACCGAGATCGTCGACTACAGCCACGAAGCGTCCACCTCCCCACATACTCTCGAACTCACGTTCGATGGCCGTACCCGTGACTGTAAGCCAGGCCGCCGACAGAACAATCACGCGGAACGCCGGAATGCCTTGCGACGGCCAACGCTAGACGTTGCTGGAGAGACCGCAAAGGCCGCCTGTTTATGAACTTGTGGATGGGGTGTGGATATCTCCGCTCGGCCGTGTTGAGGCGTTGGGGAAAACCTGTGGAAAGACGCCGGAGTTCACCACATTCCCGCAGATAAGGGCACCACAAGGGTGGTGACAAACTGTGGATGACAAATTCCTCGGCGTGTCGCCGCGGGTTACCGCTTCGGGCGTGTTGAGTTTCCGGTTGGCACCGGCCGGGTTAACGCCGGGTTATGTTCGCTGAGTGGATAGCCGCACTATCTGTTCGCCAGACATGCAGCAACGCCGGCGCGAGGCCCGATAGGGCGTTCACGCCGGTGTTGACGGCTGCGTAGCTTATTCGGCGACGATATTGACCGAGACCGTCGCGTCCACATCCGGATGCAGGCGCACGGTGACGGGATAGATGCCCAGGGTCTTGATGTGCCCCTTGGGCAACTGGACGGTCCGCTTGTCCAGATTCGGGCCGCCGGCCTTCTTGATGGCCTCGACGATGTCGGAGGCAGTGACCGAGCCGAACAGCTTCCCGGTGCCGGAGGCGGTCCGCGCCGGCAGCTCGATGGTGCCGAGACCTTCGAGCGCGGTCTTCAACTCGTTGGCGTGCTCGACGTCGCGCACGGTCTTGAGCGCGCGGGCCCGGCGGATCGCCTCGGCCTGGCGTTCGGCGCCGCGGGTAGCGGCGATCGCCAGCCCGCGCGGCAGCAGGTAGTTGCGTCCGTAGCCGTCCTTCACCTCGACGGTGTCGCCGGCCACGCCGAGATGATCGACCTCGGCGGTCAGAATGAGCTTCATTTCTGTCGTCTTTCCTTCAGTGCGCGGGCTCAGCGGGCCGACGAGGTGAACGGCAGCAGCGCCACCTCGCGGGCGTTCTTCACCGCGACCGCGATGTCGCGCTGGTGCTGCACGCAGTTGCCGGTGACGCGCCGCGCGCGGATCTTGCCGCGCTCGCTGATGTAGGTGCGCAGCAGCGCGGTGTCCTTGTAGTCGATGACCTGACCCTTCTTTGCGCAGAACACGCACTTGCGGGTCTTGACCGGCTTCTCGGGTGCCGGGCGTCGTTTGTTGGCCTTGGCCATGTCGCTATCTCTTTCTTACTTCTTGCTGATTGAGGTTTGTGTCAGAAGGGCGGTTCGTCGTCGCTGCCGGCGAACGATCCGGTCGCTGGAGCGCTGCCCCAGGGGTCGTCTTTCGGTTCCGTGCGAGCGGCGGGGGCGCTGCCTCCGCTGCTGCCGAATCCGCCGCCACCGCCGCCGCTGCGGCTGACCTTGTTGACCTTCGCGGTGGCGTAGCGCAGCGACGGGCCGATCTCGTCGACCTCGACCTCGACGACGGTGCGCTTCTCGCCCTCGCGGGTTTCGAAGGACCGCTGCTTGAGCCGGCCCTGCACGATCACACGGGCGCCGCGGGTCAGGCTCTCGGCCACGTTCTCGGCGGCTTCCCGCCAGATGTTGCAGCGGAGGAACAGCGCCTCGCCGTCTTTCCACTCCCCGCTCTGCCGGTCGTAGATCCGCGGTGTCGACGCCACCGTGAAGTTGGCGACGGCGGCGCCCGACGGCGTGAAACGCAGTTCCGGATCGGCGGTCAGGTTTCCGACGACGGTGATGGTGGTGTCACCAGCCACGAGCTCCTCCTGCAGTCATATCGGGCGGTGGGTGTCGAGGGCGAGCCTACGCAGCCGCCCCGACTACCGGCAGCCTTTAGTGCTTGTCGGTCCGCAGCACCTTGGTGCGCAGCACGGACTCGTTCAGGCTGAGCTGACGGTCGAGCTCGGTCACCGTGGCCGGATTGGCCTTCACGTCGATGACCGCGTAGATGCCCTCGGCATGCTTGGCGATCTCGTAGGCCAGCCGGCGGCGGCCCCAGATGTCGATCTTCTCGACGGTTCCGCCGTCTTTGCGGATGACGTTGAGGAACGTCTCCAGCGACGGGGCGACGGTGCGCTCGTCGAGGGTGGGGTCGAGAATGACCATGATTTCGTATGGACGCATGAGAACCTCATCACCTCCTATGGGCTATCACGGCCACGGCCTGTCCGTGGCAGGAGGGTTACCTGCGTCGGCAACCGGCCCAGGCTACAGGAAATCGCCCTGATCTGCGAAATCGCGCTGCTCGGTGCGGCCACTCTTCACCGCGAGCAGACGCGTGTGCACGGGGTTTCCTCGGGCGATTTCAGGCAGTGGATGCAACAGCGGGTGGTTTTGGCGGGTTTGAG
The DNA here is from genome assembly GCF_002553505.1 of Mycolicibacterium agri. Classification (GTDB taxonomy): domain Bacteria; phylum Actinomycetota; class Actinomycetes; order Mycobacteriales; family Mycobacteriaceae; genus Mycobacterium; species Mycobacterium agri. The sequence goes on along the minus strand of NZ_PDCP01000139.1, from coordinate 212 downwards.
AGTAGCTCGTCGAGGACTTCAGCGGGTTTCTTCCAGCCGAGGGTTTTGCGGGGTCGGGTGTTGAGTTGGGCGGCAACGTAGTCGAGGTAGTCGGCCGGGAACACTGATAGGTCGGTGCCTTTAGCAAAGTATTGGCGCAGCAGCCCGTTGGTGTTCTCGTTACTGCCGCGTTGCCATGGCGAGTGCGGATCGCAGAAGTAGATATCGAGCTC
>NZ_PDCP01000138.1 GCF_002553505.1 Mycolicibacterium agri | reverse complement strand
CATAATCCAGGGATAAGCCTTCAGATACACAACAACCTCCAACAAGGTGGCTGTTGCAATCACCCCCAGAAATCGCCGTCGGATCCGTCGCGCAGCAGCATCTTCCGCGACAGCGTCGACGTCGCGGTGGGCATCGCCGAGGCGCTGGGCACCAAGGCCTTCAACGCGTTATATGGAAACCGCATCGACGGCGTGGATGCTGCGGTGCAAGACGAAATCGCCGTCCAAAATCTGGCCTACGCGGCCCGCGCGGCGGACCGGATCGGCGCGGTCGTGCTGGTGGAGCCGGTCAGCGGCGCACCGGCCTACCCGCTCAAGCGGGCTGCAGACGCCGTTGGCGTCATCGATCGGGTTGTCGCCGACTGCGACCACCGGGTGCAGAACTTGCAGCTACTCGCCGACCTGTACCACCTATCCGTCAACGGCGACGCCGTCGGCTCAGTCCTCGACATCTACGCCGCCCGGATCGGCCATGTACAGATCGCCGACGCACCCGGTCGCGGAGAACCCGGCACAGGCACCCTTGATTTGGTCGGCTATCTCGATCAGCTTGCCGCCAACGGCTACCACGGATATATCGGGCTGGAGTACAAGGCCACCCGCCCGGATCCCTTCGACTGGCTACCGCGCCCGCGACGATCCATTCGTGACGCCGACCGCGCTGCGTCGTCGCAGAACTGAGGAGATCGTGAGCACCATCGGATTTATCGGACTTGGCATCATGGGCAGTCCCATGGCTGCCCATCTCGCCAAGGCCGGTCACCAAGTCATCGGATACAACAGGTCCCCCGAGCGTACCGCGGCGCTGGTGCAAGCCGGCGGTTCGGCGGCCGACTCGATCGCGGCCGCTGTCGCCGAGGCCGAGGTCGTCGCGGTGATGGTTCCCGACTCGCCGGATGTGCGCGCCGTCCTTGCCGGGGAGAGTGGCGTCTTCGACAGCGCCCGCGCAGACACTTTGATCATTGACTTCTCCAGCATCCGGCCCGACGTCACAATCGAATTGGCGGCGCAGGCGGTCGGTAGCGGGATGAGGCTCATCGACGCCCCGGTATCGGGTGGGGAGACCGGTGCCATCAACGCGACGCTATCCATCATGGTCGGCGGGGCTGCCGATGATGTGGCGGCCGCCCGACCCATCCTGGATGTTATCGGCAAGACCGTCGTCCATGTCGGACCCAACGGCTCCGGTCAGACGGTAAAGGCGGCAAATCAACTCATCGTGGCGGGCAACATCGCGTTGCTGGCCGAGGCGATCGTGTTCCTCGAGGCTCATGGCGTCGACACCGCAGCGGCCATTCGCGTGCTCGCCGGGGGCCTCGCCGGTTCAGCGGTGCTCGACCAGAAGGCACACAAGATGCTAGACCGCTCCTTCGAACCCGGCTTCCGCATCGACCTGCACCACAAGGATCTCGGCATTGTGACTAGCGCCGCGCGGCAAGCCGGAATTGTCGTACCGATTGGAGCCTCGGTCGCCCAGCTGATGGCTTCCGCACGCGCCAACGGTGATGGCAGCTCGGACCATTCGGCCCTGTTCCGAACATTAGCGGGACTGAGATTCCCAACCGTTATCACAGGAGAGCGCCAATGCCACGCATGCGGGCCGTCGACGCGGCAGTCAAGATACTCGAAATAGAGGGCGCCACTCAGGCTTTCGGGCTGCCCGGCGCGGCCATCAATCCCTTCTACTCCGCGATGCGCGCACACGGCGGCATTAAACACGTCCTGGCCCGTCATGTGGAGGGTGCTAGCCACATGGCCGAGGGCTACACGCGGGCTGCGGAGGGAAACATCGGGGTCTGCATAGGCACGTCCGGCCCGGCCGGCACCGACATGATCACCGGGCTGTATTCGGCGATGGCGGATTCGATCCCGATTCTGGCGATCACCGGCCAGGCGCCGACCGCACGGCTTCACAAAGAGGACTTTCAGGCTGTCGACATCGCCGCTATCGCCGCCCCGGTTACCAAGACGGCGATGACAGTGCTCGAAGCCGGGCAGGTCCCGGGTGCGTTCGCTCAGGCGTTTCACCTCATGCGCTCGGGTCGGCCGGGACCTGTGCTGATCGACCTCCCGTTGGATGTGCAGCTCGCCGAAATCGACTTCGATCCAGACACTTATGCGCCGCTGCCCGTCTACAAGCCCAGGGCAACCCGGGCTCAGGCAGAAAAGGCCCTCGACATGATGGCCGAGTCCGAGCGCCCGGTGATCATCGCCGGGGGCGGAGTGGTCAACGCCGCAGCAGAGGACTTGCTCGTCGAACTGGCCGAACTGCTCAACGTTCCGGTGATTCCCACGCTGATGGGGTGGGGAGTAATACCCGATGACCATCGACTCGCCGCAGGTATGGTGGGGCTGCAAACCGCGCACCGCTACGGCAACGCGACCATGCTGGCATCTGACTTCGTGTTGGGCATCGGCAATCGCTGGGCGAACCGACATACCGGCGGGCTCGAAACCTACTGCAAAGGACGCACATTCGTCCACGTCGACGTCGAGCCCACCCAGATCGGACGTGTTTTCGCACCAGCCTACGGCATCGCCTCTGACGCCAAGGCCGCTCTGGAACAGATGATCGGCATCGCCCGCGGCCGCCGCGCTCGCGGGCTCGTGCCGGATCGCAGCGCCTGGGTGCAGGATTGCCTCGAACGCAAACGCACCATGCACCGTAAGACCCATTTCGATGACGTACCGGTCAAACCACAGCGTGTCTATGAGGAGATGAACAAGGTTTTCGGCCGCGATACCCGGTATGTAAGTGCGATCGGGCTGTCTCAAATCGCCGGCGGGCAGTTTCTGCACGTCTACCGGCAACGAGGCTGGATCAACTGCGGACAAGCCGGGCCACTCGGCTGGACCCTGCCTGCGGCGCTTGGAGTCGTGGCGGCCGACCCCACCGCTACCGTGGTGGGGCTGTCCGGCGACTACGACTTCCAATTCCTCATCGAGGAATTGGCGGTTGGTGCCCAGTTCAACCTGCCGTATATCCATGTCGTGGTGAATAACTCCTATCTCGGACTGATCCGTCAGGCGCAGCGGCAATTCGACATGGATTTCCACGTGTCGCTCGCCTTCGACAACATCAACGCTCAGGAGAACGACTCTGAGCCGCTCGCCATGCCGAAGGGTTACGGTGTGGACCACGTCCGTGTCGCCGAGGGTCTCGGCTGCAAGGCCATCCGGGTGACTGAGCCTGGCGACATCGCCTCGGCGCTCACACGCGCCAAATCGCTTGCAGGCGAACACAAGGTACCCGTCGTAGTGGAGATATTTTTAGAGCGGGTCACCAACATAGCAATGGGTGCCGATATCGATAACGTTGTTGAATTCGAGCCATTGGCGCAGTATCTCGATGAATCGCCCTCGGCCTACGCTCTTTTCGACTAACACCCTCGATCGGGCGCGGGACAGGCGACTGGCTGCCGAATTCAGATCTGCTGCAAGGTGATCGGTTCAGTAGGTGAGTAGCAACTAGCGATTGGGTCCACCCTGGAAGGCCGCACCTAGCTCCTTAGCCACCCGCTGCATGATTGGAGCGATCCGGTCCGCTGCGTCCAGACCAAGACGGATGGCAGGCCCAGATACCGAGATCGCGGTAGGGAGTGGGGCGCCGGGCACTGGCACTGCGAAGCACCGGACACCGACCTCCTGTTCGCCGTCATCGATGGCGAATCCGCGCAGGCGGCTACGTTCAAGATCGGCGTTTAGCGCGTCGACGTCAGTCAGGGAACGGTCGGTGAAGGCCGGCAAGCCGGTACGGCTGATCAGAGACCGCACAGCATTCTCGGGGATCTGCAGCAGCAAAGCCTTCCCGACGCCCGTGCAATGTAGATGAACCCGGCGTCCGACTTCAATAAATGTGCGCATCGTGTGCGCTGAGGTGACCTGAGCAACATATACCGCCCTGTCGATGTCCAGCACCGCCATGTTCGCGGTTTCGCCGATCTCGTCGACGAGGGCTCCCAGCTGGTTTCGCGATGAGGGCCCAAACTGTTGGCTGGCACTCTGGCCGAGCCGAATCAGCTTCGGGCCCAGAGCGTACTGCTTATTGGGCAGCTGACGTACGTATCCCATCTTTGCCATGGTGCTGATCAGCCGGTGGATCGTGGGAACCGGCAAGCCCGCCTCTGCAGCGACTTCACTCAACCCGATCGGGACGCCGACGGCCGCCATAATCTCTAAGATGTCGAAGGCTCGCTCTACCGCCTGCACGCCGTTCGAGGCCTGCGAATTCATGACCCTCTGTACCTTCTGTTCCAATACTGACGGTTGGTCCCGCATTTTCGGCATGCGAAATTGGCTGATCAAACGATATCGCGGATGCCAGCTTCCCCGGCCATGCCACCCGATCAGGGGTTCAACGTTCGGCGATCTGACGGCAATGTTGCTTTCGAGCCATGCTGCTCATCTGGATCGCGGTGAGCGTGCACCACGACCACGGGCGGCAACGCCGCCCGTATGCACGTTGTCCAACCGCAAGGCAGGTGATAACCACGATAAATGTGCAGGCAAAGGGGCGTTTTGGAAGGAAGTGACGATCTGTTTGGCGATTCCCATCTGGCGGTCGACATCGTTGATACGAAGCGCCAGTGTGATGGGTGCAGCGTGCGGGCCACTCACGCGACGGACTGCCAGTTCGGCGAGATTCTCAAGCACGCCATCAAGCCAGGGGAGTGCGGTGATCGGCGCCACCTGTACACCGCTAACGTCGATCGGCACGTGCACGGTGGCTTCCGAATGCGCGTGCGCCGGCCTGCTGCAACTTCGGCGGACTGCAGGCAAAGCCGCCCGACTACTCGGCCAACGCCGCCGGCGCCAACTGGGCGTGGCATGACACGCGGATGTTGTTTGCGCGACATGCCTGCGTATCTCTGCATTCAATACACGGCGGTTCAAGCGCAGTTCCGTCGGGAGCACTTCTGATGCCGGAGAAGCAGCCGCTATGGCTCGGGGTGGATGTAGGGACCCAGCATGCTCGCGCGCTTGTCGTTAACGACGAGGGCCACGTCGTCGGAGCGGGTTCGGCGGCGCTGACCAGTACCCGCTGCGGTCCGCGGCATCAGCAGGATCCACGGCGATGGTGGACTGCGGTGGTTGATGCCACACGGGCGGCCCTGGCCGGCGTGCACGCCGACGCGTTAGGGGCACTAGCCGTCGCCGCCACCTCGGGCACCATCTTGCTCGTTGACCGCGCCGGGCATCCCCGCAGCGAAGCGCTGATGTATGACGACGCGCGCGCAGTCGAGGAGACCCTCCTCGTCGAGGACGTCGGCGCACCGGTGTGGCGCGCGCTCGGATATCGCCACATGCAGCCCTCCTGGGCGTTGCCCAAGTTGTTGTGGCTATCGAACAACTACCCGGGCCTGGCGAAAGAGACGATGCGGTTGTGTCACCAGGCCGACCTGATCACCGCCCGGTTCATCGGTCATCCGGTACCCACTGACACCAGCAATGCGCTCAAATCCGGATACCACCTCCTCGAGGACCGCTGGCCCGACGAAGTCTTCGACGGCCTTGGGATCCCCACACAGATGTTGCCCGCGGTGGTGCGCCCCGGCACTCTGCTCGGTCGGGTAAACGACCACGCCGGCGCGCTGACTGGCGTTCCCGTCGGCACACCGGTGGTGGCGGGGATGACGGACGGTTGCGCGGCACAGCTCGGCGCCGGTTGCGTCGAAATCGGGTCGTGGAATTCAGTTTTGGGCACGACGCTGGTTGTCAAGGGCGTCTCGGACCGGCTGGTTCGAGACCCGGCGGGAACGCTTTACTGTCACCGCGGGCCTGACGACACGTGGCTTCCCGGCGGTGCGTCGAACAGCGGCGCCGGGGCGATTGCGGAATGGTTCGCCGACGCCGATCTCGCCGAACTGACCGCGAAGGCGGCGACGTTGCCGATTGGCCCGGTGGTGTACCCACTCCTCGCGCGGGGGGAGAGGTTCCCGTTCCGGGCCGCTGAAGCCGAGACATTCATCCTCGGCCACCCCGACACCGATGCGGATGTGTTTGCTGCGCTGCTCCTCGGTGTGGCCTGTCTGGAGCGGCTATGTTTCGACCGGGTCGCGATGCTGGGTGCTCCGATGCACGGCATGTTGACCTTCACTGGCGGGGCCACCCGTAACGAGTACTGGACGCAGTTACGCGCCGACTTGCTCGGCAGGACCGTCCACATACCCGACCAAACTGAACCCGCACTGGGCATGGCGATCCTCGCCTCGACGTCGGACGGCCGATCCGTGCGAGAAGCCGCTGCCGCTATGGTGCGCGGGCAAAGTGAACGGAGCCCAAACCCTGCCCGGGCCGCCATCTTGAGACAGTGCTACGCCGATTTCCTAGAGGCATTGACCGCGCGGGGGTGGCTTGACACCGCCGTCGCGGCGGTACGCCCGTGACAGGCTATAGGCAGTATGAATTCGATTAGCGGCCAGCGCATTAGCATTGGCGCGGAAGCATTAGTTAGGCCTTACACTTGTCAGGCCCACGAAGAACGGGTTGAGCGGTGAACGCCGCGATCACCCGCGAACTCGCTAAGCACACGGTCAGTCGCTGGTAGGGCCATCCCAGATGCAGGAGAACCTCGTCCGGTCGCGCCAAGCCGGCGGCGCCAAGTGACCGGCAGTTACCGGTAAAGCCGCATATTCGATCCCGGTGTATTCGACGGGGTTGGGGTAGCTTCCAGCAGATGCTGCCTGGCTCTGTGACTGGCCTCATACTGGCGAATCAGCGTTGAGCTCACCAATGGTGACTTGGCGCGCTGGCCGATGCGATGCCGATCCATGCCACGCTTGGGGTGTCGACTCTTCGGCCACAAGCCCTGTATACCGGTTTACACCCAATCCTGTATACAGGTAGACATGGATAGTTACACCGCCGACGAACGTAAAGCACACGGTAAGAAGCTCGCCCGCGCTCGCACAGCACTGGACGACGCCTCACGGATCGCCCAGAACCTAGCCCGATCCGCCCACAGTGAAGGCGTCCCCGAAACGCAGATCGCCGCCGAGTTGGGGGTGACCCGCATGACGGTACGCAAATGGCTCGGCAAGCAGTAGGCCCTCGCTAGGTGACATAGCGCGACCCGAACGTGCGGACCTTGGTACGGGTTGTCGGTCCGGTGGCTACCCATTCGTCGATGTCTTGCTGTCGGCAGGTGGCCGCGGTGCGGTGATGGGTTTCGTGCAGCCAGGTAAGGGACTTGACTGTCTCATTGATCTCTTGTCTGGCTGAATGTGTTGGCCCATGGGAGGTTTGGCCTGATTTGGACTTTCGGCGTAGACGGTGCAGATGATGCCAGGTGGCGAACTGTTCGACGGGGGCTTGAACACTCGGCTCGCAGATTGCGTCGAGCTTGGAGGCCAGCCAGGACTGGAAACGCGCGAGGGGTTCATCGCGTTGTCGGAGCAGACCGTTGTGCTCGAGGATGCTGCGAAGATGTGAGACTTGCCGGTTTTGGCCGGCGGCGTCGAGACCGTCATGGGTGAGCGGGATGTCCCCGCCGGCCAGGCCGGTCAGCAGGGCCCGAACGGTAGGGGAGCGTTTCCAGGACAGGATGCTTTCGGGTCGGTCAACCCCGCAGAGGATTGTCACGATGGTGCCCATCGTCACCGGGTCGGCGGCACCGTCGACCATCAGGTCAGTGAGGTCGTCGCGTAGCGCGCAGCGAGCGCAGTGCCCGTCGCGGTAGAGCTGGCCTTCGGTGTGGCAGGTTGCGCAGCGGTAGTTGCCGGAGATACCGGCGCACGACAGGCATATCGGTCGGGGATCGGTGCGGTTGGCTCGGCCCGGTAGTACGCCGTTGTGCCCGCAGATGGGACAAACGCCGTGGGTGCGCATCGCGGTGTAGAAGCAGCTGTTGCACAACTGATCCGCGGGCCAGTTCACGCGTAACTGGTTGGCAATTCGGTGGCATCTGGTGCAGCGCAAGGCTCCGTCGCGGACCGGGGGTCGCCCGCGCGGGGCCGGTCGCCGGTTGGGATCAATCGTCATTGCGGGTCACCCGGGCCCGTCGCGGACGCACCGACTTGTTCAGTTCGACCACGTTCGGGCGTGCAGTCGTGGTTGACGAGGCGGCTTTCTTGCGGCGGACGTCGGTCGCTGTGACGGTGAGGAGGTCCTCGACGCCGCAGCCGAAGATGTCGCAAAGGGCAGCTAGGAGGTGCAGTGACATCCGTTCGGGTCGTTGATAAACGATCCGGTACACCTGGGGCCGGGACAGCTGGATACCGCGTTCGGCGAGCCGCGGCATCAGGTCGGTGCTGTTGTGCATACCGTGGGCGGCCATGATTTCTGGCAGTCGCCAGGCATAGTCGACTTGTCGCTTCATGACTTCTCCTGCTCGTCGGGCGACAGCGCGTCGCCAATGGTGGCGTTCAGCACCCGGCGCAATGTGCGGATGCGGAAATCGCTGGACACGCATAACGGCATAGTCGGATATTGGAACTGTCGGAATAGCTTCGTGTTCATAGGGTTTTCGGTCTTCTGCTGACATCGGCGGCGTAGTTGGTCCAGTCGCCGGCGGAGTAGTGCTGCCATTGGACGGCTACGTTGATGTGGATGCCGAGCATCCGCGCCAGGACCGCGGCGGGAAGCTCGGTGGCAAGTTGAAACAATGCGGTGGACCGTGTTTGGGCTGGGCGCAGTCCGATCAAGCGCAGGCGTTGGCCGAGTCTGTCGGCGCTGACGGGGCGGTGCGGTTGCCCGCCAGGAAATAGCCAGGCAGAGGTTCCCTGGTCGCCGAGGACAGCGTGGCCGCGGCGCGTGGTGACGAGGTCGCAGACGAGTCTGGACAAAGGCTCGGGGAGCACGATGGGAACGCTTCCGACGCGTGTTGACCGTCTCTGTGGATGACGACCGCGGGGTGGCCATTCTTCATTGAGGCTGCCGATGTGGCGGTCGGCGTGGT
>NZ_PDCP01000137.1 GCF_002553505.1 Mycolicibacterium agri | reverse complement strand
CATAATCCAGGGATAAGCCTTCAGATACACAACAACCTCCAACAAGGTGGCTGTTGCAATCACCCCCAGAAATCGCCTGGGCTTTTGCGGGCATTAGCGTCTGCTCGCGCAATAGGAGTCCGCAATGAAAGTCAGCCGAGGATGGCGAGGGCGGCGGCGCGGGCGTCGACGGCGCTTGGCTGCGACAGCACCACGTCGGCGGCCTCGCGGCACTGCCTCAGCGTGACCTGCGACAGCTTGGCGCCGACGCCGTTGACGGCCGCTGCCGCCGCCGACAACGAGGTCACGCCGAGGCCGGTCAGCACGCAGGCCAGCAGCGGATCGGCGGCCGCCTCGCCGCACACACCGACCGGCTTGTCGACGGCCGCGCCCGCCCGGGCCGCCGTCGCGACCAGCGCCAGCACGGCAGGCTGCCACGGGTCGGTCAGCATGGCCAGGTCGGCCGACATCCGGTCGGCGGCCATCGTGTATTGGGAAAGGTCGTTGGTGCCGATCGACAGGAAGTCGACGTGCTCGAGGATCCGGTCGGCGAGTAGCGCCGCGGCGGGCACCTCGATCATCACGCCGGGCGTCAAACCGCGCGAACGCACCTGGGCGGCAAAGGCTTTCGCCTCGCCCACGGTGGCGATCATCGGCGCCATCACCCAGGGCTGGTTGCCGGTGCGTTCGCCCGCTGCGGCGATGGCGTCCAGTTGCCGCTCGAGCAAACCGGGGTTGCCTGCGGCGATCCGGATGCCGCGCACGCCCAGCGCCGGATTGGCCTCTTCGTGGTGGCCGACGAACTTGAGCGGCTTGTCCGAGCCGGCGTCGAGGGTGCGCACCACCACCTTCTGCCCGGCGAACGCCTCGAGCACCTCGGCGTAGATCCGGGCCTGCTCGTCGACGCCGGGTTCGGTGTCGCGGTTGAGGAAGCACAGTTCGGTGCGGAACAGGCCGACGCCCTCGGCCGGTGTCTGACGGGCGCTGCGGGCGCCCGCGCCGTCCTGCACGTTGGCCATGATCGCCACGGCGTGCGCATCGGCGGTTGCGCCGGGCCCCGTCCATCGAGCGGCCAGCTCGGCTTCGCGCTTCGCGGTCGCCACCTGCTCTGCTGCCACGGCCGGGTCGGGCGACACCGTCACCGTCCCGCGTGTGCCGTCGACGAGCACCGTCGTGCCCGCCTCGACCTCGTCGAGTCCTTCGACGGCCACCACGCAGGGCAGCCCGAGTTGGCGGGCGATGATCGCGGTGTGACTGGTCGGGCCGCCAAGCGAGGTCGCCAGCGCGACGACGAGGCTCGGGTCAAGGCCCGCGGTGTCCGCGGGTGCGAGGTCGTCGGCAAGCAGCACCGACGGCACGGCGGGCAGCGGAACGCCGGGTTCGGGTAGCCCGGCCAGTTCGGCGATCACCCGATCGCGAATGTCGCGCAGATCGGTGACGCGTTCGGCCATCAGCCCGCCCATCTGGGTGAACATGTCGACGAATTGATCGACGGCCGCCACCACCGCGCGTGGCGCCGGGGCGCCCGCATTGACGAGCTTTTCGGCGGTACCCAGCCAGGCCCTGTCCTGCGCCAGGGTGGCCGTCGCCGCCAGCACCTCCGCAGCGGCACCGGTCGCGTGGGCGGCGCGCGCGCGCAGCCGGGACGCGACCGCGTTGGCGGCCGCGATGAATCGGGACGCCTCGGCAGCGCGGTCCTCTTCATCTATCTCCGGCGCGGCGTCGATCTCGTCGAGCGCGGGAAGCCGGCCCGGCCGGATCACCGGGCCGTGGGCAACGCCCGCGACAACCGGGACGCCGTGCAGAACCGTGCCCGAGGGTGACGTGGGCGGGGATGACGCGGTCATGTGAATCAGATTACAAACTCACCATTGACAAGTCAACATGTTCGGGAGTAAAACAACACATAACCACATTCAACCGGGCTCATTACCACACAAACGGAGCGTCATGTATGCCGAGGAGCGTCAGCAGGCCATCGCGTCGCTGGTGAACAGTCGGGGCCGCGCGTCGGTCGCCGAACTGGCCGAGGCCTACGACGTCACCACCGAAACGGTGCGCCGCGACCTCGCGGCACTGGACCGCGCCGGCCTGGTGCGGCGCGTGCACGGCGGTGCCGTCCCGGTGCGCGCCCTGCGCCTGGTCGAACCCGGCGTCGGCGAGCGGGAGAACACCCGCGCCGAGTTCAAGGACGCGATCGCGGCCGCCGCCGTCGAGTTCATTCCGGTCACCGGCGCCAGCGTGCTGTTTGACGCGGGCACCACCACCAGCAGGATCGCCGCCGCGCTGCCGTCCGATCGCGAGTTGAACGTGGTCACAAATTCGGTCCCGATCGCTGCCCTGTTGGCGGGCATGCCGTCGGTGTCGCTTCAACTGCTCGGCGGCCGGGTCCGCGGCCTCACCCAGGCGGCCGTCGGCGACCAGGTGCTGCGCGTGCTGGACACGCTGCGCGTCGACATCGCGTTCATCGGCACCAACGGCATCAGCGTCCGACACGGCCTCTCCACTCCCGACAGCGACGAGGCCGCGGTCAAGCGGGCGATGATCGCCGCCGCCAATTACGTTGTGGTCGTCGCCGATTCATCGAAGATCGGCTGCGAGGAGTTCGCCAGCTTCGCCCCGCTGTCGCGCGTCGACACACTGATCACCGACTCCGAACTCAGCGACGCCCACCGCGACGAGCTGACCGAGCAGGGCATCGAAGTGGTCGTCGCATGATCGTCACCGTCACCCCGAACCCGAGCCTGGACCGCACGGTCACGCTGGCGACCCCGCTCACCCGCGGCGCCGTGCACCGGGTCAGCTCGGTGAGCACCGAGCCCGGCGGCAAGGGCGTCAACGTCGCTCGCGCGCTCACCCTCGCCGGTGTCGACGCCGTCGCGCTGCTGCCCGCTTCGGGAACCGACCCGCTGTTGACCGCGCTGCAGGACATCGGGGTGCCGTTCCGTTGTGTCCCGATCAGCTCGCCGGTGCGGACCAACATCGCCATCACCGAGACCGACGGCACCACAACGAAAATCAACGAGCCTGGCGCTCGGCTCGACGGGCGCGCGATCGACGCGCTGACACGGTCGGTCGTCGCAAGCGCCGAGCACGCGTCGTGGGTGGTGATGTCGGGTTCGCTGCCGCCGGGCATGCCGGACAGCTGGTACGCCGACGTCGTCGCCGCGCTGGCCCCGTATCCCTGCAAGGTCGCCGTCGACACCTCAGACGCCCCGCTGGCCGCGCTGGTCAACGGATTCTCCTGCGCGGCACCGGATCTCATGAAGCCGAACGCTGAAGAACTCGCCAGCGTCATCGGCTACTCCCAGCAGGCGCTGGAAGCGGCTGTCGCACAGGGCGATCCAGCACCCGTGGTGTCGGCAGCGCAACGCCTTGTCGATCGCGGCGTCGGCGCGGTGCTGGCCACCCTCGGCGCGGCGGGGGCCGTGCTGGTGACCGGCGACGGCGGCTGGCTTGCGACGCCACCCCCGATCGTGCCCCGCAGCACCGTCGGAGCGGGCGATGCCAGCCTCGCCGGCTACGTCCGTGCCGATGACGAGGGCGCCCAACCCAGTCGCCGACTGCAGATGGCCATCGCCTACGGCAGCGCCGCCGCCGCCCTGCCGGGCTCCGCACTGCCCACGCCCGACGACGCCGACCCGAACGCCGTTGCCGTGACGCCGGTCTCGCCGGTCCCCGACCCCGCCAGTTCGTAACGACCAAAGAAAGCACCGCCATGAACAGCACCACGTCCCGCCCCGTCATCGACGCCGACCTGATACTGCTCGACGTCGACGCGGGCGCCGACAAGCAAGCCGTGATCGAGCGGCTCGTCGGCCGCCTCGCTGACACCGGACGCACCACCGACCCGGACGGTTTGACCGCGGCGGCGATGGCCCGTGAGGAACAGTCGGCGACGGGTTTGCCCGGCGGTATCGCGATCCCGCACTGCCGCTCACCGCACGTGGAGACGGCCTCCGTCGCGTTCGCGCGTCTGGCGCCGCCCGTCGACTTCGGCGCCGCCGACGGGCCGTCCGACCTGGCGTTCCTGATCGCCGCGCCCGAATCCGGCGGCTCCGAGCACATGAAGCTGTTGTCCAGCCTGGCCCGAGCGTTGGTGCGCAAGGAGTTCGTGGCGTCGCTGCGCCAGGCGGCCACGCCCGACGAGGTGGTTGCGCTGGTCGACGAGGTGCTGAACCCCGCCCCGAAGACGGAACCAGCTGGCCAGGATTCTGAACAGCCCGCTGCCGCAAAGCCGAAGACGTTGGTGGCCGTCACCGCCTGCCCGACCGGCATCGCGCACACCTACATGGCCGCCGACTCGCTCGTCGCCGCGGCGAAGGACGCCGGCGTCACGCTGCATGTCGAGACGCAGGGCTCATCGGGCAGCACCCCGTTGGATGCGGCCACCGTCGCCCAGGCCGACGCCGTCATCTTCGCCACCGACGTCGGCGTCAAGGACAGGGGCCGCTTCGCGGGCAAGCCGGTGATCGCCTCCGGCGTGAAGCGCGCGATCAACGAGCCGGCAAAGATGGTCGCCGAAGCGCTTGCCGCCGCGGACAATCCGACCGCGCCGCGGGTCGAGGCCACCGGCGCCGACGCCAATATCAGCGCAGCACCGTCCGGCGGCGTCGGGTGGGGCACCAGGACGCGGCAGATCCTGCTCACCGGCGTGAGCTACATGATCCCGTTCGTGGCGGCCGGTGGCCTGCTCATCGCGCTGGGCTTCCTGTTCGGCGGCTACCAGATCTCGGACTCGGCCAACGACATCGCCTTGCAGAACTCTCTGTGGAATCTGCCCAGCGGCGGCTTCGCGCAGTACCTCGGCGCCGTGCTGTTCTCGCTGGGCAGCTTGGCGTTCAGCTTCCTGGTGCCCGCGCTGGCCGGCTACATCGCGTTCGCGATCGCCGACCGGCCCGGTATCGCACCGGGTTTCACCGCGGGTGCGGTTGCGGTATTCGTCGGCGCCGGGTTCATCGGCGGCATCGTCGGTGGTCTGATCGCCGGTTTCGCGGCGCTGTGGATCAGTAGAGTCGCTGTGCCGCAATGGTTCCGCGGCCTGATGCCGGTCGTGATCATTCCGCTGTTCGCATCGCTGGTCGTCGGCCTGCTGATGTACATGCTGCTGGGCCGCCCGCTGGCGTGGTTGACCACCAGCCTCACCGACTGGCTGACCGGGATGTCGGGCACGTCCGCGGTCGTCCTCGGCATCATCCTCGGCCTGATGATGTGCTTCGACCTCGGCGGCCCGGTGAACAAGGCGGCGTACGCGTTCGCCACCGCGGGCCTGACCGCCGCGACCACCGCGTCGTTCGAGATCATGGCCGCCGTGATGGCCGCGGGCATGGTTCCGCCGCTGGCGATGGCTCTCGCGACGTTCGTGCGGCCGCGGCTGTTCAGTGAGCCGGAGCGCGAGAACGGCAGGGCCGCAGTCCTTCTCGGCGCCTGCTTCATCTCCGAGGGAGCGATCCCGTTCGCGGCGGCCGACCCGTTCCGTGTCATCCCCTCGATGATGTTCGGCGGCGCGATCACCGGGGCCGTGTGCATGGCCACCGGCGTAACGTCGCGGGCGCCCCACGGCGGCATCTTCGTGTTCTTCGCGATCGGCAACCTGGTGTGGTTCATCATCGCGATCCTGCTCGGCGCGGTGGCCGGTGCACTCGCCGTCATCACCGCCAAGCAGGTCGCGGCATCCCGCACCTCCGAGGTTGACCAGACACCGGCGCTGGCCGCCGCCTGATCAAGCACAATCGACACACCACCACAAGGAGATCTGATGCCCGAAAAGACCGTCACCGTCGGGTCGGCGATCGGCCTGCACGCCAGGCCCGCCGCGATCATCGCCGAGGCCGTCGTCGAGGCCGGTGTGCCCGTGACGCTTTCGATGAGCGGCGGCGAGCCCGTCGACGCGGGCTCCGCGTTGATGATCATGACGCTCGGCGCGGAGAAGGGCGCGCAGGTGACCGTGCAGTCCGACGACGAAGCGGCCCTGGCGAAGGTCGCCGGGCTGGTCGAACAGGACCTCGACGCCTGACGGCCTCCGCCACTACGCCGAACGTGCACGTGCTGCGAGGATTTGCGCCGAAAATCGCAGAGGTTGCACGTTCGGCAGCACAAATTGCCGCAGAAGGGCCTCCGTACTGCGGGTTACGCTGACTGGCGGAGAAGGGGGCCCACGTGGACGGATGGCTGCTCGGGCAGGTGAGCAGTGTGCTGACGGCGCTGTCGCATGCCCAGGAGTTGTTCGACGGTGCCGGCCGTCCCACACTGCCTGGTGACTTCGCGCCGCCCGCCAACCTGCAGGACGATCTCGGCGGTGGTCTGCTGTGACATACCCGGCCGACACCGCGCAGTCCGGCGCCGCCGTCGACGCCGTCCGGACCCTGCAGGCCGAACTCGCCAACGACTACTCCGAAATACGCTCTGCCGAAATACAACTCGCCGAAGCGATCCTGTCGGCGCATGCCGTCACAGTGTCGGGACAGGCGCGGTTGCAAGACATTCAGCGGCAGCTGATCGATGCCATCAACAATCCGGTCGCGGCGCTGGACACCCCCGCGGGCGAGCGCCAGTTCCTGCTGTTTCTGCGCGGCAAGATCGCCGAGATCTCCGACATCGTCGACGAGGGTGCGCTGACCGACGAAGACCACGCGCGGCTCACCCGGGCGCTTGGCAGCGGCTATCTGCTCTCGGCGTCGGAGCGCGCCGAACCGCCGCCCCCGCCGCCCGCAGGCGCCGCGACGGCCGATCCGGCCGGTGGCATGATGCCCGCTCTCGGCTCCGCGCTGGGAGCACTGCCGCAGGCCGCGCAGGGCGCGGCGACAGCCCCGGCGCAGGGGGCCGGCGGATTGGCAGGCGCCGCAGGCCCGTTGGCCGGCCTGGCCTCGGGACTCGCCGACCGGGCCGGGCAACCGGACCTGCCGAAAACGGTCGACGACACCACCGACGAACGCCACGACCGCGACGTCGATGACGACGGCGACGGCGACGGCGACGAAGACACCGGCCGCGACGCCGACGAAGACCGCGATACCGACGATCGGTCCGCGCAGCCGCCGCCGCAGAACCGTGAACCGCCCGACGACGGGCCCGCGCAGACCCGTCCCGCCGTCCTGCTTTAGGAGTGTCCATGCCCGATATCCGGATCACCCCGGCGCTACTGCACCAGGTCGCCGCGCGGCATGACAATGTGGCCGACGAGATCGCCGCCGCCCGCAATGCGGGGGCGGACATCCTGGCCGCGGTCGGCACACACGGCCCGATCATGCATCAGTTCAAGGCCGCCGCGAGCGAGGTGGTGGCGCGACGGGACGCGGCGTTCGCCGACCAGGAAGCCGCACACCGCGCCGCGGCGGAGAAATTGCGTTCGGCCGCAGCGCGATTCGGGGAGCAGGAAGAGATCAACGCCGCGGCGGTACGCCTTGACTGAGCAGTCGTTCACGGCCGCCACCCCGGACAACACCATCTTCGTCCGGGTGGCGGTTGCGGGGCACACGCTGGGGGTGCAGATCGAGCCCGCGGCCATGAAGCGGCCAGCGGCCGAGATCGCGCGGGGCATCATGGCGTGTAACGATGTCGCGTACCTGAAGGGACAGCTGGTGATCCGCGCCGAGCTGGAGGGGAGGTCGATTCCGGTGGACGACATGCCGACCGAGCAGGACCTCGCCGACGCCGAACGGCGGTTGGCAGAGCTGTAGGTCGCTGATGAAGGTCGACGTCGCCGGACTTGTCGCAGCCGCCCAGAAACTGCTGGGTCTGGCGACAGCCGCGCAGGGTCTGCTGGCCGAGACGCCGCCGCTGGCGGTCGATCCCACCTCGGTCGGCGCCGCCGCACGCCTCGAGCAGGCCGCCCTGGAACTGTGGGGCGCGGCCTGCCAGCACGCCTACAGCATGCACAAGGCCGCCGTGCACCTGATCATGGTCGCGGCCAAGTTCGGCGGGCAGGAGGAGATCAACAAGGCGGGTCTGACCATGTTGATCACGCCGTCGATCGCCGCCGACGTGGGGACGCTGTCGACGCTGGAGCCGGTGCCGCCGATCCCGCCCGACGTGCGGATCCCGCTGCCGCCACCCGCCGGGGCCGTCAGCGGCGAGGCGTTCTCACAGCAGGTCACCGCAGGATCGGCGGCGCTCGGCGTCGGGTTCAGCACCACCGCGACGAACAACGGCATCGCCGCCGACACCGCCGCCATCACGGTCCGCGAAGTCGCCGCCGCGGTTCCCGACCTGTGGGACAGCCCGCAGGGCACCGCGGCGCTCGCCGGCCGGCTGACCGAGCACGCCGCGGCGTTCAACGAGATCGCCGACCGCTGGTATGCGCTCGGCGAGCAGGCCCGCAAGCACGCCAACGACTACACCGAAACCGTCTCCGCGGTGCCCAAGCCGCAGGAGTTCAAGGAGAACGAGGCCGCGTTGCGCCAGGCGCAGGCCGCCCAGGATCCCGTCGCCGTGTCCCAGCTACTGCAACAGCGCGGGGTGCTCGAGCAGCGCGCCATCGCCGAGGCGCTGCGCTATGCGGGTGTGACCGAGACGAGCACGTCTCCGCAGGGCGCGGGCACACCGCAGGCACCGGGTGCGGGTGTGCCGGGCGGCGGCGGAGTTACGACCGGCTCGGCGGGCGCCCCCGCCGCGGCGTCTGCCGCCAAGGACCCGGCGCAGCTCGCCAAGGCCGGTGCGGCCGAAGCCACGCAAGCCGGCCAGGCCGGGGACGCCGCAGGCCAGTTGGCGCAGATGATTCCGTCCGTGCTCGGCGCCGTCGGCGGTGCGGCGGGCGGATTGGCCGGCATGGCCGGACAGGTTCCGCAGGGGCTGATGCAGGCCGGTCAGGGCATGGCGCAGGCCGCGACGCAGGGCCTGTCGGGGTTGGCGTCCAAGACGCCGACCGACGCCGAACTGACGAAGGCCGCGGGCGTCCCGAAGCCCGAGGAGCTGGCCAAGGCCAAGGGCGGCGGTGGAGCCGGCGGCGGCGGAGGCGGAGCCACCCATCCCGCGGGCTCGCTCGGGCCGCCCGTCACGCCGTCCACCTCGCATACGCCGCCGACGATGCCCGCCGGGGCCCCGGGCCCGCCCCCGTCGGCGCCCACC
>NZ_PDCP01000136.1 GCF_002553505.1 Mycolicibacterium agri | reverse complement strand
GCCAATGTTCTCAAGCAGGACAGGCACTTCCGTGCATTACAAGCCGTGTCAACGGCCCATCTCACGAAACGTTCAGGCTAGAGGGTCGCCGTCACAGGGCCGAGCATCTGGCAGTTGTCGGCGGGCAACGTCGGCACGATGATGCCGCAGCCGCGGCCGCGCGACGAGTACGTGGCCCCGGGCGTGTAGGGCTCGAAGTACACCTGGGCGGTGTCGGTGCCCTGCATGCACGCGCCGCCCGGCTGGCCCTGAAGTTCGATGCAGGCGACGCTCTGATACGGGCTGGCCGCGAAGCCGCAGACGGTCGCGGTGACCGTCGCGCTGACCTTGCTGACCCCGTCAACCTGGACAACCTGCGGGGGAGTGATCGTGAACCCGCACGGCGACGGCGGCCAGGGCTCGGCGGTGGCGGCGCCAGCGCCGGCGAGGCTCGACAGCGTCAGAGTCGACGCCGCGAGAAGCGCCGTGACGAGTCGGACCATGTTCGGATGGTAGTTCAGGTTCCGTTGTCGCGAAACGGAAAACGCGCAGCGAAACTACGAGAAAGGGCCTGCGCGGATTCCGTCTTCGCGATGGGGAGAGGGGGTCAGCGCCGCCACCGCAGAAGGTATCGGTAGTAGAGGCCACGCGTGATCTGCGCACCCGGCAGCACGTCGTCGACCGTGCGTCGGATCTCCGACAGGCACTCCTGCGGGTCGGTGACGACGACGCCGATGTCCCTCGTCTCGCCATGCAGGCGGGACGCGATTCGGTTGACGGGCAGGCACGCCAGCGCCCATAACCAGTCCGTCGCCGACTTGTTGGCTGACAGCCCGACGACTGCGATTTCGCCGGTGGGCGTGAGCAATTCGCGTGCCTTCGTCAGTGCCGAACGCATGTCCATGTGGTGCAGGCTGGCGACGAAGGTGATGAGGTCAAAACGAGCCCCGTCGGATTGATACGCGTCGAAGTCGGCGTCGACGACGGCGACGTTGTCAAGGGAAGCCAGTCGTGCGGCGGCTCGCGCGGCCGCATTCGCGTCGGGCTCGATCGCGGTGACGAACGTTGACACCGGCGAAAGGCGTTGCGCTAACAGGCCGTCCCCGCAGCCGACGTCGAGCACGGTGCCGCGGTGTTGCGACGCGATGTCGATGAGCCACTTATGATAGGCGGTGTTGTGATTCCAGTAGTCGACGCTCATGTCGTCGATCCACTGTAGGGGTCAGCCGACCGCGGTGTTCACCATCGCTGCGTGCTGGCAGTCGCTGTCGCAGCCGCCGGTGCAGGTCATCCGACCGAACGCCGCCTTCTCCTCGGCGGCGTTGGCGCGGCGGTTCGGCAGCGCGTGAAGGTTCTCCGTCGTCCCTGCGGCGATGATGGCTCGCAGCGTATGGCGGCAGCGGCCGCAATCCGCGCCGGCGCCGCACGCCGCGGCGACCTGCTTGGAGGTCACTGCGCCGGTTGCGACCACGTCAGCGACCATCTCGCTGGTGGCGCCGGTGCAGAGACAGACGAACAACCGATGCCACCTCACAGTCGCGATCCTCGCTGACTTCCCCGGCCCAACCGAGAAAGGCAAACCTTACCTAACGAAGCGTAAGGGGTGTGCCCGGACAGAGGCAATGGGTTGACGCAAATTAGTGTGGTAGGCGCAGGTCAGCCGCCCGATCGAGGGTCTGCGAGAGCACGGGTGAGACAATGGCCGGGTGCCTGATCGGGATCGCGACGAGTTCGGCAAGGCACGCAATCGGCGACCACGAGACGCGCTGGGGCGGCCGCTGCCCTACGGCAGCGAGGGCGTCGAGCGCATCCCGGACGACCTGCAGCTGAGCGCCGCGGAGTCGCTCGACTACGCCCAGCAGCTGTTGGATCGCGGCCTGGCGTTTCACGCCCACGAAGTGTTGGAGGCGGCGTGGAAGAACGCGCCCGACGTCGAGCGCACGATGTGGCAGGGCCTGGCCCAGCTGGCTGTCGGGATCACCCACATCCAGCGCGGCAACCCCGTCGGCGCCGCCACGGTGCTGCAACGGGCCGCCGACCGGCTCGAGAACAGCGACCGCGCCAGCACGCACGGTGTCGACGTGGCCGGGCTCGTCGACCATGCGCGACGGCTCATCGACGACCTGACGCACCACGCCGACATCGGTGCAGCGCGATTGGCGCCCCGGCTTCGGGCCGAGGCGCAATCGGGCTGACGCTTACCGCACGGGTTGACCGTCTGGCGTAACCGCCAGGGGACCGGTGCGACGGACACCGAAGTACAGCAGCGCGCTCACCAGAACGAGCGCCGCGTCGAGGTAGATGGCGGCCACCCAGTCGCCGGTCGCGTCGCGCAGCGCACCGCTGACCACCGGGCTGGCGACGGCGCCGATTTCGGCGATCAGGTTCCACATCCCGAACGCTGCGCCGTGGTTGGCGCGGTCGACGAGGTCTGCGGTCAACGCCTGAGACATCGGCTGCACCGCGTTGAGGAACAAGCCCGTCATGAACAACAGCACGGCCATCACCCACAGCGTCGGCTCGCCCGTCGTCTGCAGGTACACGCCGAACAGCAGCACCATCACGCCCTGGCCCAGCGTCGCCGCGATGAGCAGGTTGCGCCTGCCCCAGCCGCGCTTGTAGGCCTTGTCCGACAACCATCCGCCGACGGGGAACCCGATGATGCCCGCGCCTGCGTTGAATGCCGCCGTCAACCCGGCCTTCACCAGCGATTCGTTGGCTGCCGAGGACACAATCGCCACCGACCAGTAGCCGAACAGCCAGATGCTCCACAGGATTGCGATCGCCGCGACGTAGATGAACGCGGTTTCCTTGTCGCGCAAGGCCGATGCCAATTGCCGGCCTTGACGGCGCTGCATCACCGCCACGAGGACGAGCGCCAGCGCCACCTGAGCGGCCGCCGCCAGCCATTCCGGCATGCCGAGCTGGTCGCAGGCCCAGAACAACGCGACGATCAACAGGCAGAACACCGCCGAGATGCTCGCCAGGCGCACGAACGGCGCGCGCAGATTCAGGGTGCCGACCAGACCCTTCAAGTACCGCCACATGAACAGCGACAGGATCGCCGTCGCCGCGCCGAACACCAGGAACGGAAGACGCCAACCGTGTGCGGTGCCGAGCAGATTCGCGCCGAAGTCCAGCAGGGGAGGAGTGGCGATGCTGGCGACGGTCAAGCCGAAGGCCAGCCCGGTGATCGCGACGCCCAGTCCCAGGCTGCGTTTGCTTTCCGGCGTGTGCGCGACGATCAGCGCGCGGTCGTTGGAGTAGAACGCGCCCTCGCCGAGGCCGGTGATGACGCGCATCGCGACGAACATGAGCAGACCGGCGATGACACCGCTGACCATGGTGGCGATGCCTGCCCACACGAACGACACCGTCAGCATCGAGGCGTGCCCGAAGCGGTCACCCAGATAGCCGCTGGGCAACTGGGTCAGCATGTAGCCGGCGAAGAACATGCTGCCGATGAGGCCGCCGAGCGCGTGCGGATGATTCGCGGCCTGCATGAAATCGATGTCGTTCTCGATCATCCACGTCACGACCGGCCCGGTGACCGCACGGTCGGCATATGCGAACAGCCAGCCGCCGAAGAGGACGAACCACAGCGTCCGATAGGAGCGTTGGCGCGGTGGCGCTACGGTCGTCCCGCGCTGATCGGCATCGAGCATGTCGGCCTCTCTTCGGATGGGTATCGCCGGAGGTCAGCAGCGTGGCCCCCAGTTGTGGCTTGGGTCTCAGTTGCAGCGACCGCCCGAGCATCGCGGATTTAATGCAAAACTGTCAAGAGAAGTTGGGAAAATTCTTACGACGGGCTGTGTAGAGCGGTGAAATAGCCGATAGATAAGCAGATTTGATCACTACAGGGGCCGCTGATGACCTTGCGTTGACAGAAGATTTAATTAAATTTAACCTCACAAAGTGCCGTGGGAACGCCGCCGGAAGGACATGTCATGACCGATGACCCGCAAACCCGTTATCGCCGTTCGGGTTTCAATGGTTCGGTGCGTCGCGGTCGTCGGCCTGTGGTTGTAGTGGTGGACTGCACGCGAGGCTTCACCGACCCGGACGCCGCCATCGGCTCGGACATGTCCGCCGAACTCGACGTCATCGCCGGCCTCATCCGCGAGGCGCGGCAGGCGGGTGCGCCGGTGCTGTTCACCGCCATCGCGTTTCCCGAGAACGTGCCAAATGTCTGGCTGGACAAGGCTCCTGGGCTGGCGATGCTGCGCGAAGGATCACCCGCGGCCGAGATCGACCCGCGATTGCCGCGCGAACCCTCCGACCCGGTCATCGTCAAGACCGGCGCCAGCGCATTCTTCGGAACCGATCTGGCGACAGTCCTGCGGGCGTACGGCGCAGACACCGTGCTGGTGTGCGGTGCGACGACGAGCGGGTGCGTGCGCGCCACCGCCGTCGATGCCGTCCAGTACGGATTTCCGACGCTGGTGATCAGCGACGCCGTCGCAGACCGCTTGCCGTCGGCGCATCACGCCAGCCTGATCGACATCCAGGCGAAGTACGCAGACGTCGTCGACGCCGCAGAGGCGACGAACTACCTGCGCGAGGTCGCGGCGGTCCACCAATGAGCAACGATCGCGAAAGGAACGCAATGCGCACCCGTCGAATCGGTTTGATCGTGCCGAGTTCGAACACCACCATGGAAACCGAACTGCCGGAACTGCTTCGCCGACATCCGTCCGGCGACCGCTTCACGTTCCACTCCAGCAGAGCCACGCTGCACACGGTCGATCCGGAGTCGTTGCAGGCGATGGTGGGCCAGGCCGATCGGTGTGCGACCGAAGTCGCCGACGCCGCCGTGGACGTCATCGCCTACGCCTGCCTGATCGCGGTCATGGCGCAGGGCCCGAAAGCGCACGAAGAGGCCGAGCGGCGGATGAGCGAAGCCGCGCAGGCGGCGGGTTGTGATGCACCGGTGACGAGCAGTGCGGGTGCGCTGGTGCGGTCGATCCACCGGCTCGGACTGTCCAGCGTCGCCGTCGTGGCGCCCTACGCGCCTCCGCTGACCGAGATGGTCGTGCGTTATCTGGCTGCCTACGACATCGAGGTGATCAACTCAATCAGTCTGAGCGTCACGGACAATCGCGCCGTCGGCTGCCTCGACCCGATGGCGCCGCTGTCGCACGCCCAGCAACTCGACACCTCCGGCGCCGACGGCGTCGTGCTGTCCGCGTGCGTGCAGATGCCGTCGCTGCCAGCGATCGCGCCGACCCAGGAAGCGTTGGGCGTGCCAGTGTTGTCGGCGGCAACCGCCACCGCGTATGAGATCGCCGAGGGTCTCGGCATCGAGCCGGTGATTCCCGACGCGGGCGCACTGCTCGACGGGCGAACCCCGAAGGCGGCGGCATGACGATCGAACCAACGGGCCGCAGCGAGTTCGTCAAAGTCAACGGCCTGCGCCTACACCTGTTGTGCTACGGCGAGTCGGGGCCGACGCTGATCATCGTTCCCGGTATCACGAGCCCGGCGCTGACCGCAGAGTTCGTCGCGATGGAGTTGGCGCGCGATCACCGGGTGGCCGTGCTCGACGTGCGCGGCCGCGGCCGGTCCGACGTCGCACCGTCCGGTGGCTACACGCTGGACCACTACGCCGAGGACCTCGCCGGGGTGATCGCGGCGTTCGGCGACGAAAACCCAACGGTGCTCGGCCATTCGATGGGGGCGCGGATCGCCGCAGCGTACGCCGCTCGCCACGGCGGCGGACCGGTGTTGCTGGCCGACCCCCCGCTGTCCGGGCCCGGCCGCGGCCCGTACCCGACGTCGTGGGAGTCGTTCAAGACACAGCTCGACGAGGCGCGCCGCGGCACGACGGCCGACGAGGTCCGCCGCTTCTATCCCAAGTGGTCCGAACGCGAACTGCTCATCCGGGCCCAGGAGTTGCCCACGTGCGACGAGACCGCCGTCTTCGAAACCCACCGCGGCTTCGAAACCGAGGATTTCCTGCCGTACTGGCGCCAGATCCGGCCGCCTGCCCTGCTCATCCGCGGCGCCGAGAGTCCCGTTGTCACCGCCGAAGGCGAGGCCGAACTGCGTCGGGAGAACCCCGAGATCCCGGTCGTCAGCGTGCCGGAGGCCGGACACATGATCCCGTGGGACAACTTCGCCGGGTTCATGGCCAGCGTCCGAGCGTTCCTCGAGTCGAGCACAACCACAGGCCAGCGATAGGAGGCTGCGATGGTCAACCAGGTGCAATTCACCGAACTGTGTCGGAAGCAATTGGAACTGTCCGCCGTTCACGAGGGTGAGACGGTCGCGGTGCTGTCGCAGGGCGAGGAGCGGCTGAACTACGCCGACGCCTTCCTGACCGCGGCACAGTCGTTGGGCGCCAACGCCCACCATCTGCGGCTGGCCGACCCCGGCGCCTCAACCGGGGCGTGGACCGTAGGCGCCTCGGGTCTGGCGGGCAACCCGGAAGCCGTCGAGGTGCTCAAGCGCGCCGACATGCTGATCGACCTCATCTTCCTGTTGTTCTCCAAGGAGCAGTTCGCGATTCAGGACGCCGGCACCCGCATCCTGTCGGTGGTGGAGCCCGTCGAACTGCTGGCGCGCATGTTCCCGTCACGGGAGTTGCGCGAACGCGTCGAGGTCGGCCAGGAACTGCTGGCGAAGGCCACCACGTTGCGCTTCACCAACAAGCTCGGCACCGACGTCACCTACCAGCTCGGCATGTACCCGACGCTGGCCGAGTACGGCTACAACGACGAGCCTGGCCGCTGGGACCACTGGCCGTCGGGCTTCGTGTTCACCGGCGGCAAGGACGACGGGGTTGACGGCCGCATCGTCCTCGCGCCGGGCGATGTGTTGTTGCCGTTCAACAGCTTTGTGCAGCGGCCGGTGGAGATCACCATCGAGAAGGGCTTCATCACCGACATCCGCGGCGAGCTGGACGCGCAGATGCTGAAGTCCTATATCGAATCGTTCAACGATCCGCGCGGCTACGGTATGTCCCACGTCGGGTGGGGCCTCAACGAGCGGGCCCAGTGGCACGGCCTGTTGCCGCCGGCGTTCGCTGGCGGAATGGGGATGGAGCCGCGTTCGGTGTACGGCAACGTGATGTTCTCCATCGGGCCGAACAACGAACTCGGCGGACCCAACGACACGCCATGCCATTTCGACATCCCGATGCGCGACTGCAGCCTGTACCTCGACGACGAGCCGATCGTCGTCGACGGCGACGTCGTGGTGCCCGACATGCAACCCAGCGCCCGCCGGTGATTGCGCCGCAGGACGCTCACCCACACCTTCGAACAGATGAGGAGACACCCGTGGTTCGCGAAGTGCGCACGACGGTAGCGATTATCGGTGCCGGGCCCGCGGGGCTCACACTGGCGAACCTGTTGCAGCAGCGAGGCACCGATTGCGTGGTGCTGGACAAGTTCAGCCGCAAGCAGATCCTGGAGCGGGCCCGCGCCGGGTTGCTCGAGAACCGCACGGTGGAGCTGCTGGATCGGCTCGGGCTGTCGGCGCGGCTGCACGCCGAGGCCGCCGTGCACCACGGCTGCGAGTTCCGTGTCGACGGGGAGAGTTTCTTCGCCGACTACTCCAAGATGTACGACGGCAAACCGCACTTCGTCTATCCGCAGCAGGAAGTGGTGGCCGACCTGCTCGACGGCTTCGAATCATCGGGCGGCACAGTCTATTACGAAACGCAAGCCGCCAAGGTGCTGCAGGTCGCCGATCAGCCACGGGTGGAATGCACCGACGGCACGGTCGTGCACGCCGAAATCGTCGCGGGCGCGGACGGGCAGTACGGCGCGGCCAGGGCGAGCATGCCGTGGGACGACATCGACGAGTACGTCATGCAGCACGAGTTCCGGTGGCTCACCCTGCTCGCCGAAGCGCCGCCGTCGTCGGACTGCACCGTCTACGCCCAGCACCCCAACGGTTTTGCGGGTCACCTTCTCCGCTCGTCGACCGTCACGCGATTCCATCTGCAGGTGCCGTTCGACGACACCGTCGAGGACTGGCCCGACGAGCGCATCTGGAGCGAATTGCGCACGCGGCTGGCCAAACCCGGCTGGACGCTGAACGAGGGGCCCATCTTCAGCAAGAACATGCTGGAGATGCAGAGCAAGGTGTGCGATCCTATGCAGCACGGCCGGCTGTTCCTGCTCGGCGACGCGGCACACATCATCACCCCGTCCGGCGGCAAGGGCATGAACCTCGCGATGGCCGACGCCGCCGAATTGGACTTGGCGCTGGCACGTTTCGCCGCCTCCGGCGACGAGAACGACCTCGCCGCGTACTCCGCGCACCGCATCCCGGACATCTGGAAGGCGCAGGAGTTCAGCCATGCCCTGCTGCACATGATGCACACCTACGAGCCGGGTTCGCCCGATGCGGCCTTTCGGCAGAAGCTTCAGCGGTCCCGGCTGTGGCAGCTGCGCCACTCCGCAGCCTACGCGCGCAATTTCGCCGAAAGCTACATCGGGCCCCCGCTGGGCTGGCCCTATTCGGTCGACGCCTACGCCAAGGCCCCAGCCACGCCGTGATACCGGCGTGGTCGTCGGCGGGCGCCGTGCAACGATGAGCGACGTGACCGAACGTCCACGTCGTAGGCGCCGCGCGACGCCGGAGCCGGCCGCTCCGCTGTCCGACCACGAGACGTTGACCGACTTTGCCGTCGACGAGATACGCAAGCGGATCATCCTCGGCTGGTACCCGGCGGGGATGAAGCTGCGGGTCGACGCGATCGCCAAGGAACTCGACGTCAGCAGGGTGCCGGTGCGGGAGGCGTTTCGGGAGTTGTTGGCCGAGGGACTGGCCGAGATCTATCCGCGTCGCGGAGCGGTGGTGTCGGAGATACGCCGCCAGGACGTCGAGGACGGCTACCGCATGCTCGAGATGCTGGAGGTGACCGCAGCCGAGCGGGTGGCCGCGATCGCGCCCGAGGCTACCGCCGAACACATGCGCCCACACCTGCTGCGGCTCAAGGAGTTGTCCGCCGATCCCGATCCGCTGGAGTACCTGCTGGTGCACCGCGCCTTCCACTTCGAGGTGTTCAAAGCGCTCGGCGACGGCATGCTGCAACGCACCACCCGGATGCTGTGGCACGCCTGCGAGCGCTACATCAACGCGTCGGCGCAGGGCCCCCGGTTGGAGCAGAGCTTCCACGAGCACGCCGAGCTGGTGCGCTGCCTGGACGAGGGCGACGCGATCGGCGTCGTCGCCATGACCCGCATGCACGTCGCACACGGCTGCCAGGCCGCGCTGCGGGGCCTGGGTCTGGTCGACGGCGAGTAGCCCTCTTGCAGCTACAGGCTTGTAGCGATCTGTGGCGGGCGGGGCGCCGGACTCGGTGCCCAGATAGGACCCGCGACCAACCGCAGCCGTCGCAGTCCCCGCGAGGCCTGCGCGTTCTGGCCGAAACGGGGCGCATCGGGGCTAGGAGCCTGCTGAATTAATCCCGCGTGGCGGGCGTGGTTCTGCTGGGGTTTTCGGGATGATTGACGGGTGCAGGG
>NZ_PDCP01000135.1 GCF_002553505.1 Mycolicibacterium agri | reverse complement strand
ACAACCGCACCGGCGAGTCGGGCGGACGGGGCCAAAACAGACCGTCCTACCGGGGCCAAATCAACCTGTCACAGCCAGTTCACGCACCCAAAGACCGCGACTACAGCTACGGCCTCAATGATCCCGATGACGCCCACGTCGCCCACGCGGCGCTCATCGGCAAAGCCAACGCCATCGTCACCGATGATCGCCGGGCCGGGTTCAGCACAGCAAGCGTGCTCGTGGAGGCCGACATCGAGACCGTGCACCCACATCAGTTCGCCGCCAACACAGTGGCAGCACACCCGCATGCAGGGATACGCGCGTTGCGAGAGATGTCGAATCGCCTAACCAACCCGCCGCAGACCCCGGAACAGATCCTTGAGCTACTGGTGACACGGCACAACATGACCGAGGTCGCCGAGATCCTGTTGCCGCTGCTGGCGGAAGACACCCGGTGTCCCGGCTGACCACCTCGATCAACTTCAGGCGACTGAGATTCACACACCGAAGACCGGACAAGAACTGGACGAATCAAACTATCCACCGAGTGCATGACCCGTGTTCATGCAGGTAGAACGTGGTGGCCAGAGCCGGAATCGAAGCGGGTACGAACCCAGACTCAGCCCGGTCCGAGGTGCTCACGGACAATCGCGAGGTCCCGTGAGCGGTCACGGGCGGGTTGTCGGTGCCCCGGCCTACTGTGACGCCGACAACACCGCTGCATCCAGGGAGGAACCCATGAGGCTCGACGAACTGCAGACGCTCATCGCCAGCTCGCGCCCCGCCGAGTGGCGGCGCATCAAGCTGTCGGGGCCGACGTATCGTGACCGCTTCGGTGCGTGGAGCAGTCCCGCCGACGGCACCTCGGGCATCGACCACGACAGCCACGTCGAGGTGGCCGTGTACCGCTCGGACATCGACCTCACTGTGGCGTACGGGATGCCGGAGAGCCAGCACGAGCACAAGCTCAAGTTCGACTGGTCGGAGAACTTCCCCGACTCCGAGATCCGGGAGATCAGCATCGCCGACTTCTTCTGGCGCGGCTCGCTGGTGGACCGGGTGAACTACGTGTACGTCGACGGCGGGCGAGGAATCGTGCCGCTCGGCAGTGGGCACCAGGGCCTGCGCATTACGCAGTACGGCCTCGCGGTGGCGCGGCTGCTCAGCGGAATCGCGGAGTACGACGAGTTCGACCGGTACTACTCCTCGGTCCCGTACGAGCTGCAGGACTGACAGCCGTGACTCTGACGCTGGTCGATCACCGCCGCGGTAGTGCGAGCAAGTACTCCTGGCTCCCTCCGTTCGACTTCGAGGTGCCCTACGAGAACGAGCGCTGGTGGGATGAACCGCGGTACTACGCCGTTGATGAGCCCTGGTTCGTGCAGGTGCTGGAAGGCGGCTCCGAAGTCGCCCGCGTCGAGCTCGACGATCCCGGCGGTGTGAACCCGCAGTACCTCGGCGTCCCGAAGCTTGGTCCGGAGCGCCTGGAGATCCAGTTCTTCGAGGTGGCCACCGCCGCCCGTGGCCGTGGTGTCGGTACCAGGGCGGTGCGGGCGGTGGAAGACCGGCACCCGGACCGACGACTGTTCGCCTACAGCGAGGAGTCGAACGAGTTCTGGGAGTCACTCGGCTGGGAGCGGTTCGACCACCCCGACGGTGAGCAGTTCCACCGGCCGCTGTTCATCCAACCGGCCCGGTAGACCCTGGCCGGAGTCACGTACGACACACCGGTCACAATGGTCCCGCCCAACACGTCGGTACCACACCATAGAGTGGCGGCAACGACAGGAGCCGCGGCTGAGGGGAGCGCGCGATGGCGGACCGGTCGGCGATCGAGTGGACCGAGGCCACCTGGAACCCCGTCACCGGCTGCGACCGCGTGTCTGCAGGCTGCGACCATTGCTACGCGATGACGCTGGCCAAGCGCCTCAAGGCGATGGGCTCGTCGAAGTACCAGCAGGACGGCGACCCGCGCACCTCCGGCGCCGGATTCGGCGTGACGGTGCACCCGCAGGCCCTCGACGAGCCGCGGCGCTGGCGCAACTCCCGAGTGGTGTTCGTGAACTCGATGAGCGACCTCTTCCATGCTCGGGTGCCGATCGACTTCATCCGCGACGTGTTCGACGTCTGTCGTGAGACCCCGCAGCACACCTACCAGGTGCTCACGAAGCGCAGTCTCCGCCTGCGGCGTGTGGCCGACAAGCTGGACTGGCCGCACAACCTCTGGATGGGCGTGTCGGTGGAGAACGCCGAGGCGCTACCGCGCGTCGATCATCTCCGCGAGGTGCCAGCCGCCGTGCGTTTCCTGTCGTGCGAGCCGCTGCTCGGGCCGCTCGACGGGATCGATCTCACCGGCATCGGCTGGGTGATCGCCGGCGGCGAGTCGGGACCCAGGTACAGGCCCATGCAGCTGTCGTGGGCGCAGGGCATCCGTGATGCGTGCACCGAGGCCGAGGTCCCGTTCTTCTTCAAGCAGTGGGGCGGTCGCACCCCGAAGGCTGCCGGTCGAGAACTCGAAGGCCAGCTGTGGGACGAGATGCCCGAGGCCGCTACGGGGTAGATCACACCACCTTGCGGATGACGTGCTGGTGGGGCTTCTGACCCTTCGTTTCAAATTCGATCTCACCAGACTTCACCAGCGCCCGAACCGCTGCCGTGAACGCGGTCTCCTTGGCCTCCCCGTAGAGATCCCCGAACACCCCCTTGACGTGACGGACGACTGCCTTCGGCTTACCGTCCTCCGTCAGTCGCCGCAGGTTGTCGGTGATGTGTGCGATCGCCTTGGAGTGTTCCCTCTCGATCTGGTCGGCCACGGTGTCCCACAGCATCCCTTCGCGTTCGTCTGGGTCCGGCCCGAGGAAGTCGATCCACTTCTCGCGAGCTTTGGCAGCGGCGACACCGAAGACCCAGAAGCCGTGGGGATCCTGGGTGAGAAAGATCAGGTAGTAGACCGGCTGGTGGTGGACCTGCCGCCGCACCGGTGCGACGACGAACCCGTACCCCGTTCCGCTGGCGAGCCGCCTGGCGTACTCGATGGCTACGGCTTCTGCGGCTGATTCCCAGTTCTTCCCGTTGCAGGCGGCGTAGGCCTGCAACGCGACGTCTCGCCACCACTCGCCGCCGCACACGGCATCTGCCTTCGCGACTCCGCCGAGGTCTAGTTGGCCCTTCTTCAGCTGGCCACCTGCTCGTCGGATCAGGTCCGCGCTGAAGTTCAGCAACACCTCTGTCCGCGGCCAGTTGCCACGCTTGTGGAGGATGCCCCTGATGGAGTCCATCGGGAGCACGGCGCCGCAAGGGTCGAGGAAGACGAACAGACTGGCCGCGGCGGCCAGCTGCAACGCCTCGTCAATGTGATCCCCACAGTCACCGTTGTAGCCGTCGATGTGAATACCGCGGGCGCGGTACTCGTCGGCCACCGTGTCGAGAGATTCGTAGTCCTTCGGATCCTTCTCGACCAGGAGAAGATCGATCTGGGTCGTGGCCTTGACCTTTTGCGAGGCGATCATCATGTGCTCTGCGGAACCTGCTTCGCCGGTTTCGAAGCGACCACGGCCAGCGAACCCATCGAAGAGTACCGACCGCTTCGGATTCAGCCTGCTCGCCGTCATCGTCGCGAACCTGATGACGTATTGCTCAAGAATCGCGTGCTTGTAGACAGACTGCGGTCTAGGGCTTTCCAGCAATCCAGCATCTGTTCCGGTCGCCATCGTGGTTGCCCGGGACCATCAGCGCCGCGTACAGCTTGAGCAGAAGCCGCTAGCTTCCGGTCCAGGTGAAGTGGCCGTCGATCCCGAAGATCGTGTTGATGCAGTCACTGCGCTCGGCCCCCTCAACCCATGGATACGCGTCTAGAAGCCTATGCCGCACACCGGACTACACCGGGCGGCGCGCCGTCACCGGAGATCCGCTTGGGTGGGACGCTGCTCCGACATCCCTGCTGCGAGGTCAGCGGGTTCTGCTGCGTGCACCGTCGAGGCGGCGGTGGATCATCGACAGGGTTCCCAGCACGTCGAGCGCGTCCTGTTCGCTCGCCTCCCACACGAGTTTGGGCTCGTGGGCGGCCGGGTTCCGGAACGCGGCGAAGATACCTTCGGCCAACAGCGCGACACCCTCCTGCTCGTTGCGCTCGGTGACGGTGGAGCAGTCCGTGAGCATGACGCGCGGCTGCTTTCCGCGGAGCGCCGCCTGCACCAGCGGACGCCCATCCTCATCGAGTCCGGACTTCTCCCGCAGCCGTGCACCGAGTCCCTTGACGGCCTCGAACAAGGCCTCGTAGTAGTCGGTCTTGAGCAGCTCGGTTCGGCAGTAGAGGAGAACCTCCGGGTGTGCGCCGCGTTCTATTAGGAGCGTGCGAAGGCGCTCGCTCCGGGCGGATGCCTCCGATGCCGTGGTGGCCTTCTCAGCGGGGCCGATGGTCCCGCTTGCGCGCACCCGGTAGCCCGAGAGCGACAGCACCTGGTTCAGCTCGTCTCGGGCCACCGCAGCCTTGGCCTGGCGGTCCCAGACCATCTCGGGCTTCATCGCCGCGATGACGACAGCCAGGACCGGTCGGCCGTCACCCTGCGCGTACTGCTTCTCCTGCATGCTCGCGGCAAGGCGCTTCCACTTCGTCTGGCCCTCGCCCAGAGGGTCCGACATCCCCACCGACGCGAGTATCCGTGTCAGCTCGGGTCCGGTATACAGCTCTCCGATGATCCTGGCGATGTTCTCGATCGAGCCGTGACCAAACGGTGCGATGGTGCTCGCTGCCATCGCAGCAGGCTATCGCTGCGGGCTGACAGACCCCACGACACGCGTACGCCTTGAACCCTCAGTCTCGACCGCCTCCGCCGCCTAGGCTCTCTGACGCACGCGCCGATAGGTTGGGGGAACAATGGGTTCGATCCACGAGGTGATGGACGCGTTCCGCGAAGCGCCGTCGAACTCGGAACGCGGGACCAAGTTCGAGAAGCTCATGGTCCGCTACTTCGACCTTGATCCGCTGCTGTCGCAGCAGTACGACGAAGTGTGGCGGTGGATCGACTGGCCTGGCCGTAAAGGCAAGCCCGACACGGGAATCGACCTCGTCGCCCGCGTGCGCGACAGTGGCGAGTACACGGCGATCCAGTGCAAGTTCTACGAGGCGACGCACCAGCTCCGCAAGGAGGACATCGATTCGTTCTTCACCGCGTCGGGCAAGAACCCGTTCACGAACCGAATCATCATCTCGACCACCGACCGGTGGGGAAAAAACGCTGAAGACGCTCTCGAGGATCAGACCATCCCGGTGCAGCGAATCGGTCTGGCGGAGATCGCTGACTCGCCGATCGACTGGGACATCGCCTGGGTGGACGGCGACCTACAGATCAACGTCTCCGAGGCGACCCGTCACGAGCCGCGTCCGCATCAAGCCACCGCGATCGAGAAGGTGTTCGCGGGTTTCGCCGCCGGCAACGACCGCGGCAAGCTGATCATGGCGTGCGGCACCGGCAAGACGTTCACCGCGCTCAAGATCGCCGAGCGCACGGCAACTGAGAACGGTGGCAGCGCACGGATTCTGTTCGCGGTTCCGTCGATCTCCCTGCTGAGCCAGACGCTGCGGGAGTGGACGGCGCAAACACAGTTGGACCTGCGTGCGTTCGCTGTCTGCTCGGACACGAAGGTGTCCCGCGCGGCGGAGGACATCAATACCTACGATGTCGCGATCCCAGTGACCACGAACGCGGCGACGCTGGCACATGAGATGGAGCATCGCAAGCGCGCCAAGGGCCTGACGGTCGTGTTCACGACCTACCAGTCGCTGCCGGTCATTGCAGACGCGCAGAAGTTGGGTGTAGCGCCATTCGATCTGGTGATCTGCGATGAGGCGCACCGCACCACCGGTGTCACGCTGGAGGGGTTTGACGAGTCGAACTTCGTGCGGGTCCACGACGAGGACTACCTGCACGCGACCCGCCGCTTGTACATGACGGCGACGCCGCGGATCTACGACGAGACAGTGAAGGCGAAGGCTGACGAGCATTCCGCCGAGATCACCTCGATGGACGACGAGACAAAGTACGGCCCGGAGTTCCACCGTCTGTCGTTCGGGGAGGCCGTGGAGCGAGGCTTGCTCACCGACTACAAGGTGCTTGTACTCACTGTGGACGAGGAGATGGTCGCCGCGCCGCTGCAGGCCCAGCTTGCTGGCCCCGACGGAGAACTGCGCCTCGATGATGCGACGAAGATCGTGGGCGCCTGGAACGGTCTGGCCAAGCGTGCTGGCAAGACCCCGGACGGTCAGGGATTCGCGCCGGGTGAGGCACCGATGCGCCGGGCGGTCGCGTTCGCGAGGGACATCGCCGCGTCGAAGAAGGTCGCGGATCTGTTCCCCAGAGTCGTGGACACCTACCGAGAGATGCTCAGCGACAGCATCGACGACGGCCACGATGTGAACACCACCAATCTGGATCTCGCCGTGCAGGTTCGCCACGTCGACGGCACCTACAACGCGCTGGAACGCAACCGCGAGCTGCAGTGGCTCAAGGCGCCGCTGCCGGAGAACGAATGCCGCATCCTGTCCAACGCGCGGTGCCTGTCCGAGGGCGTCGACGTTCCAGCACTGGACGCGGTGATGTTCCTACACCCCCGCAACAGCGTTGTCGATGTGGTGCAGTCAGTAGGCCGGGTGATGCGCAAAGCCGAAGGCAAGGACTACGGATACATCATCCTGCCGGTCGCGGTGCCCGCCGGCGTCTCACCGTCACAGGCGCTGTCGGACAACCGTCGATTCAAGGTGGTGTGGCAGGTCCTCAACGCTCTGCGCGCCCACGACGACCGGTTCAATGCGATGGTCAACTCGATTGCACTGAACACCTCCTCGCAACTGCACGTCACCGGAAAGGGTTCCGATCAACTCCTCGGTGGGCACATCGGCCCGACGACGGAGAACCCAGAGAGCATCGGCGGCGGCGAGAGCGCCGGCCCTACCGGCAGTGGGGAGACAGGTTCCGACCCCGCCGCGGGTGTCGCGGACGGGGACAGCTCTGATGGTGGGCGGTTGGCGTCGCAGATGGCGTTGTTCTCGCTGTCGGAGTGGCAGGAGGCGATCTACACCCGCATCGTCGACAAAGTCGGCACCCGCACCTACTGGGAGGACTGGGCCAAGGACGTCGCCGATATCGCCGCTGCCCTGATCGCCCGGATCAAAGTTCTGATCGACGGGGCCGACCCTACGGTGACTGAGGCGTTCGCGAAGTTCCATAAAGGCTTGCAGGACAACCTCAATGACTCGATCACCCGCGACGACGCGATCTCCATGCTCGCACAGCATCTGATCACCGCTCCGGTCTTCGACGCTCTGTTCGCGGGTCACGAGTTCGCGGCCCACAACCCCGTCTCCCGCACCATGCAGGCGATGGTGGATCAGCTCGGCGAGGCCGGTTTGGAGGCAGAGACTGAGCACCTCGAAGGCTTCTACGACTCGGTGCGCATCCGTGCCTCGGAGGTCACCACCGCCGACGGCAAGCAGCAAGTGATCGCGGAACTCTATGAGAAGTTTTTCAAGGTCGGCTTCGCGAAACAGGCTGAGGCATTGGGCATCGTCTACACCCCGGTCGAGATCGTGGACTTCATCCTCCGCGCAGCTGACCACGCCTCCCGTGAAGCCTTCGGCCGCGGTCTCACCGACGAGGCTGTTCACGTGCTCGACCCGTTTACCGGGACGGGAACGTTCATCACCAGGCTCATGCAGTCGGGCCTCTTGCGCCCGGAAGACCTGGCCCGCAAGTACGCCAGCGAGTTGCACGCGAACGAGATCATGCTGCTCGCGTACTACATCGCTGCGGTGAACATCGAGACCACCTATCACGCACTCACCAAGGCCGAGTACAGCCCGTTCGAGGGAATCGTCCTCACGGACACGTTCCAGATGACCGAAGACGACGACTCGATGGACACGGAGATGTTCCCGCAGAATAACTCTCGGATCGTGAAGCAACTCTCGGCACCAATCCATGTCATTGTCGGTAACCCGCCGTACAGCGTCGGACAGGGTTCGGCCAATGATCTGAATGCAAACCTCTCATATCCGACCTTAGATAAGCGTATTGCCGCGACCTACGCGGAGCGGTCAACTGCGACCACCCAACGAACGCTGTACGACTCGTATATCCGAGCGTTCCGCTGGGCCAGCGACCGGATCGGTAACCACGGTGTTGTCGCGTTCGTATCGAACGGCGGTTGGATTGACGCCAATTCCGCTGACGGAATCCGCTTGTCGCTCGCGAGCGAATACTCGCGAATCTATGTCTATAACCTTCGGGGCAACCAGCGAACGGCTGGAGAGCAGTCGAAACGCGAGGGGGGCAAGGTGTTCGGCTCCGGTAGTCGCAACACTGTCGCAATCTTCATTGGGATCCGCAATCCTGAACAGGGTGGCCCCTGCGAAATCTTCTATCGCGATATCGGCGATTACCTCACGCGCGAACGGAAGCTGGAGATTCTGCGGGATGGGGCACTGGAAACTGTTGACTGGCAGCTGATTACGCCGAACAAGCAAGGCGACTGGGCCAGCCAACGGAGCGATGAGTTCGCCACATGGCCCGTGATTGGTGACAAAGCCGGCGGTTTGACGGTCTTTGCAAACCATTCATTGGGACTAGGGACGAACCGAGACGTCTGGTGTTACAACTTCAGCAGGCTCGCGGTCGCGTCGAATGTCCGCCGAATGATCGACTTCTACGATTCGCAGGTCGATGGCTACGCTACATGGTGCGATGAGCACCATGTTATCGACCGCAAGGCGGCGATCGATGAGTTCATCGACGCAGATCCGCGAAAGATCAGCTGGGGCGGCACCCTAAAAGTCGACGCGGCATCAGGCAAACGCATTCACTTCGACGATTCATCGATCGTTTTCGGACGCTACCGTCCGTTTCATACCCAGTTCGTGTACTTCCAGCGCGATCTAAATCACCGTGTCTACCGGATGCCGATGATTTTCCCGACTCCGCGCCACCACAATTTGGGCTTCTATATCGTGGGCACAGGCGCCGTAAAGCCGTTCGCGGTGATGATGACTGACAGTATTCCGGATCTCAATTTCTATGGCTCCGAAGGCGGCCAGTTCTTCCCCCGCTGGACCTACCAGAAAGTCGAATCCGACCACGGCACGCTGGATCTCGACGCGGGAAAGGGCGAAGTCGACGAGTACGGCTACCGACGAATCGACAACATCACCGACGGCATCCTCGCGCTATACCAGGAGGCGATCGGCGACCAGGTCACTAAAGACGAGATCTTCTACTACGTGTATGGCCTGTTTCACAATCCGAAATACCGGCAAGCCTATGCCGCGGACCTGAAGAAGATGTTGCCGCACATTCCCACTCCCGAATCGCGCGAACGGTTCGACCAACTCGTCAACGCCGGCCGGACACTGGCTGAGCTGCACGTCGGCTACGAAACCGTCGAGCCCTACCCCGTCAACATCCAACTCAAGGCCGGCGCCGATCCTGAAGACCGCGAAACCTGGCGGGTTTCAAAACTGAAGTGGGCCAAGCGTAAAGACCCTGAATCGGGCAAGAGTGTCGACGACCTCACCACGCTGATCTACAACCCCAAGGTGACCATCGCCATGAATCGCCCTGGATTCGCCGGAGGCTCGAGCTATTGGATTCCGACCAGGGGTTGGTCGGTCCGTGATGCATCGTAG
>NZ_PDCP01000134.1 GCF_002553505.1 Mycolicibacterium agri | reverse complement strand
GCACGGCAACTCCAGCCTTCCCCGGGCGGGGCCACTTCGAACCGCCCAGCCGGGGCCAATTCGAGTTGACATAGCCAGGCGGCAGACCCGCCTACCCCTACCGCTACGTCGAGCAGTACACGCCCCCACCGGCCCAACGCGTCACCGACGTCGCGGTCACCACCTTCGAGCATCTCTACGAGGTGGACCCGCGGCTGATGGAGCGCTGGGTCCTACAGCAGACGTTCCCGAACTGGGATTCGTTGCGCATCATGAACTCTCGCCACGACCATCTCGACTGGATGCACCGGCACTTCGCCAATCGCGTCATCGCCGGATCCGAAATCTTGGCCGAAGTGGACGCCGCGCCGTCCACCGAACTGGGCAGGTGATCTGTGACCGCAACCGATCCGCACGACGCCGTCGCCGCCAACACCGACGAGGCCTATCTGGCCAAACTCGGCTACACGTCGGAATTCCGGCGGGAAATGAGCCTGTGGGCCAACTTCGCACTCGGCTTCACCTATCTGTCTCCCGTCGTCGGTATCTACACCCTGTTCGCCGTCGCCTTGGCGACCGCGGGCCCGCCGATGTTCTGGTCCCTGGTGATCGTCGGCGTCGGCCAGTTCCTGGTCGCACTGGTCTTCGGTGAAGTGGTCTCGCAATACCCGGTCGCCGGCGGGATCTATCCCTGGGCGCGGCGCTTGTGGGGCCGCAAATGGGCATGGATGACCGGATGGGTCTACCTGTTCGCGCTTTTGGCCACCATCGCCGGCGTGGCCTACGGCGCCGGGCCGTATCTCGCCCAACTGTTCGGGTTCAGCCACAGCACCGAGACCACGATCGTCTGCGCGCTGATCTTGCTTGCGGTGGCGCTGGTCATCAACCTCGGCGGTACCAAATGGCTTGCCATGGCTGCGATCATCGGATTCTCCGCCGAACTGGTTGGCGCCCTCGCGGTCGGCGGATGGCTGCTGATCACCCAGCGCCACCACAACCTGGGCGTCCTGTTCGACAGCTTCGGCGCCGGCTCGGGCGGGTCGTATGCGGCCGCGTTCTTGGCCGCCGGACTCATCGGCATCTTCCAGTACTACGGCTTTGAGGCCTGCGGTGACCTCGCCGAGGAGGTGCCCGATCCGACGCGGCGAATCCCGAAGGCGATGCGGATGACGATCTACGTCGGCGGCGCGGCGGCGATGTTCGTGTGCCTGTCGTTGATCCTCGCTGTCGAGGACTTCGCCGCAGTCATCAACGGCGATGACCCCGACCCGATCACCACCATCCTGAGCACGGCGTTCGGTTCCGTTGGCGGCAAGGTGATTCTGGCCGTGGTGGGCATCTCGTTCCTGTCGTGCACGCTCAGCCTGATGGCGGCCGCATCGCGGCTGATGTACTCCTACGCCCGCGACGGGATGATCGTCGGATCGTCGGTGCTGCGCTACATCCTGCCCAGCAGGCACGTGCCGCCGTACGCAATGGCGGTCGCCGCGTTGGTGCCCGCGATCATCGTGCTGGTCTCGATCGTGTCCACCGATGCGCTGACGAAGATCATCTCGTTCGCGACCCTCGGCATCTATCTGGGCTTCCAGATGGTGGTGCTGGCCGCGTTGCGTGCCCGGCTCAAGGGCTGGGTGCCGTCGGGATCGTTCCGACTCGGCGCATGGGGGCTGCCGGTCACGGTCAGCGCCCTGACCTACGGCGTGCTGGCGATGATCAACATCGCCTGGCCGCGCACACCGGACGCCGCCTGGTACGACAACTGGATCGTGGCGCTGGGCACGGCGGTGGTGATCGGCCTCGGCCTGCTGTACATGGTGACGGCCCGTCCGCACGAGCGAGGCGACGCCGCTGCGGGCGATGCCATCGCGTCATCGGCCGAGCTGCGGGAAGGTGCGCCGCCACCTCGATAACGAGCCCCGGTAAGAATCGGTGACGGCCAGGCGAGGGATAGCCGCCGAGCGAGCGGTAGCCGCCATAGCCGCCGAACGTGGGGTAGCCGCCGTAGCCGCCGAGCGAGCGGTAGCCGCCATAGCCGCCGAACGTTAAAACTCTGCGAGAAAACTCGCCTAAAACCGCAGAGTTTTGACGTTCGTCGCCTGTCGCTGACGGACGGTCAGCTACATCGGCGCTACATCGGCGCGTTGGCCGGCTGGAAGCCGCCCGAGCTGTCGGACTGCTCCTCTGCGCGGATCACGTGCATCACCGCATTGATCAGCGCCAGGTGGGTGAACGCCTGCGGGAAGTTGCCCAGATGCCGTCCGGTGCGCGGCTCGATCTCCTCGGCGTAGAGGTGAAGCGGGCTGGCGAAGGACAGCAACCGTTCACACAGGTGCTTGGCGCGTTGGAACTCGCCAATCTCGACCAGCGCCGAGACCAACCAGAACGAGCAGATGGTGAACGTTCCCTCTTCACCCGCCAGCCCGTCGTCGGTCTCCTCGACCCGATACCGCAACACCAGCCCGTCCTCGGTCAGTTCGTCGGCGATGGCCAGCACGGTGGCGCGGATCCGCGGGTCGTCGGGCGGCAGGAAGCGGGTCAGCACCGCCAGCAGCAAAGAGGCGTCCAGCGCGTCGTCGCCGTAGCGCTGAGTTAAAACGCCGCGCGAGTCGACACCATTGGCCAGCACGTCGGCCTTGATCTCCTCGGCGATCGCGCGCCACTGCTGGGCATACGACTTCTCGCCTTGCAGCTCAGCGAGTTTGGAGCCGCGGTCGAGCGCCACCCAGCACATGATCTTGCTCGACGTGAAGTGTTGCGGCTCGCCGCGCACCTCCCATATCCCGCGGTCGGGTTCGCGCCAATGCTTGATCGCCTCTTCGACCTGTTGCTTGAGCACCGGCCACAGCGTGTCGGAGATCTGCTCACGCGATCTGGCGTGCAGATACACCGAATCCAGCATCGTGCCCCAAATGTCGTGCTGCATCTGGTTGTACGCACCGTTGCCGATCCGCACCGGCCGCGCGTTGTCGTAGCCGGACAGGTGGTGCAGTTCCTCTTCGACGAGGGTGCGTTCGCCGCCGACGGCATACATCACCTGAAGCGGATGGCGTTCACCGTTGTTGGCGCCGGACACGTCGGCGATGAACGCGAAGAAGTCGTCGGCCTCGCGATCCAGGCCCAGTGTGTACAGGCCCCACAGTGCGAACGTCGAATCGCGCACCCAGGCGTAGCGGTAGTCCCAGTTGCGTTCGCCCTGAGGCGTTTCCGGAAGCGACGTGGTCGGGGCCGCCAGCAGTGCGCCGGTCGGCGAGTACGTGAGGCCCTTCAGCGTCAGCGCGCTGCGCTGCAGGTAGGACCGCCACGGGTGGTCGGGGAAGTCGCCGACGTTGATCC
This sequence comes from Mycolicibacterium agri, assembly GCF_002553505.1. Lineage (GTDB taxonomy): Bacteria > Actinomycetota > Actinomycetes > Mycobacteriales > Mycobacteriaceae > Mycobacterium > Mycobacterium agri. The sequence continues at coordinate 6,766 of NZ_PDCP01000134.1, read as the reverse complement.
ACTGGCGCCAGCTCTCGCTGGTCTGCCACATCTTGTCGGCGGCCTCGTCATAGGTCTGCGGGGCGGGGTGTTTGGACCAACTCAACGCGACGAAGACGTTGTCGCCCTCGGTCAACCGGGTGCGGGCCCGCGCCTCGCGGCCCTCCAGCCCGATGCGCAAGTTGGTGGTCAACCGCAGCGTCGGGTGCGAGTCGGGGTTCTTGGACGCCCGCGCGATCGCCTCGCCGTAGGCCTGCGCCGAGTACTCCCAGGTGGCGTTGGCGCGGTGGTAGTCGAAGGCCGGCTCGCAGTTCATCACCAGCTCGACGGTGCCGCTGACGCAGCGGACCGTGCGCAGCAGGATGTGCTCGGCGTCCCAGTCCATCGGGGTGCGGCGGTGGGTGCGCGACCGCGTCTCCAGGTCGTGCCAGGGACCCATCACCAGCGCGTCGCGCACGATGATCCAGCCGGTGTGGGTCTGCCATGTGGTCTCCAGGATCAGGCTGCCCGGCAGATAGCGGCGCGCCGCGGGGACGTGCACGCCGTACGGGCCGAGCCGGAAGTGGCCCGCGCCGCGGTCCAGGATCGCGCCGAACACGCTGGGCGAATCCGGCCGCGGCACGCACATCCACTCGACCGATCCGGCCGACGAGATGAGGCAGGTGTTCTCGCAGTCGGACAGGAACGCGTAGTCGGCGATCGGCGGGAACGGGTTCCGCAACGACACGCTCGGCGCGTAGGGCATCGGCGCCGTCGCGGTCAACGGCCTTGGCCCCGGTGCCTCGTTGGCCTTGTCACTTTGTTGCAGAACCATGCGCACATCATCGACGCATCACCCGCCCGGCGTCCACTCGTTGCGGGGTGTGTTTGCGCGGCGGAGGTTCAAGCGCGCGCGTAGCTGGGCGCGTGTTCGGGCAGCGGACCGATCGCGATCGCGTAGCCGATCAGGCGCCGCAGCGCCGACACCTTGGTGATAATTCGCACCGCCTTCGGTGGTCCGACACTCTGATCAGCGGAAACAGCGACCGCGATGAGCTTGGCGTGCATGAGCCGCTGCGCGGCCTGGATCAGCGCGGCGGGCACCCAGCGGCGGGCCTGCACCAGCGCCAGGTGGCGCGTCGAGACGTTGCCGGACCGCAACGGCCCGGCCAGCACCCTGGCGGCGGCGACGGCGTCGGCGACGGCCAGGTTGATGCCGACCCCTGCGACCGGCGACATCGCGTGCGCTGCGTCGCCGATCAGCAGCATGCCGTCGACGTACCACCGGCGCAGCCGGTTGAGCTGCACATCGAGCAGCTTGACCTGATCGAACGACGTCAACTCGTCGACGCGGTCGGCCAGCCGAGGCACCAACGACACCACCCCGCGGCGCAGCTCCTCGATGCCGCGGGCCCGCAGGTCTGCGTCGTGGCCCTTCGGGATGACGTAGGCGCATTGGTAGTAGTCGCCGCGGTCGATCACGATGGCAGCCTTTCCCACTCCGAAGACCCCCTCGAGCCCTTCGGTGTCATCGGGGTAGCGGGGCAGCCGGAACCACCACACGTCCATGGGTGCACCGAAGTTGCGCGGATGCAGCCCGGCCGCCGCGCGCAACGTCGAGGTGCGGCCGTCGCACGCCACGGTCAGGTCAGCGTGCATGGTCCGGACGTGCCCCTCCTCGTCACGGTAGGTCACGCCAACGACCTTGCCGCCCTTGCGGATCGGGGCCAGCACCTCGGTGCGCCGCAACAGCCGAAACGTCGGTTCGGCTTCCGCGGCGCTCGCCAGCAGTTCAAGGAAGTCCCACTGCGGCACCAACGCGATGTGTTTGTGCCTGCCGGGCAGCCGGCTCAGGTCGATGTCGAGCAGCGTGCCTTGGATCCGCATGCCGAGTGTTTCGATCTTGCGGTGCGGCATCTCGCGGAACCGGTCGGCGAGCCCCAATTCGTCGAGCAGGCTCAGCGTGCTCGCATGTACGGTGTCGCCGCGGAAGTCACGCAGGAAATCGGCGTGCTTCTCCATCACGGTCACTTCGAGACCGGCGCGGGCCAGAAGCAGGCTGAGCATCATGCCTGCCGGGCCGCCGCCGGCGACGATGCACCCGGTGCGCTGTGTCGTTTCGGTTCCTTGTGTTCCCCCAGTCACACCGTCATCTTCGCACCGTAGGCTGGCCGGGTGGGCAGCTTCCTGAACTGGTGGGACAGCGTGGAGCTGTGGCTGTCGGGTCTGGGATTCGTGGCCCAGACCGCGGTCGTGATGCCCGTGGTGCTGGCGCTGGCCTACGGGATCGCTGTCCTACTCGATGGGGTGCTGGGCAACGGGATCAGGCTTCTGCGCCGGGCCCGCAACCGCGACGAGGACGCACAATGAGCGGCATGCCGCGCTCTCGGGTGACGTTGGTGCTGATCGTCTTGGTGGTGTTGGTCATCGTCATGTGGCTGCTAACTCGTTAACCGGGCTAACCCTCGGCGCGAGCAGCGTTCACAGATTCTGTTATTCTTCGCGCCATGCAGACAGCGTCCGGCAACAAGAGCGGCCACATCGTGGCCCTCATCGCCGTGGAATTGAGCGCTGTCGCTGATGTCTGTTGTTGTCGCTGAAACCACACCCCGTCCGCGGTTTGGTGTCGGTAGCGGCTGCTGATATGCCCGGATACTGATCCTCACCTTGCCGTTGTGGCGGGACACAAGTCCGTCATCCAGCAAGGAAGGTCACATTCAATGAACATCCGCAGAGCCTGGCTTCCCGCCGCCGCCCTGGCCACCGTCGCGTCTGTGCTGGCGGCGTGCGGCGGTGGCGCCAGCGATGTCGCCGGCGAGGGAAACCAGGCCGAGGGCGCCGAAACCACCCTGACCCTGGTCGCCTATGCCGTGCCGGAACCGGGGTGGAGCAAAATCATCCCCGCCTTCGCGGCCACCGAGGAAGGCAAGGGTGTGGCGGTCACCACCTCCTTCGGCGCGTCGGGCGACCAGTCACGCGCGGTCGTCGACGGCAAGCCCGCCGACATCGTCAATTTCTCCGTCGAGCCCGACATCACCCGGCTGGTCAAGGCAGGCAAGGTGGCCGAGGACTGGAACGCCGACGCCACCAACGGCATCCCGTTCGGCTCGGTCGTCACGTTAGTGGTGCGCGACGGCAACCCGAAGAACATCCGCGACTGGGACGACCTGCTGCGGCCCGACATCGAGGTGGTCACCCCGAGCCCGCTGAGCTCGGGTTCGGCGAAGTGGAACCTGCTGGCGCCCTACGCGGCCAAGAGCAACGGCGGCCAGAACCCGGAGGCCGGGCTGGACTTCGTCACCAAGCTCGTGACCGAACACGTGAAGACGCGGCCGGGTTCGGGCCGAGAAGCCACCGACGTGTTCCTGCAGGGCACCGGTGACGTGCTGATCAGCTACGAGAACGAGGCGATCAACGTTGAGCGGCAGGACAAGCCGGTCGAGCACATCAACCCGCCGCAGACGTTCAAGATCGAGAACCCGGTCGCGGTGATCACCAACAGCCCGCATCAGGAGAAGGCCACCGCGCTGAAGAACTTCCTGTATACCCCTGAGGGACAGAAGATCTGGGCGCAGGCCGGATTCCGGCCGGTCGACCCGTCGGTGGCCGAGGACTTCGCCGAAGACTTCCCGGTGCCGCAGAAGCTGTGGACCATCGACGATCTCGGTGGCTGGGACGCGGTCGATCCCGCCTTGTTCGACAAGGACAACGGCACCATCACCAAGATCTACAAGCAGGCCACTGGATGACAGCTGCCTCCAACATCGCGCTGCGGCCCGACCCTGATACCGAGGGCGGGCCGCCTCGCGGTTTCTTCAAGAGCCGTTACGGCAGCACGTCGTTGCGGGTCGGGGTCGCGACGACGTGGCTGTCGATCATCGTGCTGCTGCCGTTGGCCGCGATCGTGTGGCAGTCCGCCGGCGGCGGGTGGGAGGCCTTCTGGATGGCGGTGACGTCGAACGCGGCGATCGCGTCGTTTCGCGTGACGCTGACGATCTCGTTCGCCGTCGCGGTCATCAACCTGGTCTTCGGTCTGCTGGTGGCGTGGGTGCTGACTCGCGACGAATTCCCCGGCAAGCGGGTTGTGGACGCGATCATCGACCTGCCGTTCGCGCTGCCGACGATCGTGGCCAGCCTGGTGATGCTGGCCCTGTACGGGCCCAACAGCCCGATCGGGCTGCACCTGCAGCACACCAAGTGGGGCGTGGGTGTGGCGCTGCTGTTCGTCACGCTGCCGTTCGTGGTGCGGTCGGTGCAACCGGTGCTGCTCGAACTGGATCGCGAAGTCGAGGAGGCCGCCGCGTCGCTTGGCGCCAGCAACCGCACCATCTTCTCCCTCATCATCCTTCCCGCGTTGCTGCCGTCGCTTCTTTCCGGTGCGGGACTGGCGTTTTCGCGGGCGATCGGGGAGTACGGGTCGGTGGTGCTGATCGGCGGCGCGGTGCCCGGCGAGACCGAGGTGTCGTCGCAGTGGATCCGCACGTTGATCGAGAACGACGACCGCACCGGTGCGGCAGCGATCTCGATTGTGCTGCTGGCGATTTCGTTTGTCGTGCTGTTTGTGCTACGATACGTCGGGTCGCGGGCCGCCAGGCGTCAGGAGCTTGAGCAGTGACGCTGTCTCGCCCGATGCGCTACCTGCTGCGCTATGTCGCGCTGGCGTATCTGCTGCTGCTCTTGATCGTTCCGGTCGGGCTGATCCTGTGGCGCACGTTCTCGCCGGGGGTGGGCGCGTTCGTCGAATCGATCACCACGCCCGCGGCCATCTCCGCGCTGCAGCTGTCGCTGATCGTCGTCGCCATTGTGGTACCGCTCAATGTGATCTTCGGGGTGCCGACGGCGCTGGTGCTGGCCCGCAACAAGTTTCGCGGCAAGAGCCTTCTGCAGGCGGTCATCGACCTGCCGTTCGCGGTGTCGCCGGTCGTCGTCGGTGTGGCGCTGATCCTGCTGTGGGGGTCGGCCGGGTTCTTCGGCTTCATCGAGCACGACTTCGGTTTCAAAATCATCTTCGGCTTCCCGGGCATCGTGCTGGCCAGCATCTTCGTCACCGTGCCGTTCGTCATCCGCGAGGTCGAGCCGGTGCTGCATGAACTGGGCACCGATCAGGAGGAGGCCGCCGCCACCCTGGGATCGACGTGGTGGCAGACCTTTTGGCGGGTCACACTGCCGTCGATTCGCTGGGGGTTGACCTACGGCGTGGTGCTGACGGTGGCGCGCACACTCGGCGAATTCGGCGCGGTGATCATGGTGTCGTCGAACCTGCCGGGCCAGTCGCAGACGCTCACACTGTTGGTGGCCGACCGCTACAACCGCGGCGCGGAGTACGGCGCCTACGCTATCTCGACGTTGCTGATGGCCGTCGCGGTGCTGGTGCTGGTGGTTCAGGTCATCCTCGACGCGCGGCGCGCGAGAACGGACAATTAGGGGCTTGAGGGGACGCTGGAAATGACGAATGCGATCACGGTGCGCGGCGCCAATAAGCACTATGGCGATTTCGCCGCGCTGGACAACGTCGACTTCGACGTGCCGTCCGGTTCGCTGACCGCGCTGCTGGGGCCTTCCGGCTCCGGCAAGTCGACGCTGCTGCGCGCGATCGCCGGCCTCGATCAGCCCGACACCGGCACGATCACCATCAACGGCCGCGACGTGACCCATGTGCCCCCGCAACAGCGCGGTATCGGCTTCGTGTTTCAGCACTATGCGGCGTTCAAGCATTTGACGGTGCGCGACAACGTCGCGTTCGGGCTGCGGATCCGCAAGCGCCCCAAGGCCGAGATCAAGGAGAAGGTGGACAACCTCCTCGAAGTCGTTGGCCTGCGCGGTTTTCAGACCCGGTATCCGAATCAGCTCTCCGGCGGGCAGCGTCAGCGCATGGCGTTGGCACGCGCGCTGGCCGTCGATCCGCAGGTGCTGCTGCTCGACGAGCCGTTCGGCGCGCTGGACGCCAAGGTGCGCGAGGACCTGCGGGCATGGCTACGCAGGCTGCACGACGAAGTGCACGTGACGACCGTGCTGGTCACCCACGACCAGTCCGAGGCGCTCGACGTGGCCGATCGCATCGCGGTGCTCAACAAGGGCCGCATCGAGCAGGTCGGCTCGCCAACCGACGTGTACGACGCGCCCGCCAACGCGTTCGTGATGTCGTTCCTCGGCGCGGTGTCGTCGCTCAACGGCGCGCTGGTGCGCCCGCACGACATCCGCGTCGGCCGCACACCCGACATGGCGATCGCGGCGAGCGACGGCTCGGTGCAAGCCACCGGCGTGCTGAAGGCTACTGTCGACCGAATCGTCATGCTGGGCTTCGAGGTTCGCGTCGAGCTGACCGCCGCATCGAACAAGTCGCCGTTCACCGCGCAGATCACTCGCGGCGACGCCGAGGCGCTGGGCCTCAAAGAGGGCGACACGGTGTACGTCCGCGCCACCCGCGTGCCGCATCTGCCCGACGGCGCCGCGATCCAGAAGCCCGACGAGGCCGACGAGGACGAAGCGCTCTCCAGCGCCTAACTTTCTTTCCGCGAGCAGACGCTAATGTTCGCACTGTCCTGGGGCGATTTCAGGCAGTGGATGCAACAGCGGGTGGTTTTGGCGGGTTTGAGAGTAGCTCGTCGAGGACTTCAGCGGGTTTCTTCCAGCCGAGGGTTTTGCGGGGTCGGGTGTTGAGTTGGGCGGCAACGTAGTCGAGGTAGTCGGCCGGGAACACTGATAGGTCGGTGCCTTTAGCAAAGTATTGGCGCAGCAGCCCGTTGGTGTTCTCGTTACTGCCGCGTTGCCATGGCGAGTGCGGATCGCAGAAGTAGATATCGAGCTC
>NZ_PDCP01000133.1 GCF_002553505.1 Mycolicibacterium agri | reverse complement strand
GCACGGCAACTCCAGCCTTCCCCGGGCGGGGCCACTTCGAACCGCCCAGCCGGGGCCAATTCGAGTTGACATAGCCACCGCAGCGGTCGAATGGCTGCAATGGTGTAAGCAGTACATGATCAAGTGCGATCCGTTCAATCGGCCGATCAAGACGCCGAAGGTCAAGCCGCCGGGGTACTCCGAGCTACAGGAGTTCAGGATCCGGCTTGGGTTCGGTTCTGGCCATTGGTGACTGCGCTCGGGCGCCTGGTCCAGGAGCTTGCGGCTGTCTCTGTGCGATACGGAGTCGAATCGCTACCTGATGGCGCGGCCGCCGAAGCTGAAGTCCGGCGACTGGACATTCTGGTCGCTGAGCTGATCGACGCGCTGAAGAAACACGAACCATTCACAGCCGATGCCCTGGAGCAGCGACACAATGATGAACGTGTCCGCCCCGAGACGGTCCGGCCGGTTGTCGACCGCCCGGTGGCTCCGTGGGAGATGCCGGTAATCGAAATGCCCGCGCGGCGACGTGGGCGGTGGTGGTGACGGTTTGTACTGCGTGCGGCACCATCAGGAGACATTCTTCGGGTCGAATGACTGCGGGGTTGTCCGCAGGCTGTCCGAAGGTCGGATCTCGCACTGCGTCTCGTTGACGCTGCCTGTCCTTCAAGCCGCCAAACTCAACTACTGTTGTTCCTCCAGAATCTCGAACATATCGATGACAAATTCTGACGGTCCCTGCTCCCACCAATACCCGTTTCGGGTGAAGTAGCCTGGTCCAACGATAAGATGAACTCGTTCCTCGGCACGGGTCATCGCAACATAGAAGGTCCTACGTTGCTCGGCGAGCTCTATGGGATCCGGGTCCCTCCAAACACCACGGTCGTTGACGCGCCTTGGGAGGATCCCGCTTAGGAGGCCCGGCAGAATTACCGTGTGGAACTCGCGCCCCTTGGCGCCGTGATATGTGGTCAAGGTCACCTTACCGACGACGCCGATGAAGCGTGCGAGATCATGGAGCTCCAGTTCGTCTGCTTGGGCGATTGCCAGCAAGTCGGCGATCGCAGATCTGTTGTCTCGCAATGGATGCTGTGCAGCAATTTCGCTAAGGTCGAGGCTGACCACGACGTTTTCGAGCCACTCCGTGGCCGAGACTTCGGGGCGATATGGTGATTCGTGTGGAGCCAGTGCTGCCTGCAGGCGGCGCACGAGTTCGAATCGCAGGCGGGGCCTTTCAAGACCGGATTCATCCCGCAGTCGGTCGAGGGTGCGCTTGAGATTCATGACACTCGGGGCGCTGGTGAAGTGGTCAAGCTTCTCCAGTTCGTCGGCTGACAGCGTTCGCAGGTAGTAGTCGGCGAGCGATCTACTCGCGCAGCGTTGGACGAACTCCGAGAGCGTACCTGGAGGGAGCTTCTCATCACGCTCATGAATGAAAGGGATAGCCTGGGCACTGAACTCACTGAGAATTGAGTCCAACACCGGCCCCCTAGAGGGATAGAGCACTGCCATGCGCTCGAGGCGGATCCCTTGTGCGACCGACTCATTGATAATCTCGACGGCCGCGGCGGCGTGAGTATCCAACCCGCCGTCAACTGATACTGGGATAATTTGTCCTGGAGACGCGTTGTCGCGTGCAACTCGACCGTGCGGTATTCCTAATGCCGCCTCCGCGGCCGCAATGATGTGTTGCCCAGACCGGTAGTTGATGCTCAGTGGCAGATCAGCGAAGTCATCTCGTCGTTGCAAAATATTCAAATACCGGGGGTCAGCTCCTGTGAACCCAAAGACGGACTGGTCAGCATCTCCGACGGCGAACACGCAGATGCCAGCTTGGTCAACCAGTGCGACGACAAGATCATGCAGCACTCCACCAAGGTCTTGGTATTCGTCAACGAGCACGTGCGGAAACCGGGCGTGAAGCAAGTCACGAACGTGCTGGTCGTTTCTCACGGTGTCTAGAGCTCGAATGACCATCGACTCGTAGTCGATCTCATTTCGTACTGAGAGTTGTTCGTCGTACAGCTCCGCAGCGGCGACTTCGCGTGTGTCGAACTGGCCAAGGTCCTCACCACATGCAATCGCCCGGCGGATCTTCGTGCTGACCGGCAGGCGGAAGCTGGCCTGCAGATCTGCGATCTCCAGTTCATCGAAGCACCATTGCAGGAGGTCAGCCTGACTTCGCTCTCCGAGAACTTCTGGAGGCTCCAACACAGGGAACTCTGTGAGCGCCGAGTACCGGCGAAGGATCTCGTTGAGGCAGAACGAATGGAGCGTCGAGCACACCAGGCGACGACCTGTCTGTGCGCCAAGTCGCGCTACTCGTCGCCGAATCTCGTCGGCTGCGGCGTTGGTGTACGTGATGCAAGCTATGCCGCGAAAGCGGGAGATTTGACTCTCCAAGAGGTAGGTGGCGCGCGCAACAACGGTCCTGGTCTTGCCACTGCCTGGGCCTGCTGTCAGTACGACATTGCCGTGGTGCAACGCGGCCTTTCGCTGCTCGTCGTTGAGCTCGTCAAGTTCCTCCAGCAGCGCCTTGCTGAGCAGCGGCGTCATTGCTCGTCCGCGTCCTGCCCTCGCGGCGGGAACTTGAGAAGGGGTTCTGTTCGAATGGCCTGCGATACAGCGTCGAGGGCTCTGAATAAGTAGCCGGCGCGCAAGTTGTCGTACGGCGTTGTCAACTCCGTTGTGCCCGAGTCGGCCGGATCTGTATCATTCAGGCGCTCAATGAGATTCGCCTTCTCAAGGTGGGAAGCAAGGCGTTGTGCGTACCTGCCCTTGCCTCGCGCGCTAAATCGCGAGAGCATGGCGGCCCGAATGTCTGCATCGACTGGCGATGCGGTTTCGTTCTCAATCCCGTTGCGAACGTCCGCACGCGCTGGAGCCGATGTTGTCAACTCGTTGAATGCTTCCTCCATCTCACTAGGGAACACAGGGCAGACGTCCGCTTCGAGCGTCTCAGCGCCGACGAATATCCCAAATGTTTCGAGCTTCTCGCAGATCGAACGCCGTTGGTTCCAATAATCTGCATCCGCCTGGTTCGGTAGAGCCGCTATCCGCTCTTTCAAGCTCTCGTGCTCTGCTATCGGAGTGAGTGCGGCCGCACGTTTTAGCCCGGCTTCGACTCTTCCGCGCTTGTTCGGGGCCGAATCGCCATCGGTCACGATGAAGTGTGGCGTCCTGAGGCCGCGGTCGCCCAGCAATTCGTGGAACGGTCTGAAGTCAGTGCCGTGAGCACTTGCCACGATCACTCCGTGGCCATCGAGGTCGAACCCGGCCGCCTTGGCGAGGCTGGGCAATACGTAAAGTTCGGCAAGACCCTCGACGAGAATTACGGCCGCGGCAAAAAGAATCTCAGCCCGGCTCACATCGATGTAACGCTCAAGATCTTCCGCCTGTTGAGGCGCAAGAGTTAGGTCCGCTGTGCTGGCGCCCACGCTCCCGTCCGCCGTGGCGCGAAGGACGACAAACGACTTGACTGGCGTGACTGCCGCGATGTGTGGGCTGTGCGTGGTCAGCACCAGCGATGGCTCGCTTCGCAATAGGTAATGAAAAAGCTTTCGCTGCAGTGCTACATGGAGGTGCGCCTCCGGTTCCTCAACCGCGACAAGAGTTGCGACGAACTGGTCATCGATGCGTTGTCGGCGAAGGACCTCCAGCAGCAATGCGAGATAGATGATGTTTGCGCTGCCCAGACTGCTTTCGCTCACGGCACGCCTTCGGTCCGCGTCAACGAACAGGCGGACCGCGCGCACGAGTTCGTCGGGCTGGGACGAAGTGAAGCCGAGCGTTGGTTCGACAGACAGCCGCGGCCCGAGCATGTCATCAAGACGGCTGCCTAAGTCGGTCTGCAGCGTGTCGATCGATGGGTCAGCGGTGAGTTGGTCAACCGCTGATGCCACCGCGTCCGCGGTCGCTTTGAGGTTCGCTGGGTCTAAGGGGAGATGTTCGAGCAGTTCCCGCAGGGGATTGCGCCGCCAAGACTGCAGGTCGCTTTCGGCGTCTCGAAGGGCGGGCAGGATCCGTATTGCAACATCGCGGCGGATCGACCTGACGTCTTCGCCTTCGTCAAGACCTCCGAAAACGACGAAATCGTAGTCCTGGCTCGTTAGAGGTTGGGTATCGCCGGTAGCCTCACCTTGCTCTTTCTCGGTATTCGCTGGCCGTCGAGGGGCAAATCGGTACGTCAGTCGCGCAGTGTACGGCGACGTGCCGATCGTGCAGCCGCCAAGAAGTCCCTTTGCGTCCTCATCGTCGTCGTACCCCTGCAGTTCCACCACGACCGTCACTTCGACACCAGCGGCCAATCCGCCCGGGAACCCGTCCCAAATGTCTTCTGCACGCAGGAGGCGGCGTGAATCGGGCAGCGCGGGATCTAGAACCAATCGAAGGGCGTCCAAGAGGTTTGATTTGCCTACACCGTTCTCTCCGACGATGACGGCTGGCGATGGGAAGCGGTCGATGACCAGGTGACGGAAGTTCCGGAAGTTCGTTACTTCGATACGCGAAAAATGCAAGCTCACCATTACCTCCCGTCGTGACCCATGCGGCCCAGCCGTTGCGGCACTCAATCATGTCCAGAATCACGCGTCGGTAGCGTGATCGACACGATGACGAATGACCCCGCTCCACGTCGGCGGTTTCGCGGACAACGGTGCATTTGCTGTGACGATGGGTTGCTGCTGCTAGCCATGAAGAAGCGGTCGCGGGTCGATGATCAGGATTCAGCCGCCCGAGCCTTGTTGTCACGCATGGTCGTCCAGGCCTTGCTGTGGCTACTTGGCAATCTGCCGAGTTGGCTTCCTTCCAAATGCAGCCGGATGATCTCGTCATTGCGCGCGTCGGGTGTCGACCGCCAGGCGGTGTCGATGCCAGGCGGCGATGAGGTACTTGCGGACCGTGCCGTAGTCCCAATTGAGCTGCCGGGTAATGGTCGCGACGTTGTGGGTTTCTTCCCAGGCAGTCAGGCTCTGGCCGGCTTCGTCGGGACGGAGCTGCTTGGTGGGACGGGGAGCGGCGCGGTTCGTGGTGCCCGGTCGCAATTTCGGGCTTGGTCGATGATCTTCGCAAGGCTCTGAGCTGCCGATTCATGATTGCAGTAAGAATGCAGGACCCGCACTAGTGGACTCGCTTGGCTACAGCTCCCACCGCCAGGACGATCCTTACGCCACGTTTCTGATTGATTCAAGCAGCGAGATGAAAGCCGCGGCCTCGCTTGTCAGCCACGCGTCGAACCCTTTACGCCGCCGCTTCGCCGCGTGGTGGAGGGTTCCACGGCGCACGTCGAGCACGGCGGGGCGGCGCTCGCTATTGGGATGAGTCATCTCGGTCAGCCGGATGGCTGCCTGGATGCCGTCGCGTGACAATTCGGCATCCTTGAAGTACGGCCAGACCAGGAGCGGCTCGGACTTCGCCCGGTAGATGAACTGCGGCGACACCCGCACTTCGAGGCCGCTGGCGTGCCAGGGAAGCGGCTGGGAGAACACCTCCAGGTTCTTGCCGCGACGCCAGCGGTTCCACCCCGTTGCGAGTGCCTCGTAGTGGCTCCGGCGCTTCGGGGTGCATTCATCGACGGCACGGCGTATCCGTAAGGCGTCGTCGCCGTTGGCAATGCCTTCCGCGATGGCGATCCGGAACTGGCGGTAGAAGTCGTGGCTGGGTTCGTAACCGCCGAACTCGTTCGCAATGACGTTCTGCACGGCCGTAATTCGACCGCTCGACATCGCCGAAGCGAACTCGACGAAGCCTCCCAGGCTGATGCTTGGAATGATCGGATCGGCCACGGTTCAGCCCTTGGGCGGGTACGGGTCGTTGCCTGGCGCCACGGTGTTGGAGTCGCGGATTTGGCCGTCGCGGCCGTGGATCCGGACCTCGCCGCCACCGCTGTTGCGCACGATCTCCGTGGCGCGCTGGGTTGCTTCCCGCTGGCTGTCGGTGTGGGCGCTGGAACGGCTCGCGCCCGGCTTCTTGACGTCCCACCCACCGCTCGGACTGGGGACGACATGCCGGCTGTTCGGCTTCTGGCTCTTCGCCACTGCGTGCTCCTTGCACTTGTTCAGGCACGACTATTGCCGTGCATGGCGAAGTCTGGGTCGGGCAATTGGCGGGTTACCGCTGCCCCGGCGAGTGCCGGTGTTACCGTCAAGGCCTGCCGACCAAGCAGCCAAGAGGTTCCAGACCAAAGGACTCCGGGCCCAAACCGGCTTTGGTCTGGGCTTCTTGGATCATAGGCCGCGCCGCAGACGACACCCGGTATCTCGATGTCGCAACAATTCGGGCGCGTTGGGGATACGCTCCGATCACCCCGGCTGCTTCTGTGGACAACGCACGATATGCGCAGGTCAGCCCGGTGGAATCCTGAGTTACACTAGTGTAGTTTGCTGTGGACAAAGCCTCGGGATGTCGGCGTTGTCCGGCGTGTCGCGCGTCGGCCCGGATTGCCCGCTTTGCCCCGCGGAACTGTCGTCGGCAAATGTCGGGACTTGCCGGGCTGCGACAGATCGAACACTTGTACGATTTGCTGTGTGGTGAAGCTTCGCCGCACCCGTCGTGGCTGGGAGGAACGAGCACCCGCTCGGTGCCCGAACGGCCACGCTCTGAAGGCGAACACCTGCCTTGTCGGCAGCGCCCACTGCGACTGCGGCATTACCCACCGGACCCACTACTGCCGGACTTGTGGCGAGGTCGTCTACACACCGCCGCTGACCGACGGTTGCAAGACAAGATCATTTGATGAGCGGTGACTGACCAAGACGCCATTGCCCGCCGAACCCCCGGCTGACATCATGGATCGATGGGTCATCATTTCACGAATTTCGTTGTCGCACAGTCGAACCGCTTCGCACATGCCGCAGCTCGTGCAGTTGCCGAGTCACCTGCTAAGGCATACAACCCGCTGATCATCTGGGGTGCCCAGGGCGTCGGCAAGACGCACCTGCTTCGGGCGATCTATCACTTCACGTCGGCACTGCACACAGATCTAAAGGTCAAATGGGTCACGGGCGACACCATGGTTGAGGCTTTCACTTCCCATCCCGATGAAGGCGAGCGTGGGGCCTGGTTCACTGAGCAGAAGAAGGACATCTACGCCCAGTCCGACGTGCTCCTGATCGACGACGTTCAGGAGTTCGCGCCCGAGGATAAGCAGGAGGCACGCTCGGCATTGCTGGACGTCATTGAGCGGATGTTTGATAGCAACCGGCAGGTGGTCATGGCGGCGGATCGCTCGCCTGATGAGATCGGCGATCTTGCCCACCTGATGCGCAACTATGAGTGGGGCCTCATCGTCGACATTGCGGCGCCCGATACCGAGACGCGGCTTGAGATTGAGAACCTCCAGGCGGTCTTACGTGCGCAGCAGAAGCGCCAGCTCGATCCGATTGACTACCGCATTACCCGAGAGTGGTCGATCGAGCACGCGGCCTACATGTACGTCTTCTACAAGATCCTCTACCGCGGCTACATCCCGCCAAGCCGGCGCGAGTCCAAGGAAGAACTCCTCCTCAGCCCTGTCGCGGTTGGCGATCGCGAGTGGGCGCTGCGAAACGCGACGCACTTTGGCACCGAGGTGCGGGATGACATCTACGTGCACTATCCCGAGCTTCGCCGCACCTACCGCATCACCTGCGAGTGGTCCGTCCCCAAGGCTGAGTACGTCTACACCCTCCACAAGACGACGCACTGGGAGGACCAAGAGCCCACAACCGCCCGCTTCGAGGGCAACAAGGCATGGGCCGAGCGGAACGCCGCGCACTTCAGCGTCGAGATCGAGGAGGCCGTTTCGGCTGCCGCCGTTGCGGACCGCGGGCCGTCACGACTCTAGGTGCCTAAATCTGGCACCGCGTGACATCGCTTATAATTTGAATTTGCATGGGAGACAAAGAAGAACTCGATTTGAGCGTCATTCCGCGGTACGAGGTCGATTTCAAGTCACTTACGTCCGCCACGTCAGAGGACCCGTTCCTTCGCGCATCGTTTGAGTTACTGAAGGAAGCCGGCGCCTTGGTGGTAGCGGCTGCTGGGACGCTCGACGAACAACACTCCGATGGCTTTGCGCGCAACGAGGCTATCCTCGTTGGACATCTCGTACGCATGACCAAGCTGATGCGTTCGATCATCGCCGGGATCGCCGACGGCCACGGCGGCGACCAACAAATGCAGCTCGTACGTCAGTTCCTCGATTCGGCGTCATCTTTGAAATATCTCCTCGAGGATCCATCGGACACTTCCCGGTTTGATGCGTATGTACTCGACAGCCTCATCGGCGAGAAAGAGTTTCTGAAGGACATCGAAAAAGAGGCTGCCGCCCGTGGTGGGCAGAAGCTCGATATCGAACTGCGGATCGAGCGCTCCATTCAGCGAACCTTTGATACGGCTGGTGTTTCAGAGTCTGAGATCCCTCCGCGGAGTCGACTTAAGAAGGAGAATCCATGGCCGACCGCCCAACAAAGGCTCAAACTTCTTGGGTCAACCGCTTATTCGGCATTTCGGATGGGCTCGGGCGCCATCCATGGTTCGTGGCATGACCTAGAGCGAAACCACCTCGATCTTGTCGACGGGAAGTTCCGTCCGGACCCAGATGTCGCCCCTGAACGACCACAGCCGCTGTTCGCTATGGCATTGGCAGGCACTGAAATAGCGCTTGAGTACATACACAAGTGTGTGCCGGACGCCGAGCATCTCTTCCGCCCACGGTTTGAGGACTTAACGGAAAGGCTTGTCCACGGTAACGAGCTGCATGAAGCCTACCTAGCGGAGATCTTCAACCGCAGCTCGGACGACATCGAACGGCAAGTGCTTTTAGACAGCGGGGTACTTGCGTGGACCTGCTGTTGGTCCGCGGCAACGGCTAGCCTGGCGGACGGATCGCGTCGTACGTGCGAATAAATAATGTCTCTGCACCCATAACCAACCGATACAGCTGTTGCCAGTCAGCTTTCGTGAGCACCTTGCGATGCGCAGCTGGAACACGGAAGGTGCGATTTAGCCGGCGCCACGTCGGTATGAGGTCCTCCACCCGGCTTACATTGAGCTGTAACTGTTCAAAGTGAGTACGAATATCACGCGGGAGATCCCCACCTTTCCCTTGGCACGCTAGGTCGATTGCGTCGATCGCTGCACCAAATGTCCGTGTCTGACGTTGCCGGTCTTTGTCATCGCCAACAAGAGGGGTGATCGCGCAGGCATGTAGTAGGTACTCGACCGCGGCACACATCCCGATCACTGGACCCGAGAAGTCAGCGGTCGGATCAAGTTGGTGACCAACGAGATCGGCTGTAGCCATCATGACTTGTGCGTCCTGATCCAGTGCCTTCCAGCGTGTTTCGCCAACGAGGGTTTCAATTCTATCTCGACTCGCGCCGATCTCACTCAGGTGTGTCTGTCCCCAAGTAGCCAGCGACGCCTTTGTTGCTTCGATGGCCAACTCGGCTCGTTCATCGTCGGTCAGTTCCGCGGTGGGCACCGCTTCGTCGCCACCTTGCGATGGGAGCTTGTAATCGATCAGGCTGAGCACCGCGCGATTGACTTGGTCGAGTACTACGCCAGTAACCTCTTGCGGTGCTGCTGGGTTAAGTGCGGCCGAAATCAGCGTGCCGCCTTCGCCGTCGTGAAAGATGTCGGGCTCGGTCACCTCGCTGCTCGCTGTGTAGATCAGCACCATGCCGATGGCGGGGCGGATGTCGAAATTCTGCAAGTACCCGAGAATCTTGTAGAGCTCTTCGGCCGGTAATCGATCTCTCTGTCGCAACTTTGGATCGATGACAGCGAACCGAACATCGCCCGCCGTCGGCTTGGCGCGGATAGCAATGTCCGGTATGCCGCCCAGACGCCGGCCATTGTCCTTCACCCAGCGCGCGACATGACCCTCGCCGATAGCTGACAAGCTTCGTTGAAAGAACATATCCAAGCGCCCCGGGAAGCCCTCGAAGGTGTAAGCGGGCTCACCTCGTCGCCAGCCTTCGTTGATCATGGGGTCCGGTAAGTTCAGCGCGCCGGCGAGGCCGCGTCCAAGTGCCCCGAGGCACCACAATTCAAATAGCTTTGTATCGAAGTGAATCGCCCTGGATTCGCCGGAGGCTCGAGCTATTGGATTCCGACCAGGGGTTGGTCGGTCCGTGATGCATCGTAG
>NZ_PDCP01000132.1 GCF_002553505.1 Mycolicibacterium agri | reverse complement strand
CGACCCACCCGACCCAGCGCTTATTTTGGAACGCGAGCTGACCGCGACCGACCGCCTGATGCGGCGCCGACCGGCAGGCACGGCATGGGGGAACCCGACGTGCAGCAAATAAAAAACCCTTATAGGAGGGGGAACACACCTATTATGAAAATTTGCAAAAACGGCCACGCGCTGGACGCGCCGGAGTCTTTTCTCGCCAACGGAACCTGCCGCGAATGCCATCGCGCCAATTTGCGCGCGCACAATGCTCGCCGAACAACCGGATTTAAGTTATTCAAGGATGTCGAGATGCGGTCGAAAAAGCTCATGAGAAAAGAAAGTGAAAAATTGAATGCGTAAATTACCCGGCGCAACATTTGATGTGCACATCTCCGACCAAGGAGGCCGCGCCGTCCTTCTCACTATCCGCTCAATCGAGGGCGACGAATTCATGGTGCCAATTAACGCCAATACCGCCGATGACTTGGGCCGGGAAATTCTCGCCGGCGCGCTCGCGATAAACGGAAGGTTGAAGACCGTATGAACGACGAGGAAATGGAAAAATACCGCTACCTGAAGTTTCTGGAAAGTCAGGCAATAGCCGTCGCTTTTGATTACCACCGGGGCGGATGCGATTTCCAAACTTTCCAACGCGTACTGGCGCGCTTGACACTGCAGGCAACGGGTAATCCGAGCCCGACGCTGGAACAGATCGAAGCGCAAATCTCGGAGCTGAACACGGCGACAAGCATTCATTTCGGCCGGCTTGCCGGACTCGATACCTAACAACTAAACGGGGGGTCGATACAGCAATGAGCGCGTATCAACTTCAGCGACGCCGCGATCAGGGAATTGTGATTCGCCAAGGCAAAAGTTGGATTCTGCTTAAACGCAGCGAGGTAGAGAGCCTGGTGCGTGATTTGAATAACCATATTGATGACCCGATAAGGGTTGAGGAGATCGATGGGCTACAAAAAGCCAACCACCGTTAAGTTACTCGGCGAGCGCATCAAGCGCGAGCACCACACCCGACTCCCGAATGGGTTAGTCCGCGATCCGGACGTATCGGCGAACGGCTTCCGTGTCGCCGCTTATCTGCTGTCGCTTGACGACGGTTTCGGAGTTAATCAGCGCGGGATCGCTGCGGCGACTGGGCTAACCAGGGACGCCGTGAGTAGCGGGATCAAGAATCTCGCGGCTACCGGGTGGCTGAGACAGAACGAGTACCGTCACGAGGACTCCGGTCACGTTTACCGGCACGAGTACGTCATGCATCGGTCCCGTCGTATGGCCGGAAATCCGGACCATATGACCGATGTGACCGAGACCCCTAACGACGCTCATATGGCTGGAAATCCGGACCATAGTATGGCTGGAAATCCGGACCATCTTAAAAGGAACAAAAGAGATACCGACACTGAAGTGATGTCGGGTATATCTAATTCTGTTGGTGGTTCAGAGTCGGGCGCTCAAGCCCCTTCGGGGACGCGCCAGCCTCTGACCCACGGCGCACCAGTTGCGATCAATGCCGGTGATGCCACGCCTACGCTCGAACCTGGTACGCCAACCGGGGAACCCGCCCCGCGTCTTTGCACAACAACAACTGTCTATAGTCGCGACCCCCACCAGTGCTGGGACTGTAATCTCTTCCCGGTCGAGGAGGATCACGCGCCCACGTGTCCCGTACTCAAAGACCCATGGGCTACGCCCTGCGCCTACTGCAATGCGAAGTTCTCGTCCGATCAAGTCAATGCCCATGCGCGAGCCTGCCGCAGCGGTGATTGATTCCCGCGCAGCAGCATCGAATCAAAGGAACAGCCCAACAGTTGACACCGATCAGCATTACCGTCGTCACTCACGACGGCAGCACCACCACAGTCCCGGTGACCCGCGACGCGCACGGATTCGTCGCCCGCCACGACGGCTTCACCATCCACATGACCGCCATCGAGACCGGCCGCCGCGCATGCACGCCCGCCAAGGCGAGACTCGCGTGACGACGATCCCCGCCCGCGTTGGTGCGCCGTACGCGGTCGACTTCACGGCCTCTGGCCTCATAAGGATTAGTCGCACGGTGAAGGGGAGAAACTTTCATATCGTCCTCGACGCGCCCGCCGCGATCGCTGTGGCCGACGCGCTGGTCGATGCCGTCGAGCGGCTCCCTGAAGGCGCGGTTCACCAGTCCAACACGCCCCGGTAGGACGCAGAAGCGAGGATCTTCGTCGCGGGCTCCCTGCCGCTCCTTTGCCTTCAGCCCGTTCCCAGACTGGAGGACCCCGTATTGCCTCTCCAGTAGACGATGAGCGCGCACCACGGGCCATCGGCGGTAGGTAGTGCCCGAGAGGGCCACTGGTGCGCTCAAAATCCTGCTGGAGAGGCAGCAAACGGCATTTGCGCACGATTCCGTTAAGCCACAAAGCAACATTAGTTCTCTAGCAAACAATCTCGCCGACCTCCTCCTGATCGGTGAGCCCCCGCGATGGGGTGGGGTCTAACTCCATTCCCCATCGCGATGACGCCGCGCCGCAAGGTTTGCGCCGGGTTTTCCATCTTCTCCTTGGCCCGGCGACCACCGCCGAAGTGCTCCCAGGTTGCAGCGCACAAGCGCTCCCGGGTCGGCGGGCGGCGCGGCGTCTTCCTCCCTAAAAAACTTTATCGAAAGGTTTAATTTGGCCCAGGTAACCGTCGATATCGGCGCTCGCGTCCGAAAGATCGATTTCAACCGCGCCGCCAGCGATATAAATCGGCGAGTCCAGCAAATGGGACGCGACAGCGGTCGCATGTTCGGCGACGAATTCTCCCGCGGTATCGCGCAATCCTCGCCGCGTGTGCAGGCCGCCACGATCGGCATGCAACGCGCTACGGACAAGCTGAAGGACTCCCAGGACCGCTTGGCCCAGGCGATGCGCGGCACCGATTACGACGCCGTCGTGCGTGCCAGCCAGCGAGTGACTCGCGCTCACGCCGATCATGACCGCGCATTGAGGACACTCCGCGGCGCATATTCCAGTTTCGACGCTGACGCCCGCAACGCCGCTGGCGGCGTCTCGGCGTTGACGACGAATGTGGCCAGTCTTGGCGGGGCCGTTTCGCGGGTCGCTGGGCCTGCCGGCATGGCCCTCCTTGTCGCGGGTATCGGTCAGCTCGCGGGCGTGGCAGCGGCAGCCTCGGGCGCCGTCGGACTTTTGCCCGGTGTCCTCACGGCGGTCGGTTCGGCGTTCGGCGTGGTAAGGCTGGCCACAGTTGGATTCTCGGACGCGCTCGAGAACCTGAGTGACCCTGAGAAGTTCGCCGAAGCGCTGCAACAACTTTCGCCGAACGCGCGCCAGGCCGCAACGAGTATCCGCGAGCTTGTCCCCGCTTTCGATGAGCTAAAGAACGCGACGCAAAATGCGTTCTTCGCCAACATCGGACCGCAGCTAACGGGACTGGCCAACCAGTTCTTGCCCACCATTCAGGGCCTCACCACGGGCGTTGCCGAGGCGATGAATCAAGCCTTTAACGGTGTGGCGCAGCAGCTTCAGAGTCCACAGACACAAACAGCCATCGGTAGCGCGGTCGACAACATCGTGCAGGCGTTCCAAAAGTTGGCGCCGGCGTTTGCTCCGCTGACTGATGCTTTTGCCGAGCTGACCTCGGTAGGTTCATCGTTCCTGCCTGAGATCGCCGCGGGTGCCACCGAGGCGGCGAAGGCTTTCGCAGACTTCATCCGTGAGGCAAGTAGATCTGGCGACCTGCAGCAGTGGATCGCTACCGGCGTCGACATGCTCAAGCAGATGGGACCCGTGGTGCAGGACGTGGTTACCACGTTCATGGCGCTAGCACCGATTGGTGAGCGGGTCATGCCGTTGATCGTGCAGAGTGCCGACCTCATCGCCCAAGTCATGCCCGGTATCGCGAAGGCAACAGCCGAAATATCGCCGTTGTTCTATTCGTGGCAGGAGGCGATAAACGCTGCCGCCAAGGCAATCCCGCTCATCACCGTGGCGCTTAAGCCGGTTGCCGCCGTTGTAACCGCCATTGCAGATGCGTTCGCGTTCATCCGCGGACCCGAGGCGATGGCGCAGGCGAAGTTGAATAGTGCGCGGATTGATGCGGCGTTCGCACAGCCGGCACCCACCCAACTGCCCACAGGCGGGTTACCCGCGCGTTCACCGGCCGGTCCATGGGAGTCATTGTCACCGGCCGACCGTTGGCTACGCGCTGATGAGGCCGCCCACCCGGGCCAAGGTCCGGCCGGCCCCGGCACGTACCGGCGCCGAGACGGTTCGATCGGTTATGTCACGCCGCCGAGTGCAGTGACCGGAGGGCCGGTTACCAACCTTACTGAGCAATTCCAGAATCGCGGTTCCGGCCGCGGCGGTCCCGGTGAAGGCCTGCCAGTCGTTCCTAACGTGGGGCAGGACCCAATGTCTCTCTTGCAGGGCTTCCCGGTCTCGGCCAGCCTCTACGGCGCGGCGGGTTCGGTACTCGACTCTCGCGCGAAGGTCGCTCAGTTGCAGTCTGACATCAACGCACTTGAGAAGTCCAACACTGCTACCGCTTCCGAGATCCAAAGCAAGAAAAACGATCTCGCCAACGCGGAGCGTGAGCAATACGAAGCCGAGCTGCGGCTAAACGAAGCCAAGCAGCGGAGCACCGAGAAGTTCACCGAGTCAACCAAGTCGGCCCACCAAACTATGAGCAAGCTCGGCGCCGGTCTCGACCGCGACCTTGGTATCTCCCGCGGAATCGCCGGTCTCGCAGACAATCTCGTGAGATTCATCGGCAACCTTGCCACGGCACCGCTGCAAGCTACATTGCAGAAGATCATCGACGCCAACCCCAACGAAGGCTCAGGTCTTATCGGAATCGCCGCCGCACAAGGCGCATTCGGGCCGGAGTTCACCCCGCAAGGCATTGCCGCAAGCCAAGCAAGCGACAGTAGTAGCAGCACTTTAGGTAGCACTGCCGCCGTTCCGTACGGATACGGCTATCCCGGTGACGCGGCGCTGCTGGCCAACGTCCCCGCAGGTAAGTATTCGCAGAGCGGCATAGCCGACCTCACGCAGGGTATCGGCGACTGCTCCAGCGCTGTCGAGGACCTCGTGAACATCCTTGACGGTCGTCCGACAGCTGGCCGGTCGATGTCGACACACAACGCCGACCAATGGCTTACCGAGCACGGCTTTGTGCCAGGCATTGGCGGCCCCGGTGATTTCCGCGTGGGCTTCAACTCCGGTCACATGCAGGCGACCCTCCCCGGGGGCACGCCCTTCAACTGGGGTAGCAACGCTGCTGCGGCCAACCGCGGCATCGGTGGCACTGGTGCCGCTGACCCGGCATTCACGTCGCACTACTACCGGCCTATGGGCGCTGGTCCGCTTGCTGGTCCGGTCGCACCGACCGACGCGCCGATTGGCCCGGCAGGTCCCATTGCGCATGGGCCAGACATTCCGATCCCGTTGCCGGTCACCATTGTGGGCGGTACACCAGTACCCGGTGCAACCCCATCGGTGGGCTCTAACGTCGCCCCGCCGGGCGGCGCGCCAGGCGCGCCTACGGCACCAACGCCAGCACCAGCGGTCGGTCAACCCTCAACAGGGGCACCGCCTATCGGCTCGCCCGCATCCGGTCAAGGCCTCGGACCGCTCCCTGGTCCTGCGGCTGCGCCAATGGCCGCGCAATCGCAGTCGTACGCGCCGACTCAGCAGCCGGCCGCTCCTGCGGGGTGGCAGCCGTCTGGCAGCAGCGCTGGTGGCGGTGGCGGCATTCTCGGTGCCGCTGCGGGTGCTGCTGCGGGTATGTTCCCAGGCGGCGGCGCTGCGGCACAGATCGCCATGCAGATGATCCAGAGGACCATCCAATACGGCGGCGAGGTCGCGGGGCACCTTGCCCAGGGCGCGATGGACGCACTCTCCGTCTCCGATCCCGATGGCGGTCCCGGCGCATCCCTCGGCGATAGTTGGTTGGGCCGCTTGGCTGGCGCTGTCGCTAGTGCCGGCCCTGCGCTCCCAAGCAGTGCCGGCGGTCAGGACAAGAAGCAGGGGCAGCAGAAGGACCAGGGGCAGCAGCAAGGCCAAGATCCGGCGGCCCAGCAGCAGGCCCGCGGCGGCGTGCACATTGAAAATTTTGTGCAGGCACCTAATCGCCAGAACGTCCAGCAGACCGCAAACGATTTGAGCTTCGCGACTGCTGCCGCTGGCATGGTGCCCTTCTGATGATGGTCCAACGGCCATGTCTCGACGAGTGCGGGAGGATGGCGATGGCGGGCGGTAGTCGTTGCCGTCCCTGCCATCGCCGCCGGCGCAACGCGACATACGACCACGCTGCCTATCGGTCGGCGGGCAGGCCATCAGGCCGGTGCACGCTGCGTATCTTGTGCAACGGCGCACCAGCGACGAGTTGGGACCACGCGGACGGCGACCCGACCAACCATCGGCGGGGAAATCTGGCCCCGTCGTGCGGGCGCTGCAACTCAAGCAAAGGTGGCCGCAGGTAGCCCCTTCAGCGAACATCTAACAGCGGATGATTATGCATAGACGTGCATGGTCATGCAGCGACGGCCCTGCGGCGGGACCTGCGGAAACAGGGTGCGCTCGAGTAAAAATCCCCTCTGACCTGCGCAAAAAGTTCGGGAGCGTTGGCCCTGTTCGACGCCCGGGCCGTTCCGCACACTTATAAAAAGGCATTTTATGCACTGACCAGCAAAGTGAGCAGCAAACATGGAAAAGATCACCGCCGAGGAGATACTTGACGAGCTGAGCGAGGACACCGACCTCCGCGCAGGGCTGGAATCTCTGCCGAGGTTGGTGGCCGACACGGTCCAGAGCTTGACGCCGATGGACACCGGCGAGGCGCGGCGGAGCATCGAGGTCAAGGGCCGCAAGCTCCCATACAAGCGACTGAGCTATCGCCGCATCAAGATCGGGGAAGTTTATTCGGACGACGATCCGGCCAAGATCAACACTCTCGAATACGGGCGGTCGGCCAGCGACGACAACGGTGCCACCCCCGAGTTCGCGATGTTCCGCCGTGCCGCCGAGCTTTGGGACGACGCCGATTTGGATGAGATTTGATGGATTTAATGGACAATGGCGGCAACGCTAAGCGGCGATTCAAGGACCTGTCAGAGCCGCCGTGGTACCGCTGGAAGACCAAAGACCCCGCCGAGCGTGCCATCCGCTTCATCGAAACGTATTGCCGAAGCCCAAAGGGTGTCGGTTTTGGCAAGCCGATCAAGCTGGCCCAGTTCCAACGGGACTGGATTACGGAGATTCTGGCACCTGGTGTGCGGCAGGCCGTCTTGCAAGCGCCCCGAGGGCAGGGGAAGTCAACTCTGCTCGCCGCTATCGCGGCGTGGGCGGTGTTCGACAGGAACCCGACCGGGCAGCCTCAGGTGCCGATCATGGCGACGACGGTGGGACAGGCTGCCCGTGCGGTGTATGACGTGACGTGCAAGATGGTGGCGGCAGAGCCCGAGCTCGATCGCCGCGCCATCATGTATACCGCGATCTCTAATGCGCGAATCGTGGTGGGCTACAACGGCGGCGAATGCTATCCCATCGCCCATGATGTGGACGGCCTACAGGGTCTCGACCCCACTTGCGCCATTGTTGACGAGATCGGTTTCCAGCCTCTCGCGAGCTGGAATGCCATGGTACTTGCCGGCGGCAAGCGTGAGCAGTCCCTCGTGGTCGGTATCGGCACGCCCGGCGTGGACCGCGACAAGTCTGCCCTGTGGCATCTGCGGCAGGTGTTCAAAGAGGGCAGGGCACCGGCCGGGTTCTCATACACCGAGCTATCGGCACCTGATGATTGCGACTATCGCGAGGAATCCAACTGGTTGCTCGCTAACCCGGCTATCACCGAGGGGTATCTCAGCATCGACGCGCTACGCAACGACGTGGAGATGATGCCCGAATCTGAATTCCGCTTGTTCCGACTGGCGCAGTGGGTCGAGGGTGTCAACTGTTGGTTGGGTGTGGACGGCCGCAAGGTGTGGCAGGCGCTGCGATCCGGCTACGTCCTTAAGCCCGGTGCAGATACGTGGGTCGGGGTAGACGTTGGTCTGAAAAGGGATTCGACCGCGGTAGTCATTGGTCAGCGTCGCCCCGATGGGGTTCTTCACACCACGGCCAAGATATGGAACCCGCGCAAAGACGGGGCCATAGATGTCTCCGGTGTGATGGCCTATCTACGGGAATTGGATCGCACCTACAACCTCGTAGAGGTTGCGTTCGACCCGCGCCATTTCGAGCTACCGGCAACGGGTCTAGCCGATGAAGGCTTACCAATGACGGAGTTCCCCCAGAGCCCTGAGCGCATGGTGCCCGCTTGTGGCGCTCTCTATGAGGCCATCATGCGCAGCGAGATATCTCATGACGGCGCGGGCGATTTCGAGCGCCAGATTCTCAATGCCATGCCCACGCACACCGACACAGGCTTTCGCCTCACCAAGTCCAAGAGCCGCGGCCACATCGACGCTGCCATCGCGCTAGCGCTCTGCTACGACCGCGCCCAGCATCCGGCCAAGCCGCTACCCAAACTTGTCGTTTTCTAACTAGGAGAAGCCATTTGAGCCTTCTAACCCGCTTATTCAGATCGCCCGATCCGCCAGAAGAGCGCAGTGTCAGCATCGCCGACCCTGCTGCGCTGTCGCTGTTCGGCGTCACGCCCTCCCTCGCCGGTGTCAGCGTCTCCGACCGCACGGCGATGGGCCTGTCAGCCGTCTACAGGTGTGTCTCGCTGATCAGCGGCTCTATCGCCTCCCTACCCCTGCGCACAGTGGTGACGCAACCAGACGGCACCACACAGCGCACCACATCATGGCTCGACGACCCTGCCGGTCCCCACGGGGTGACGGCATTCGAGTGGGTCGAATTCCTCATGGTGTCGCTGCTACTGCACGGCAACGCCTACTTCCTCAAGGTCTTTGGCGGGGCAGGCCAATTGCTGGCCCTGCAACCGCTACCGCCGCAGTGTGTCGGAGTGGAGGTCAGGAACGGC
Organism: Mycolicibacterium agri; assembly: GCF_002553505.1. GTDB lineage: Bacteria > Actinomycetota > Actinomycetes > Mycobacteriales > Mycobacteriaceae > Mycobacterium > Mycobacterium agri. Next base: position 1,992 of record NZ_PDCP01000132.1, on the reverse strand, counting down.
CGCAAGCTGTACCGCGTCCAATTGGAAAGCGGGCAGTCTCGGCAGCTCACCGACGCCGAAATCGTTCACATCCCCGGCATCTCGCTCGATGGCGTCTGCGGCGTTTCGCCGATCACCATTGCGAAGAACAGCCTCGGCGCGGCCATCGCATCGGAACGCAGTGCGGCACGGTTGTTCTCCAACGGTCTCCTGTCTAGCGCCATCGTCACGCCTGAGGACACGCTCAGCGAGGAAGAGGCCGCAGCGGTCAAGGACGCCCTGTCGCGCAAGATCGCAGGGGAGGCCCACGCAGGCGACGTATCGGTGATCAACCGCAAGTTGAAGATCACCCCGTGGAGCGTGAATCCTGCTGACGCACAGTTCTTGGAGTCTCGCGCGTTCGCCGTCGATGAGGTCTCGCGGTGGTTCGGCATCCCTCCACACCTCCTGGGCCAGACCGAGAAGCAGACCAGCTTCGGTGCCGGTCTGAGTGAACAGAACCGGGGCTATGCGAAATACACCTTGGAACCGTGGACACGGCGTGTCGAGGCTCGGCTGACCAGGTTGCTGCCGGCCAATCGCAAAGCCGAGTTCGACTTCCGCTCACTGGTATCGCCTGATCCTGAGACCGAGATCCGGTTGCTGATCGACCAGGTTGCTAGTGGCCTGCTGTCGTTGGACGAGGCACGGGCCATCCTGAACCGCAAGCCCTTGGAAAAAGGCGGCCACCGATGACGGTTGAGAAAGTCACCGCCGAAGTGCTGGACCTGCACATGTGGGTTGCTGAGAGAGTCGGCCAATACGAGGCCGACGTGTGGGATCTGATTCGGCGACAACTCAAGGAAAGGCGGACCAGTGAATCTGTTCAGCGTTGAACTGAGATCCGAGATCAGCGGCAACACTCTCAGCGGTTACGCCGCCGTGTTCGGTGCCTACGCCGACTTCGGCAGCTACTTAGAAACCTTGGCACCAACTGCGTTCGACGCCGCACTGGCTGATCCGGCCAACGACGTTCGCGCCTACTATCAGCACGACAGCTCCATGCTGCTGGCGCGCCAATCGTCTGGCACGCTGCGTCTGCGCACCGACAGCACAGGCCTGCACTTCGATCTGCACATTCCGGACACCAGCTACGGCCATGACCTGCGCGAGCTGGTGCGCCGTGGTGACCTCAGCGGCATGAGCTTCGGCTTCATTGCCGGCCAAGAGGATTGGGGCAGAACGCCCGATGGTCGGGAGCTTCGCACACACACCAGCGTGGCCCGCCTGGTCGAGGTCTCCCCGGTTACTGCGCCCGCCTACAGCGCCACATCAGTCCAATTGCGTTCGCTTGCGGACATCCCCCTTCCGGCCACTGATGGCCGTACCCAACTGATTCGGGCGCGTGCCCGCGTCAACCTTCCGAAAGGACAGTAGTAATTTTGAAGACCATTGAAGACATCCTCACCGAGCAGCGTTCCATCGTTGACGCCGCCGAGGGTCGCAACTTCACCGACGAAGAGGCAGAGCGCTACGAGACGCTGGAAGCCGAGCTTAAGGCTACCCAGCGCAGCGAGGAAATCCGCAAGCGTCAGACCGCCTACGAGGCACCCAACGCCAGCATTGCCGCCGCAGTCAACGTCGCAACCGCCAAGCAGGACGACACGCTGGACCGCGCTTTCGAGGCGTATCTTCGCACCGGCCAGGCCAACTCGGACATCACCGAGCTTCGCGCTCAGCAGGTCGGCACCGACTCCGAAGGTGGCTATCTGGTCAGCCCAGGCTTCCGTCAAAAGCTGGTCGAGGTTCAAAAGGCGTTCGGCGGCTTGGCCAATGAGGTCGATGTGTTCACCACCGAGCGCGGCGGTGACATCGAATATCCCTCGCTGGACGACACCGCTAACAGTGGTGCGATCACTGCTGAAGAGGCCGCTTTCGCGGACGGCGATGATCTCACTGGCTGTGACAGGTTGATTTGGCCCCGGTAGGACGGTCTGTTTTGGCCCCGTCCGCCCGACTCGCCGGTGCGGTTGT
>NZ_PDCP01000131.1 GCF_002553505.1 Mycolicibacterium agri | reverse complement strand
CCCGGCAAACTCTGTCGAGCGCCTGCGGCGCTCTTTGCTGGTTTGTGAATTATGTTGTATATCAATAGTTTTCGTTGTTCTCACGTTACCTGTTGGGCTACGCCCAACTCGTTTGTTGCGTGAATATTGTTGATAATCAACATTTTTCGAGTTTTCCTTACTCCGTCGTTCGGCTGCGCCGATTCGACTATGACCGTATTTTGTTGTGTAACATTGCTTTACGTTGATTCTATCATGCTCGACACCATTCGGCTACGCCTCATTAGCAAATCAATATTCATCTGTTTGTATAGCTTATCGAGTTAGCTATAAATGTTCACGACGCGTAACACTCTACATGCTCGCATGCGTGTGTGCATGCACGCACCACTGCACGCAAAACGCGCGTCGGGTGGTGGGTGGGGTCAGTGGATCGTCACGTCGGTGATCGCCTCCACCTCAAACCACCGATCAGCCTCACCAGCCCAATCCACCTGCTCAGCGATCAGCGGCCCCAACACCTCACCCAGCGCATCCCAATCACCCACCGCATAAGCCGCCAGCGCGGCATCAGCCTCCGGCGGGTCCACGGTCACGTCAGCGGTCAGCGCTCTCGGGTAGGGCTCGCCGTTGGCCCACAGGGTGCCTATGACGTCGGCCACGATTCGCACCGATCGCGGCGAGAGTGGCCGGCCTTGATCGCGCCAGCGTGGGACGGCGCGCGGGTTGACACCGGCCTGTCTGGCGAAGGCGTTCATGCCGCCGGCCTGGTCGATGCGGGCTTGGCGGTCAAGACGGGCTTGATCGGCTCCGCGTGGTGTGCGGTCCAGGCGTGCGTTGCGCCGGATGGTCGCCTCTGCGGGCCTGTGGCCGGTTTCTCGCTCAATGCGCCGCGCCATTTCGGCCGCGCCGCGGCGGGCGGCCTCGGCGCGTCTGGCCCGCTCCGAACGGGTGCGCCAGCGCCCCCCAAGCTCGCGCAGCTTACGGCCAACCAGTGACCGAAACGCCGACCCGAAGCCGCCGCCGGCGGTTGACGGGGTGACCTGGCCGGGTGCTGCTGGTTGTGCTGCCGGGCGCGGTGCCTGGCCTGATTCGGACGGCAGTCCCCAGTGCTCCACGGGCTCAGTCCTCGCCGACGATTCGCTTGACGCGGTACTTGCCGTTGGCGTCGGAATCCTCGGTCAGCACCGCAGGGTCGAGATTCGGCGGGATGCGGTAGACGAAGGTGTCGATGTCGCGGGCCGCGATCGGGTACAGGTCCAAAGTGGTGGCAATGTGGGTGGCGTAACGCAGTGCGCGCCAACGGGTATCGGCGTGGATGGTGGCCGCCCACACCGGCTGCTGGTAGTGCCGCTGGCCTGGTGGGTGCTGCCCGCCGGCCATGCGCCCGAGAAACGCCTTGTAGATGTTTTTGATGGTGTCGATTTGATCCTGCCGGCCCGCGGCGGTCGCCTCGGCCAGCTTGGCCCGCAGAATGTCGGCCCACGTGCGCAATAGCCGCCCGTGCTGCGGCCACACCCACGCGCCGTCAATACGCAGCTCGCCGGCCGACAGCCCGGCCCCGCCGTCCTCAACCGGCGCGACGAGGTGCTGAACGGCCCGTGTAGTGGTCCAGAACGTCGCCGGACCATCCCACTGCATGTAGCCGTGCGGCAGCGGCAGACGCCGGCTCAGCCCGTCTAACGATGCCGCTGGCGGTGTGGTCACCCGCCACAGCCCGTACGGAGGGTTCTTCTCGGCGAACACCGCCGGATCGGCCTTGCTCAGCTCGATCGGCACACCGCCGTAGCCGAGTTCTACCTGACCGGCGCTGGCTAGATACGCCGCCCGCTGATCGACCTCGACATCGACGCGATCGGCCTTCGCATCGTGCGGCATGTTCTTCCAGTTCTCGATATCGGGGTCCAGCCGCGGCGTCTCGGCGTACACCGTGTCCGGCAGCGGGCACGCCTCGATCCGGTGCGCCGAGCGGCCACGCCGGCGCACCGCGTCCAGCAACGCCGCCCCTACCGACGCTGGCCGCGCCGCCGGCAACACACCCTCGCCGAACTCCACCAGCCAGGCGATCCGCTCACCCAACACCGCCGCCGCGGCGTCCTCATCGGCGGGCAGCTCCGTCGCCGTCCCGCGAGTCCCGGCCACACCCAGGTCTTTAGGTCGCTGGCCGGCCGGATCGAGCCACAAAAACGGCAGCAACACCAGGTGCACCCGGCGTCCATCGGCGGTGGATTCAGTGCCCGGCTCCGCGTCAGCACGGTTGAATACCGCGGTGAACCAACCCGCCTTCGCCGCGGTCACCTGACAGCCGAAGACCTTGCCCACCGCCGCCGACAGGTCATCGGAGGCGGTCGGTGGTCTCTTCGGCGGGGTCATACCGGCCGCCACCAACGCCGGCGCGGTGATCCACACCTGCGGAGTCTGCGCCGGCTTGGTCGGCCAGCGGTGCCACACAAATCGCGCCAGGTCCGCGCCCGTGGGCAGCGGCCCGCGGGTCAACACCACACCGGAAGGGGTCAGCGCGCCCCGGCTCGTCAGGATCGCCACTCGAGTATCAGCGCTCGCCGACACACCCGACCACCGCCGCGCCCCCGGCCGCCATTCCGGCTCGCCCTCGCTGGCTTGCTGAGCCGAACCGGCGTCGTCGCCGCGCTCGCCGCTCACATCATCGTCGACACCCTCAACGCCGGTATCGGCGACCGTGGCCTGCACGCACTCCCACGCCGCCACCGAGGCCGCCAGCCACCCGCGGGTATAGCCGCCGCTGTCGCGGCCGGCATCACCAATCACCACATCAGGCTCAGGGAAACCCGCCGGGATCGCCGACCGCGCGATCCGGGCCAACACCTGCTGCCGCGACAACGCCGCCACCGTCGCCGGCTCCCCGCGTGACTCCACCAGCCACGCCAGAAACGCGTCCACGTCATCATCACCGGCAGGCACCCGATACGTCCGCCCACCAGTCGAAATCACATGCTCCATCGCACAGGCTCCCTCTCACCACAGGGTTGCATGTATCTTAGCATGCAACCCTACTTGCATGTTTACGTGCATATAGGCATGCACTGTTCATGTTGCGCCCCAGCAGTCGTCACACACGTGCGCGCGGTGGGCGGGCAGATAGCGGCGGTGCGGCGCGTCTGGTGCGCCACAGCATGAGCACGCCCCCGTAGTTGCCGGTGTCGCTGCCGCGGCGTGCATTGGCGACACGCGGCGGCGTGGTGCCGCCGTCTCTCGGTCGGCGCGGCGCTGACGGGCATCGGCAATCGTCTGGTGTGCGTACGCCTTCGCCGCGGCGATCCGTGCACGCTGCGGTGCGGTGAACTCCACCGGCGAGGTTGACGGCTCCACTGGCGCCCTGCGGTCCTGTTCCAGGCCGGCGGCTGTGCCGCAGTCAACCGGGCTGGTGGTGTCAGGGCGTGCAGGCAGGCGGCGCAGCCGCGCCGCCAGGAACGCACCAGGCCGCTCGATCTGATCCGGCCACGACCAGCCAGTAGCCCGCATATCGGCGTCCAGCGCCGCGCGCACGTCCCGCGCGGTCCAGACTGCCGGGTCGATGCCAGCGGAGGTGAGTGCGTCGCAGACAGCGCCAATATGGCCGCGGCTGAGACCGTGGCAGAGTCCTCGGCGACCGTACGCGTTGCCGGCCAACTCATCGGCCAGCCGTTGTACCGCCAGCGGGCGCGGCGTGGCGCGCCAGCGCCGCCGCTGGCGGGGTTGATCGGAGGGTGAAACATGCTCGCGTGCGCGTTCGCGCACGCTTGGTGAGTAACTCTCTACGAGAGGTAAAAGACAACTACCCGGCTTCGCCGGTAGGTGGACATTCCCCACAGAATCAGCCGCCGCCGGGACGGGCCGGCGGCTCACCAGATGCCAAATCGACGGCCGATTGCCGGCTGTGTGGCCCGAGCTTGAGCCGTGCCCCCGCGCGGCCTCCACCGCCCACCCGGCCGCTCCGAGCACCTGCCACGCCCGGCTGACCGTCTTAGCCGCACAACCCACGGTGGTGGCGATCCGCGCCCTGGTGACCGCCGCATTGCGGCCCGTCCCGTGATCGGCGAAGCTCGCCCACAACACCGCGACCGCCACCACCGTGGCCGACGTGATCGACACCCGCACGGACGCGCACACCGCCGCGAAATCCGGCGACGCCGCCCACGCCCGCACATCATCCAGCCAGCCGTCACGCGACAACCACACCGGAGTCGCCGGGTCGGCCTCACCCTGCCGTTCGATCCACGCCCGGCGCGACTCCGCGGCGCGTACCTTGCGCAGCCGATCCGACACCGCACCGCTGCACGGCGAACCCACCGCGGTAGCGACCTGGCCACGCCCGAACCGAGCCGGCGACGCCGCTATGCGCCTAGCGCGCGATCCTGACGACGGCGCTACGCGCATAGCGCGCCGCGCGCCACCAGGGAATTGATTACGGTTTAGATCACGGTTTCGCGCGTCCCCTGGTGTGAGAAAAGGGTGTGCGCTACCGTGAGACGTGTCCTGGTAAGACATTCGTCCCTTCGGGGATGGCGGGGTGCGGACCCCGAGCCGAGCGGGTAACTCGACTCGAAACCTCAGACGTGGCCCCGCGTGAGCGGGGCTTTCGTCATGTCAGGGGTAAATCCGCACGCCAGGTATTCAGATGTCCCATCTGAGGGCGTGCTCGACCAAAGCCTGCCGAGACGCCTCCCTGCGGAGTTACATAGCCAGAGGCAAACCCCCGTCGTTGTCGATTCGGCCTAGAAACTGGGCGTCGAACCGCACATGGCGGGCGAGGTCCGGTCGGCCCGCCACCGCCGCCGCCAGATCGGCGAGCACAGTCGAGCGATCGGTGCCGGCCTCGGCGGCGAGCGCGTCGAGCGCGTCACGAACGGGTATCGGCACCCGCGCTGTACACACATGACGGTCCCCCAAGTGTGGACGTCCCGTCGTCTTTGTCGCTGCCATGCCATTAACCACACCACGAGAGTTTCTGAAAGCGGCGTTACGACACGCTGGACACCACTGCGGATTGCGCATGCGTTTTACGTAAGCCGGTTTCGGAGACGTTCTCAAGAGGACCCAAATCCGGCCACGTGTCGCACCGGCCGGTAGTCGATAAGCGTTTTATAGCCGGGAGGGTATTTCGACGCTTACCGCGCCAGACTCAAATAAAGTTCGAGAATGAAGTCCCGCGCCGCGAGCGATCCATGCAACCGATGTATCTGCGCCGTTTTGATGAGAACGACACCGTAATAGAACGCGCGCCCCGGTAGTAAGGCTGGTAATAGGCTCGCGCGACCGCGACTCAGGGTTTGCGGGCAAATAGCTGCGCGCCGCACTTACCAACGTGCTTGTGTGCGCGCACGGGTGCGTGCATGCAGTACAGCATGCACGCGTGCAATTAGGTTGCGTGCCGCTCGCTGGCGCTGTCGTTGGCGGGCACGCCGGCGCGGTCCAGAAATTCCCGAAGTGCTTCTTCGGCGATGTCGGTCACGGCGTAGCCGCGGCCTTTCAGCCATTCGATGCGCTGCTGCGTGCTGGCGGTGATGTAGGTGTTGAACGGCACTTTTGATGGCTTCTTCCGGGGGGCGATCTTGGTCAGCGCCGCCGCCTGGCTGGCTTCCTGCGCTGCGGCGGCCGTGTCGTCGTCGGGTGGAGCGGCTTGGACGCGCTCGACTTCGCGGCGGCGTTCTTCGCGGGTGGGGCGGGTGCTGACGCCTTGACGTTCGCCGAGGCCGGGGGCCTTGCTGCTGCTGCTAGACACGGGCGCGAATCCTTTCTGCGATGGTGGCTGCGACGCGGCGGTAGTCGGTGGTGGCGTCGCCGGCTGGGTCGTGCATGGCTACCGGGATTTGTCGGGCGATCGCTTCACCCACGCGCACCCGTAGCCGGATTTCGCCGAGGTACTCGTCGGGCCAATCGGCGCGTATCCGCTCGCGGACGTTCTTGTCGAGCATGTTGCGGCCGTCGTAGCGGGTGATGAGTACGTGGCGGATATCCACTCGTTGGTTCAGTGATTCTTGGACGTCGAGCACGGCGTTGCCGAGCTTGCGCATGGCGTCGAGCTCGAAGTCGCCGGGAGTTACGGCGGCGATCACGTCGTCAGCGGCGGCCAAGGCGGTGATCGTCAACTCACCCAGCGCCGGCGGGCAGTCGATCAGCACGACGTCGTAGCCGTCCGTCTGTTCGAGCTGGCGGGCAAGCCGGGCCTGCCCGCCAGGGCCGAGGCCGGCGTCCAGAGAGCGCAGGGCGAGCGTGGCCGGGGCGATGTCGAACCCGAACGCCGTTTTCTTGATGACTTCCCGCAGCGGCACACGCTCGGAGCGCTCGACGTGCAGCACCTCGTACATGCTGGCGTCGTCGCCGCTGACCGTGATCCCTAGTCCGCTCGTAGCGTGCGCCTGCTGGTCGAGGTCGACGACGAGCACCGACAACGCCGCACAGGCGAACTCATAGGCCAAATTGATGGTGGTTGTCGTCTTCCCCACGCCGCCCTTCTGCATGGCGACCGCGAGCGTCCGGCCTGCTGTCATGCATGCAAGCATAGTTGCACGCTCACGCGCGTGCAACTATGCTTGCATGCAAATGTGCTTGCAAACAAGGGAGGTGCTAATGCTTTTGCTGAGTCCTCTTGACAAGGGGGTTACGCTCGGCTCAAGCGTGCGAAGCGGAAGCGCGGACGAGCGGTTTTCCCCGGCAGAAATAGCTGGTAACCAGGTAATAGCGGGTTTCGCTCATTCTCGCATGTGTAGCGGGGTGGCACACCCCCGGTTTCCGGCCCTGACCTGCGGTGGTAGCTACTACCAGCGCGGCACCGCGAGCGGAGGGTAGTCGGGATGGCTGCACTTGGTAAGTGGTGGAGCCTGCACACCAGCCACTACGCGTGGGTGCTGGGCGACGTCCTCACTGCCGCCCGTGAAGGCCGGCTATCTCTCACCTGGCGGGCCGACCTCATCGCCCGCACGATGAACCCACCGCCCCGCCGCAGCATGTTCGAGCCGCTGGGCGGGGCAACGCACACCCTGGCCGCCATCCTTGCCGGCACACCCGTGGCCTCCGCGCCGCCACCGCCGCCGCCGAAGCCAGTAGCCGGACCCGTCCTGAAATCCTGCGTGCTGGGCCAGCGTGGACGCGGCCCATGCGCCGATCTGGACGCCGATACGGTGCAGACCTGCGCGGCGCTCGACGTCGCCCACATACCGCCGGCGGCGTGGGAACCGCACGCCGCCAAGGGGGATTGGCGGGCAGCGTTAGATGAGTGGTTCGCCGCAGCATCAGCGGTCGCCGCCGACGCCGACCTCGCAGCCCGAGTGATCCGGCTGGCCCGCCCGGACTCCACCAGTGCGGGCGTCGAGGAATACCGGCTTGACCAGGAGCGCATCGAGCGCGATCTGCTGGAAGTGTCCTACCGCGCGGGCATCGAGGCCGGGACCGGAGCCGACAACGGCTGGCGCGACTGGCTGGCCGAACGCCTACACCACTGGGGCGACAGCCAACGCCGCAAGCAATACCACTTGGCCCTGCTCAACCACGACATGCCCCACTGGGGGCACGCACCCAGCACACCGCGGGACGCTGACGTGGCCAACGACCCCTACCACGGCGCGTTCGGCGCTGCACCGCCATTACCGCCGCTGCCGACACACCCGATACCCGACTACTGGCGCACACCAGACAGGGAAGGTTCGAGACCATGAGCAACGACGACGCCATGCGACGCAAAATGAGGGAGATAGAGGCACGCGCTCAACGCCTGAACAACTCCGGCGGCTCCACCAAAGTCGAGGTCACCCGCTACCGGCTCCGGTCGCACGTGCTGACCGCCGCCCGCGCCGGCACACTCACGCCGAACTGGCGCGACACCCTCACAGTCGAAGCCGTGCTCTACAGCGACGAAGGTGGGCGACGCCCACCCGCCGCGGCGGCATCGACCGGGCACTACGACGCCGAAGACCTGGCACTGTACGAAGTCGCCACCAGCCCCGTCGCCGACTGGGAACCCCACGCCGCCCGCGGCGATTGGCGCCGCGCACTCGACGCCTGGTACCGCGAATCGCTCGAACGATTCGACGCCTACGAGGACGCCCAAAACCGGAACTGGGCCGAACTCCGAGCAGCCAGCAGCCCACACCTGCTGCGGACCCCGATCCTGGGCGCATCGCTGCGGAAACCATCACCTCTCGACCCATTCATGTCGACGTTTCACCGCGACAACCTCGGCGCGCTGTACCGCGCCGGGCTGGCCGCCGGCGGTGAAACCAACGATTGGATCGGCTGGTACCGCAACCGCGTCGCACAATGGGACACAACCGGCGACCAGCAAAACAACGCCGGACTGAAACAAGCAGTCCTGACCAGCCTCACCGACCCGCAGTCGATAATTGAACAACGCAACGAAATGGAAAAATTACCGGACTATTGGACAACCGCACACCAAAAAGGCAATTAGAAGCGGGCATTTTTCTATGCCCACAATTGCACGCCGCGATTTATCCAAAAGATCAAACATGCGTAATTCCAACAAATTGCCGCGTTGGTGAGCGCGGGTGTCGAAATCCGGCAGGGCAGCACATACGCTGAGGTCACAGCACTGGAAACGATGGGGAGAGGCACATGGCGATCCGGGGCGACACCACCGTTGGCGCGGCTGCTGCGCAATCTGCCGGCATGCACCTACCCACCGACTTCCCAGCCAGTCCGACAGGCGGTGACACACGAAGCGCGGCCATCGCCACCACCACCAGCACATTCCTCACCGCAGCTCGCACCGAAACCGCGACGTTCAACAGCAGCGTCGACCAGCTCCGTGAGGGAATGGTCGCAGCCCCCGAACGGGTCGATACGGCCGACCGGCGAGGCGCTGAACGCGTCGCCAACAGCGGCGAAACGGTGACGATATGACCACCCACGCCCCACCCGAGCCCCAATGGATGAGCCTGCCTGAACTGGCCGCGGCGACCGGCCTCACCCCCGCTCAGATCAGCCAGTTCGTGCCCGCAACACCCACCCCCGAAGGCCCGCGGTTCAATCCACACCAGACCGCCCTGGCGCGCGTCGTCCGCAACCTCACCGACGTCGCCGCACCCGCCGCAGCGATCCACACCGCCGTGGCCGACCTCAACCAACGCCCATACGCCGACGTCCTCGCCGCCGCCGACAAACACCCCGCACGGCCCCGCCGCTCCTCCCGCGGAAAGTGGATAGCCCTGGCCGCCGGCGCGACTGCCGCACTACTGATCGCCGGACTCATCGGCGGCGCGATCGGTGCGACCACCAACCGCCACGACCAGACGTCGCCGCCGGCCGCGGCACCCCAAACCATCACCGTCACCGAACCACTCAACCCCGTCATCCCCACCACACCCGACCCCGTATGCGCCGAATGGTCACACCTGAATGACGACTACCGCGCGAAGCGTGCCGATTGGGTGAAGACCGACCCTGACATCCCAGCGGGGCAGTGGTCGGCTGAACAGCGGACGCTGAATATGGCGGTCATCCCGGTGATGAAGGCTGAAGCCGCAGACATGCGACGGCTCGCGGAAAAAGCGGCAGACCCGGTGCTCCGAACGATGCTGCAAATGGAGGCGATGTACATGGATGCTTACGCCGGCCGTCTGCCGACCTATACGCCTCCCGATGATCAACGGCTGTGGGTGGCGGCTACCGACTTCGGAAACGCTGTCAACAGCATGTGCTATGCGATGAGGGGGCCGCGATGAGTGCCACCGACGCTGGACTGCTTGAGCGTCCCCGTGATCCGCACGAGCTGATCGGCGCCAACTGGTACGAAATCGACCACGATGCGCTCGCGGCGGTCGCGGCTCGCATCGAAAGACAGGCGACCGCAGCGAGCACCGCCGAGCAGAAGACCCACACCGATACCAACAACTACGCCGCAGCTCTACCCGAAGGTTTCGATGCGCAGATTGCCGCCGGTCACCGCGTCGGCAACATGGCCGGCGCACTGGCCAAGTGGCTCTCCCCGGCGGCTATCGCACTCGGCGAAGCCGCTCAAGCGATTCTGCTGGCCAAGCTCGACACCATCATTGCGGTCAAATGGGCGGACGCTCTGATCGGTGCGGCGGAGTTCCGCATCGCGCAGCTCGCCCCGCGCGCCGCCGGCACTGGAATAGACGCCGCTCAGGCACAGATCGAAATCGACGCACTACGACGCCAAATCGAAGCGATCAAGGACGCTTATCGAACTGCCATCGCCGGTATCTATGAAGGCGTCCCCGTACCCGTGCTACCGGCCGCGCTCGGACTCACCCCCGTCATCCACACCGGCCCACCAGCCGGAACGGGAACGGGGAACGGCGGGGCGATCAACGTCAAACCAGCCTCAACCCAGGGGGAAAGCGGCGGCAGCGGCGGCGCGACTGCTCTCGACAATAAAACGGGCGGGAGTCAGGCGGATACACGACCGGCTGAGTCGAGACAGCAGGCAGATATACGCAAGTCTGGCCAGTCTGGTGAGACAACCGGCGGCGAAGAAAAACCATCGACCCAAGAACTGAATTCTCAGACGGCCCAACACGACATACGCGCATCCGGTGCGGTCGCCGAGCACCCCACTGTGTCGCCCGCGCAGCCAGCTAGCCCTGCGGCTGCTGTGCCGCCGTCGACGGGTGCGGGTACGTCGGCCGGTGGCTTGGGTGGTGCGAGCGTGCCGCGAGTGTCGTCGCCGGTGAGCAATCCGTTGGGTGGGCTGGGCAGTAGCCCTGCCGGTGGGGCCTTATCAGGTGGCGGTGCGCCATCCGCGCCATCGTCGGCGATCCCACAGACCCCGGCGCAGCAGTTTCTTTCTGGTGCGGCACAAGGGTTTTCGTCGCAGTCGCCGTTGGCTACCGGCGCTTCTGCTGCCGCGGCGGCACAGCCGTTTAAGCCGCCGCCGGGCTCGACGATGCCCGCTGGCCCGCCGCCGGCGGCGACGCCGCCGGCCAGCTCGGCTGTGTCGTCGTCGCCGGGTCAGGCTGCGCAGGTGCAGACGCCGGTGTCGGCATCCCCCCCGCCCGCGGCCGGGGCCCCACCGGCGAACGCTGTACCGCTGGCCCCGCCGCCGGCGGCGGGGGTTCCCGCGCAGGGTGTTTTAAACAACAACGCGCCCACCAGACAAAGGAAGGGCGGGTTTTGCCGGGTGTGGTGTTAAAAAAAAAGAGGGGGGGGGGGGGGGGGGGGGGGGGGGGGGG
>NZ_PDCP01000130.1 GCF_002553505.1 Mycolicibacterium agri | reverse complement strand
CCCGCCCCGACACCCGCCGACGCCTGCGGCTCGTGACGTATGAAGGCGGCGACGAACTCCCGATCGGCACGAATGGCCACCGCCAAGGGGGCTATCGATGAACCCGGCGAACTACCTGTATCTGGCGGTGCTGTTGTTCACGATCGGCGCCGCCGGGGTGTTGTTGCGCCGCAACGCCATCGTGATGTTCATGTGTGTCGAGCTGATGCTCAACGCGGCCAACCTCGCCTTCGTCACATTCTCCCGCATGCACGGACACTTGGACGGCCAGGTGGTGGCGTTCTTCACCATGGTGGTCGCCGCCTGCGAGGTGGTGGTCGGCCTGGCGATCATTATGACGATCTTCCGCACCCGCCGCTCGATCTCGGTCGACGACGCCAGTCTGCTCAAACACTGAGGCGGCCATGACAACTCCTGTGTGGCTCACGATCGCCCTCCCCCTGGCGGGCGCGGCGATACTTCTCCTGGGCGGGCGACGCACCAACGGCTGGGGGCACCTGCTGGGCTGCGCCGCGTCGCTGGGGTCCTTCGCCGTCGGCGCACTGCTGTTCGCCGACATGCTCGGCCGGACCGGCGAAGAACGCGTCGTGCACGAAACGCTTTTCTCCTGGGTGCCGGTCGGCGAACTGCAGGTGGACTTCGGCCTGCAGCTCGACGCTCTGTCGATGTGCTTTGTGCTGCTCATCACCGGGGTCGGCTCGCTGATCCACATCTACTCGATCGGTTACATGGCCGAAGACCCGGACCGCAGAAGGTTTTTCGCCTACCTCAACCTGTTCCTGGCGGCGATGCTGCTGCTGGTGCTGGCCGACAACTACCTCGGCCTCTACGTCGGCTGGGAAGGTGTGGGCCTGGCGTCATACCTGCTGATCGGGTTCTGGGCGCACAAGCCGTCGGCGGCCACCGCCGCCAAGAAGGCGTTCGTGGTCAACCGCGTCGGCGACATCGGCCTTGCCGTCGCGCTGATGGTCATGTTCGCCTACGTCGGCGCGATCTCGTTCGAGGCGGTGTTCGCCGCCGCACCGCAACTCGGTGAGGACGTGCTCACCGCCATCGGGCTGCTGCTGCTGCTGGCGGCGTGCGGCAAGTCGGCGCAGGTGCCGCTGCAGTCCTGGCTGGGCGACGCGATGGAGGGCCCGACACCGGTGTCGGCGCTCATCCACGCCGCCACGATGGTGACCGCCGGCGTCTATCTCATCGTGCGATCGGGCCCCGTGTTCGACTTGGCGCCCAACGCCCAGTTGGGTGTGGTCATCGTCGGCGCGGTGACGCTGCTGTTCGGCGCGATCGTCGGTTGCGCCAAGGACGACATCAAGAAAGCGCTCGCGGCGTCCACGATGAGCCAGATCGGTTACATGGTGCTGGCCGCCGGTCTCGGCCCCGCCGGCTATGCGGTAGCGATCATGCACCTGCTCACCCACGGCTTCTTCAAGGCCGGGTTGTTCCTCGGCGCAGGCTCGGTGATGCACGCGATGGACGACGAGGTCGACATGCGCCGCTACGGCGGCCTGCGCCGAGCGCTGCCCATCACGTTCGCGACGTTCGGACTCGGCTATCTTGCCATCATCGGCGTACCTCCCCTAGCCGGGTTCTTCTCCAAGGACGGCATCATCGAGGCCGCCCTGGGGGCTGGCGGCGCCAAGGGCTACATCCTCGGCGGCGCCGCGATTCTAGGCGCGGGTATCACCGCGTTCTACATGACGCGCGTGATGCTGATGACATTCTTCGGCGAAAAGCGTTGGGCGTCGGGCGCCCATCCACATGAGGCGCCGAAGGTCATGACTTGGCCGATGATGCTACTGGCCGTTGGCTCGGTGGGATCGGGCGCCTTCCTGGCGATCGGCGGCACGCTCAACCACTGGCTGGAACCCGTCGTCGGCACCCACGAGATACATCACGTCGCACCGGTGTGGGTGGTCACCACCGTGATCCTGTCCGTTGTCGCCGTCGGCGTCGGCGTCGCCTACCGCATGTATGGCACCCGTCCGGTAACCGAAGAGGTGCCCGCCGGTTCGTCACTAACCGTCGCCGCCCGCAAAGACCTCTACGGCGACGCACTCAACGAGCGGGTCCTGATGCGACCCGGACAACTTCTCACCAAGGGGCTGGTGGAAATCGACGACCGAGCAGTCGATCAGACCGTCAACGGAATCGGATCCCTGACCGATGCCGCGGCGCGGCGAATCCGCTTGGTGCAGAACGGTTTCACACGATCTTACGCTCTGACGATGTTCTCCGGCGCGGCTCTGGTAGTAGCCGCTGCAATCGTGGTGGTGAGAAGATGATGAACGCGATTCCGTGGCTCTCGGCGCTGTGGCTGCTGCCCGCCGTTGGAGCCGTCGTCACCGTGCTGTTGCCGGCCCGTCACCCGCAACTCGCCAAGTACACCGCGCTGAGCGTATCGCTGGGGGTGCTTGTCGTCGCGGGGGCACTCGCGATGCAGTTCGAACCCGGCGGTGACCGCTACCAGTTCGTCGAATCCCATGCATGGATTCCCACCTTCGGAGTCCGCTACATCCTGGGTGTTGACGGCATCGCCCTGGCACTGGTGCTGCTGACGGTAGTGCTGGTACCGGTGCTGCTCATCGCCGGCTGGAACGACGCTGGTGAGCGCCGACGCGGCTGCCACACCTACGCCGCACTGATACTGGCCGTCGAGGCGATGGTGCTGGTGTCGCTGGTGGCACTGGATTTGGTGCTCTTCTACATCTTCTTCGAAGCGATGCTGATCCCGATGTACTTCCTCATCGGACGGTACGGAAGCGCCAAGGCACCCGGCGCGGCGATGAAGTTTCTTCTGTACAACCTGGCGGGCGGGCTGATCATGCTGGCCGCCGTGATCGGTGTGTACGCGGCGACGGCTAGCGGCGGCATGGGCAGCTTCGACATGCGCCAACTCGTGGAACGCACCGCGACGGTCGATCCGCAGCTGCTCAACGTGATGTTCGTCGGGTTCATGTTCGCCTTCGCCGTCAAGGCGCCGATGTGGCCGCTGCACAGCTGGCTACCTGGTGTCGCGCAGCACGCGAAGCCCACGACGGCGGTGCTGATGATGGCCGTCGTCGACAAGGTCGGTACCTACGCCATGCTGCGTTACTGTCTGCAGCTCTTTCCCGATGCGTCGAAGTCGTTCGCCCCGGTGATATCAGCCCTGGCGGTGGTCACCATCATTTACAGCGCGATCGTGGCGATCGGTCAGACCGATGTGATGCGATTGATCGCCTACGTGTCAATCTCCCACTACGGCTTCATCGTTCTGGGCATCTTCGCCATGACCAGCCAAGGTCAGTCGGGCTCGACGCTGTACATGGTCAACCATGGCATCGCCACCGCCGCGCTGATGCTCATTGCCGGGTTCCTGGTTTCTCAGCGCGGGACGGGAATCATCACCGCCT
Organism: Mycolicibacterium agri; assembly: GCF_002553505.1. Lineage (GTDB taxonomy): Bacteria > Actinomycetota > Actinomycetes > Mycobacteriales > Mycobacteriaceae > Mycobacterium > Mycobacterium agri. The sequence continues at coordinate 8,035 of NZ_PDCP01000130.1, read as the reverse complement.
ACGGCGGGGTACAGAAGGTGGCGCCGGTCCTGGCGGGTACGTTCCTGGTCGCGGGGCTTGCCTCGCTGTCGATGCCCGGCCTCGCGCCGTTCATCAGTGAGTTCCTGGTGCTCATCGGCACCTTCGTGCGCTATCCGTTGGCCGCGGTTATCGCCGCGGCAGCGCTGGTGCTCTCGGCGATCTACGTGCTGTGGCTTTACCAGAGGATGATGACCGGTCCGGTCACCGAGGGCAACGAAAGAGTTCGTGATCTGGTGCCGCGCGAGGTTGTCGTCGTAGCGCCGCTCATAGCGTTGCTCATCGCGCTGGGGGTGTATCCGAAGCCGGTCCTGGACATCATCGACCCTGCGGTCGGCCACACATTGTCTGTCGTCGGCGCCGAAGACCCCGTCCCCGCGACCGCGCAAGGAGCGCCGAAATGAGCCTTCCCGCGCCGACCGTCGAATACGCCCAGGTGTGTCCGATGCTGATCGTGTTCGGCGCGGCGATCGTCGGCGTTTTGATCGAGGCTTTCGTCGCCCGCCCGCGTCGCTATCGGGCCCAACTCGGGCTCAGCTTGGGCAGCTTAGTTGCCTCCTTGATTGCTGTCGTCGTGCTGGCCCGACCATCAGGACCGGCGGTGATGGGAGCCATCACCCTTGACGGGCCATCCCTGTTCCTTCAGGGGGCGATTCTTCTCATCGGGATCGTCGCGGCGGCGCTCATCGCCGAGCACCGCCTGGTCGCGTTCGCCCCGCAAGGATCCGCGGTGCCGGGCAGCCACGACGAGAACCGTGCCGCGGAAGCTGGGTTCATCCAGACTGAGGTATTCCCGCTGACCATGCTGTCCATCGGCGGGATGCTCGTGTTCGTGGCCGCCGGTGACCTGCTGACGATGTTCGTTGCGCTGGAGGTGTTTTCGCTGCCGCTATATGTATTGTGTGGGCTGGCGAGCCGGCGACGATTGTTATCGCAGGAGGCGGCGCTGAAGTATTTTCTGCTCGGCGCGTTCGCCTCGGCGTTCTTCCTGTTCGGTATCGCGATGCTCTATGGATACGCCGGAACATTGAGCCTGTCGGGTATCGGTGAGGCCATCACGACCGGCGGTGGCCAGCGGTCGCTGGCGCTGATCGGTGTCGCGCTGCTGTCGGTGGGCCTGCTCTTCAAAGTTGGCGCGGTGCCGTTTCACTCCTGGGTTTCCGACGTCTATCAAGGCGCACCCACCCCGATTACCGCCTTTATGGCGGCTGCGACCAAGATCGCGGCGTTTGGTGCGGTCCTGCGCGTCTTCTACGTCGCGCTGCCTGGCCTCATCGGCGACTGGCGCCCTGTGCTGTCGGCCGCCGCGGTTTTGAGCATGGTGGTTGCCGCGGTATTGACCGTGACTCAACGCAACGTCAAACGCCTTCTTGCCTACTCGTCGGTGACCAACGCCGGATTCCTTCTGATCGGCACGGTGGCAGCCAACGACGCGGGATTGTCCTCCACGTTGTTCTATCTGATCGCGTACGGCTTCACCGCCGTCGGCGCGTTCGGGCTCGCAGGCCTGGTCCTCACCGAAACCGGCGACGAAGAGGCCGACTTGCGGGAATGGACCGGTCTGGGCCGGCGCCACCCCCTCTTCGCCGCAGTGTTCGGCCTGTTCTTGCTTGCGATGGCGGGGATCCCGCTGACCAGTGGGTTCGTCAGCAAGTTCGCGGTGTTCACCGCGGCGATGGCCGGCGGGGTCGGATTCCTGGTGGTGATCGGAGTGATCAGCAGCGTGATCGCCGCGTACGCCTACGTCAAGGTGATCGTGGCGATGTACTTCTACGATCCCGCGGCACCGGCTACCACAACGGTGAGCGTGCCGGGCTGGTTGGCGTCAACCGCGATCACCGTCGGCGCCGCCGTAACCGTCGGACTGGGAATCGCGCCACAAACCGTGCTGGAACTGGCAAGTCAAGCCGGCCATTTCATCCGCTAATCCCCTGTCCGGTGGCGTGAAGGACGGTCAGACTCGAAGCAGTTGAGCACCCCATCTCGTCTCGGTGCGGTTTCGTCGCGTGTTGCGCTAATTTGCTGTGGGCCAGCGTGATTCGTACCGGTTAAGATCTTTCTAGCGGCGTTTGCCCTACCGTACGCGATATGCATCGCCCCGCCTGGCTGTGAGCGACGGCTGATCGGTGGTGCGCAATGGTGGATGGCGAACAGGTCGGGCCCGACGCCGCTCGTGGAGTGCGCGTGCGCTGCAGGCGGACTCGGCTCGGCACCGCCGTGATAGTGCAAAGCCTGCCTTCCCAACGCCGGGGCGAGCCTGGTCGAGCAGTTTCGCCCCGCTCGGATAGGCGAGGCAGGCAGGCGTGAACGCTTCGGAAGGAGCGGGCCCGAACACGCGGGTAGACGTAGACGGTGTGCAGCCTGGAGCTGCCTGGGGGTGTTCCGAGCCGACGGGTCGGCATCCGAACTCGGTCGGATTGCGGAACGGCAGCCGCGAATACCTATTCGGCGTCGGCCAGTCCGGTTGTCCGAATCCGGTTGTCCGAACAGGTTCTTCCGATAAATGCACTGAGGCACAGTATATTTCGTGGGTGCAGCTCATATCGGCCGAGGTGGCGGCCCAGCTAAACCAAATGCTCAAGCGCTGTCCGTGCGAACCAACGGGCGATTGACTGCACGTATCGGAGGTTCCACGTGGGGGTCGATCCACGATTGCCGAGTGCGGGCGGGACCCACGGGTGCAGCGCTGTAGTGAAATTAGTTGCACTGCACTGCACCCACGGGTCACTGGGTCACGATCAGCTCGCGACGCGCAACCGGGCGACCGCGGCGTTGGCCACGACACGCGATACGAGTGCTGCCTGGCCGTCGGCATAGCATTGAGGATCTCCGTGCCATGCCGTCAGCGCTGGTGAGACCAAGGCACGACCGAATGAGAACGTCAACGGCCACGGTGTCTCGTGCTTTTGCATCGCCTCCAGATTCGCCGTTGCCCGTTCGGGCGACTGGCCGCCGGACAGGAACGCCACACCCGCGAGCTCCTCCGGCCATGCGCGCAGCACCGATACGGTGGCTTCGGCGATTTCCTCGGGTGTCGACGGCCGGTCAGGGTAATCCTGGCCTTCCAACACCATGTTGGGTTTGAGCACGATGCCGGCAAGATCCACGTTGAGCAGTTCGAGCTCCGTGCGGACAGCGGCGTGCACCTCTGCGGTGACGTCACGGCAGCGGCCCCGGTTATGGCGCCCGTCCATCAGCACCTCTGGTTCGACGATCGGCACCAGCCCGGCTTCTTGGCAGGCAGCGGCGTAGCGGCCCAACGCGTTGGCGTTGGCGCGAATTGCCCCACGGGTAGGTGTGCTCTCGGTTATCTCGAACACCGCGCGCCATTTGGCGAAAGCCGCCCCCATGTCGGCGTACTTCGCCAGCCGAGCGGGCAGACCGTCGAGTCCCTCTGTGATCTTCTCGCCGGGCAGACCCGGGCACGGCTTGGCGCCGGTATCGACCTTGATGCCCGGCAGAATGCCGAGCTCCAGGACTGCCTGCGGGAACGGCGTCCCGTCGCTGAATGTTTGGCCCAGCGTCTCGTCGCAGAAGATGATCCCGGAGACGGAGTCAGATAAATTTGGTGCGGTCGCGAGGAGTTCGCGGTAGACGCGGCGGTTTTCGGCCGTGGGCTCGACCCCGGCCTGCTCCAGCCGACTTGACATCGTCCCGATGCTCTCGTCCGCGGCGAGAATACCTTTACCAGGCGCCGTGAGCCGCTCTGCGATCGTTCGGCAATTACTCGTCATCATCGTCCTTCTTCGTGCAGTGATTTCTTGGCGAACTTAGCGCCCCGCGGACGACGGCCACCTCACCCACCTAGTGGAGGCCGAGGGGGAAAGCCAAAGTCAAGCAATCAGTCATAAATAAGTCAAGCAATCAGTCATAAATTAAGCATGTGCTTCACTAATCACTTTAGTTTTGGCGCTTTATTGTCAATAGACATGTCAAGGAACCGCTGGCAGCATTTCTGTCATGGCAGATAGATGGAACGCGGGAGTTATTCCCTACGCTGAAATGGGTTACTGGCAACCAGATTACGTCCCGAAGGACACCGATGTGTTGTGTGCCTTCAGGATTACACCCCAAGAGGGGGTGCCCCCCGAGGAGGCCGGCGCCGCCGTCGCCGGTGAGTCCAGCACCGCCACCTGGACGGTGGTGTGGACCGACCGGCTGACAACTTTCGAGCACTACCAGGCCAAGTGTTACCGGGTCGAGGCGGTGCCGAACGCGCCCGGGCAGTGGATCGCGTGGATCGCCTACGACCTCGACTTGTTCGAGGAGGGCTCGATCGCCAACCTGACCAGTTCGATCATCGGCAACGTGTTCGGCTTCAAGCCCCTCAAGGCGCTGCGCCTGGAGGACATGCGCATCCCGACGCACTACGTCAAGACGTTCCAGGGTCCAGCGCACGGCATCGTGATGGAGCGGGAGCACCTGGGCAAGTTCGGCCGTCCGCTGCTGGGCGCGACCACCAAGCCCAAGCTCGGGCTGTCGGCGCGTAACTACGGCCGGGTCGTCTACGAGGCGTTGCGCGGTGGACTTGACTTCACCAAGGACGACGAGAACATCAACTCCCAGCCGTTCATGCGGTGGCGGGACAGGTTCCTGTTCTGCATGGAGGCCGTCAACCGGGCCCAAGCCGCGACGGGTGAGATCAAGGGCCATTACCTCAACGTGACCGCGGCGACGATGGAGGACATGTACGAGCGCGCCGACTTCGCCAAAGAACTCGGCTCGGTCATCGTGATGATCGACCTCACCATCGGCTACACGGCGATCCAGTCGATGGCCAAGTGGGCCCGGGCGAACGGCGTCATTTTGCACCTACACCGCGCTGGACACGGCACCTACACGCGGCAGAAGACCCACGGGGTCAGCTTCCGTGTGATCGCGAAGTGGATGCGGCTGGCCGGTGTCGATCACATCCACGCCGGCACCGTCGTCGGTAAGCTGGAGGGTGATCCCAACACGACCGCCGGTTTCTACGACACCCTGCGGCTCGACAGCGTCGCCGCCGACCCGAGCAAGGGCCTTTACTTCGACCAGGAGTGGGCCTCGATGCCCGGCGTGATGCCGGTGGCCTCCGGCGGTATTCACGCCGGCCAGATGCACCAACTCATCCACTACCTCGGCGAGGACGTGGTGCTGCAGTTCGGCGGCGGCACCATCGGTCACCCGATGGGCATCGCCGCGGGCGCCGAGGCCAACCGGGTCGCGCTGGAGGCGATGATCAAGGCCCGCAACGAGGGCCGCGACTACTACAAGGAAGGCGAAGAGATCCTCAAGAAGGCCGCCTCTCGCAACCGCGCACTCGACACCGCGCTGGCCACCTGGGGTGACATCACCTTCAACTACGAATCCACCGATACCCCCGACGTCGTCGCCACACCGACGACGGCCTGAGCACCATCGGAGAACACACATGCGAATTACTCAGGGCACCTTTTCCTACCTGCCCGACTTCACCGACGAAGAAATCACCGCACAGATCAACTACGCGCTCGACAACGGCTGGCCCCTGTCAGTCGAATTCACCGACGACCCGCATCCACGCAATACCTACTGGGAGATGTGGGGGTTGCCGATGTTCGACCTCAAGGACCCCGCCGGCGTGCTGCTGGAAGTCAATGCGTGCCGCGAGGCCAAGCCGAACCACTATGTACGGCTCAATGCCTACGACGCGCGGCTCGGCCGCCAAACGACGGCGCTGTCGTTCATCGTGCAGCGTCCCGCCGAGGAACCGGGTTTCCGCCTCGAGCGAACGGAGGTGAGCGACCGTCGTATTCAGTACACGACGTTTGCTTACGCCACCAAAGAACCTGCCGGCCAACGCTACAGCCCGGGGTGACTCGATCAACCTGCAGGTGACCCATAGCAGCAGTGCGCGCGTCCACGGCACTGACAACGGGCCGGCGTTGGGGGACGAAACTACCTATCCCCCAACGCCACCCGTGCCCCGACGGACCCGGTCGATCGGCCGGACATTAACGGTCGACATCTCCGGGCCTCCGCGCGGGCACGCCGTGGTGATCCTTGAAGACCCCGACGCGGACCCCGAGTTCGTCGACTCGGTGCGAGCGCGACTGCACATCGCGCTTCTGCGGACAGTGGTGATCACCCCGGACCGGTGCCCGCACCCGCAGGAGGTCCTCGAAACTCTGCGTCGAGTTGGGGTGTCATGGTCGCTGCTGGTCGCAGACCGCGGTCTTGGGCCACTGGCGTGGACCATGGCCGCCACACACCGCGAACGATTCAGCGGTTTGGTCGTCGCGGACTGCCCGCATCCGCGAGTGGCCGATGCAGCCGGGATGGTCATCGATCCTCACTGCCCGCCGGTCCTGGCCAACACGACCGCGCTGGTTTCCAAGGACACTGACATCACCATCGCTCGCGCGAGCGGGCGATAGTGTGCACGGCGAATTCCGACTCGCCAAGCTGGCCAGGCACGTCGATCATCGAGTGGCGCAGATCGCAACCGAGATCGTGCTGCATGCGCATAGCTACTAGGATGCGTAGTGTATTCGACGCGGTGGTTGCCGATGACTTCGAGCAATTGGTCGGTGGTATACGGGGCTCCCTACCCCGGTGAACTGACCGCCGTTGTCGCTCAACACTTCTGACGGGACGTCGTAGCGGCGCATCGCCGCGGTGAAGGCCACGCCCACCTCGCGCCGAACGGGGGTGGCCGGCACGGGCGGCAATCACCACGAGAACTGGGAGTGGTCGTCGATGCCGGTCAGCAGTTTGCATTCGCGCCCCTTCGAGGGGCAGCCCGCCGAGGAAGTAGAGTTGCCACAGATGCGTCGGCGCTTGGCGCTGTCAGCGCTTGTATTTCGGTTTGTTCTGCAGGGCTTGTGGATCGATCAGGCTGCGGGTTCAACACTCGATGCACCGTGACCCGGGACGAGGACCGTCAAGGATGTCTTGAACCCACACATCTAATCAGCGACCGCGACGCTCGAGAATATGGCATCTTGAATGACGCGGATTTATGTACTCGACCAGGCACCTGGGTGGTGTGCCCGATGCTGCCCTCACACGCCGCCAGCTGGTACAACGTCCGCTACGACATTTCGAACCCGAATGCCGCCATAGACATAGACGGAGGAGGCCACTGGCGACGTCATACGATGCATACGCACCTCTACGCGCGGTGTTTGTGGCGATTGCGGGACGAAGTTCCGGGCCTGGACTATTGCTCCTACACCCGGGCCCGTTCGGCGTTGCGCCGTTCGACGAGCCGCAGAATCATCGGTGTGAAGATCAGCTGCATGGCCAGGTCCATCTTGCCGCCCGGGCAGACAATCGTGTTGGGCCGCGACATGAACGAGTCGTGCAGCATCGACAGCAGGTAGGGGAAGTCGATGCCGTGCGGATCGCGGAATCTGATGATCAGCATCGACTCGTCGGCGGTCGGAATCTCCCGGGCGATGAACGGATTGGAGGTGTCCACCACGGGCACGCGCTGGAAGTTGACGTCGGTGTGGGAGAACTGTGGGCAGATGTAGTTCACGTAGTCGGGCATCCGGCGCAGGATCGTGTCGGTGACCGCTTCGGCGGTGTATCCCCGTACCGCCTTGTCGCGCGCCAGCTTTTGGATCCATTCCAGGTTGATCACCGGCACGACGCCGATGCGCAGGTCGGCGTGTCCGGCCACGTCGACGGTGTCGGTCACGACCGCGCCGTGCAGACCCTCGTAGAACAGCAGGTCCGTGTCGCCGGCCAGCTCTTCCCATGGCGTGAAGGTGCCGGGCTGCTGACCGTACGGCGCGGCTTCTTTCTCATCGTGAAGATACTTGCGGACCTTGCCGCTGCCGGTCTCACCGTAGACCTTGAACAGCTCCTGGAGTTCCTCGAACAGGTTGGCCTCGGGCCCAAAGTGACTGAACGAGTGGTCGCCGCGGGCGTGCGCGTCGGCAATCGCGGTCTTCATTTCGGCTCGGTCATAGCGGTGAAAGCTGTCACCCTCCACGTAGGCGACGTTGATGCCCTCGCGGCGGAAGATCTGCTGAAACGTGCGCATGACCGA
>NZ_PDCP01000012.1 GCF_002553505.1 Mycolicibacterium agri | reverse complement strand
ATAATCCAGGGATAAGCCTTCAGATACACAACAACCTCCAACAAGGTGGCTGTTGCAATCACCCCCAGAAATCGCCCTGGAACTTTGCGGGCATTAGCGTCTGCTCGCGGAAGGGAAATCAGGCCTGCGCCATCGCCCAGTACTCGCCGTGGCGCGCCAGCAGCTCGGCGTGGCTGCCCCGTTCGACGATCCTGCCGTCCTCCATCACCAGGATCTGGTCGGCGTCGCGGATGGTCGACAGCCGGTGGGCGATGATGAAGCTGGTGCGGTCGCGGCGTAGTTCGACCATCGCGTGCTGCACCAACAGCTCGGTGCGGGTGTCCACCGAACTCGTCGCCTCGTCGAGGATCAGCAGTTGCGGGCGGGCCAGGAATGCGCGCGCGATGGTGATCAGCTGTTTCTCGCCTGCGCTGATGTTGCCGCCGTCGTCGCTGACGCGGGTGTCGTAGCCGTCGGGGAGTGTGTGCACGAACCGGTCGACGTAGGCGGCGCGCGCGGCCTCGATCACCTCGTCCTCGTCGGCGTCGGGTCTGCCGTAGGCGATGTTGTCGCAAATGGTGCCGCCGAACAGCCAGGTGTCCTGCAGCACCATGCCGATTCGCGACCGCAGCGATTCGCGGCTGACGGTGGCGATGTCGACGCCGTCGATGAGGATGCGGCCCGAGTCGACGTCGTAGAACCGCATCAACAGATTCACCAGCGTGGTCTTGCCCGCACCGGTGGGCCCGACGATCGCGACCGTGCTGCCCGGCTCGGCGACCAGCGACAGGTCCTCGATGACCGGCGTGCCCGGCCGGTAGGCGAAGTCGACATGGTCGAACTCCACCCGCACCCCGCCCGGCCTTTCGCCGGATTCTCGGGCGGTGGGGAACGCCCGCGCCGGGTCGGGTGATTCCTCCTCGGCGTCGAGCAGGTCGAAGACCCGCTCCGCGCTGGCGATGCCCGACTGCAGTGTGTTGTACATGCCGGCGACTTGCGTCAGCGGCTGATTGAACTGGCGCACGTACTGGATGAACGCCTGAATGCTGCCGAGGGTGATCTGGCCGGTGGCCACCTGAATTCCGCCGACCACGGCCACCGCGACGTAGCTGAGATTGCCGATGAAGGTCGTTGCGGGCCCGACCAGCCCGGAGAAGAACTGCGCGCCGCGGCTGGCATGGTAGACGTCGTCGTTGCGCTGGCGGAACGTCTCCTCCGCCTGGGCCCGGTGCCCGAATGTCTTGACCAGTGTGAAACCGCTGTAGGTCTCCTCGATGTGGGCGGTCATCCGCCCGGTGTTCGCCCACTGCGCGACGAACAACCGCTGCGAGCGGCGCGCGATCTCGCGGGTCACATACAGCGACAGCGGCACCGTGACGACGGCCAGCAGCGTCAGCAGCGGCGAGATCGTCAACATCATCGCCAGCACGGCCACCACCGTCAGCAGCGACGTCAACAGCTGGCTGATCGTCATCGACAGCGACGTCGCGACGTTGTCGACGTCGTTGGTGACCCGGCTCAGCACCTCGCCGCGCTGGCGGGTGTCGAAATACGACAGCGGCAGCCGGTGCAGTTTGTCCTCGACGTCGGACCGCAATGCCACCATCGTGCGCTGCACCACCACGTTCAGCAGCCGCGCCTGCAGCCAAACCATCAGCGCAGCAAGCAGATACAGGCCGAGCGCCAGCAGCAGCGTGCGACCGACCGCCCCGAAGTCCACGCCGCGTCCAGGTACGACGTTCATGCCCGACAGCAGGTCGGCGAACGCGTTGTCGCCGCGGGTCCGGGCCGCCGCGATCGCCTCCTCCTTGGTGAGCCCTGCGGGTAGCTCCCGGCCGATGACGCCGTTGAACAACAGGTCGGTGGCGTGGCCGAGAATCCGCGGACCGATCACGCCGAGCACGATTCCGCCGACACCGAGCAGAATCACCGCTGCGGTCATGCCGCGTTGCGGCGTAAGGCGTTTCAGCAGACGGATGGCCGAACCCTTGAAGTCGCGAGAGCGTTCCGTCGGCGACTGCACCATGCCGCGTATCGGCCGAGCCATCGGTTGCGTCACGGCCGACCTCGGACACCGGCGCCGACGGCTTGCGAATCGGCGAACTCGGCGTAGGTGGGGCAGTCGGCCAGCAGCTCGTCGTGGGTGCCGGTGCCCACCACTTTGCCGTCGTCGATGACGACGATCTGGTCGGCGCTTGCGATCGTCGAAATGCGTTGGGCGACGATGACGACGGTGGAGTCGGCTGACACTTCGGCGAGCGCGGCCCGTACTCTTGCGTCGGTGCGTACGTCGAGGGCGGAGAACGCGTCGTCGAACAGATAGATCGCGGGTCTGCGGATGACGGCGCGTGCGATCGCGAGCCGCTGGCGTTGCCCGCCGGAGAAGTTGATGCCGCCCTGCGCGACGGGCATGTTCAAGCCGTCGGCGTGCGCACGCACGAAACCGTCGGCCGACGCCACCCGTAGCGCCTCCCACATGTCGTCTTCGGTGAGCACCTGTCCGGGAGCCGCGCCCAGCGCCAGATTGTCGGCGACGGTGCCGGAGAACAGGTAGCCCCGTTGCGGCACCAATCCGATTGCGGCCCAGAGCGCTTCGGTGTCATAGTCGCGCACGTCGATGCCGTCGACGCGAACTGACCCGGACGTGACGTCGTACATGCGACAGATCAGCGACACCAGCGTCGACTTGCCCGAGCCGGTGGATCCGACGATCGCAGTCGTGGTGCCGGGCTTCGCGGTGAACGAAACATCCTGCAGCACAGGCCGATCAGCCCCGGGATAGCTGAATGTCGCGTCACGCAGGCTGATCTCGCCGGTCACCGTCGGCGGCCGCACGGGGTCAGCCGGGCTGGTGATCACGGGTTCGGTGGACAACACCTCGACGATGCGCTCCGCAGACGCCGACGCGCGCGGTATGAGCACCAGGATGAACGTCGCCAGCAGCACCGCCATCAGGATCTGCATGAAATACTGCAGGAACGCGATCAGTGAGCCCACCTGCATCTGGCCGGCGTCGATGCGCAGCCCGCCGAACCAGATCAGGGCGACGCTGGAGACGTTGATCACCAGCGTGGTCACCGGCAGCATCAGCGCCTGCCAGCGCCCCGCCGTCAGCGCGGTGTCCGACAGCGCCTGGCTGGCCTCGCCGAAGCGATTGCGTTCGAACGGCTCTCGCGCGAACGCGCGGATCACCCTGATGCCGGAGAGCTGCTCGCGCATGACCCGGTTGACGCCGTCGATGAGCCTTTGCATGCGGCGGAAGATCGGCAACAGATGCGACACGATCCAGTAGTTGGCCAGTGCCAGCACCGGCACGCTGACCAGCAGCAGCCAGGACAGTCCGGCGTCCTGGTGCACGGCCATGAAAATCCCGCCGATCGACATGATCGGCGCGGTGATCAGCATGGTGCACGTCAGCTGCACCAACAGTTGGATCTGCTGCACGTCGTTGGTGGTGCGGGTGAGCAGCGACGGGGCGCCGAACCGCGCGGTCTCCGCCGCCGAGAACCCCGTGACGTGGTGAAACATCGCCGAGCGCAGATCGCGGCCGACGCCCGTCGCCGAGCGCGACCCGAAATACACCGCCCCGACCGCGCACACCACCTGCAGCGCGGTGACGGCGAGCATCACCCCGCCGAGTTCGACGATGGTGGCGGTGTCGCCTTTGGCCACCCCGTCGTCGATGATCGCGGCGTTGACCGTGGGCAGATAGAGGGATGCCAGCGTGCTGATCACCTGGAGCAGTGCGACGACAGCCAGCAACCCGCGGTAGGGCCGCACATACTGCCGCAGCAGTGCCAGGAGCATCCCGTTACTTTCGCATACAACCCTGCCCGTTCGCGGGCACCCCGACGGCGATTTGCTGGCTAAAACAGCAGGTCAGCGTGTCTCTTACGGTGGTGTTCGGCAGCTGCCGCTACAGTGTGCGCTGTGATCCCCAGCAACGTGAAGCTGCTGGCCGCCGCGGCGGCCATGATTCCGGTGTTGGCGGCGTGCTCCGAGTCGGATTCGACGTCTCCCGAGGTTCCGTCCAGTCCGCCGACGGCGCAGGGCGTCACCCACGGGCCGTTCTTCCCGCAGTGCGGGGGCATCAGCGATGAGACGATGACCGAGCTCACCCGGGTCCCCGGCCTGGTCAACACGGCGAAGAATTCCGTCGGTTGCCAGTGGCTGGCCGGCGGGGGCATCGTCGGCCCCCACTTCTCTTTCAGCTGGTACCGCGGCAGTCCGATCGGGCGTGAACGTAAAACCGAGGAACTGTCCCGCGCCAGCGTGGAGGACATCAACATCGAAGGCCACGACGGATTCATCGCGGTCGGTGAGGATCCGATCCTCGGCACCAACCTGTGCGAGATCGGCATTCAGTACGACGATGACTTCATCGAATGGTCCATCAGCTTCGCGCAGAAGCCCTTCCCCGATCCGTGCGACGTGGCCAAAGAAGTGACCCGTCAGTCGATAGTCAACGCCAAATGACCGCATCAATGCGCCGGATTCTCGCCGCCGTCGTGGCCGTGCTGGCCACGGTGACGTTGCTGGTTGGCTGCTCGCGCACGGTGGAAGGCACGGCGGCCAAGGCCGGCTCCGGCGACGTGCCGCGCAACGACGACTCCGAACGGCAGTATCCGAACCTGCTCAAGGAGTGCGAGGTGTTGACCGAGGACATCCTCGCCAAGACCGTCGGCGCTGATCCGCTCGACATCCAGAGCACGTTCGTCGGTGCGATCTGCCGCTGGCAGGCGGCCAATCCGGCCGGGCTGATCGACATCACCCGCTTCTGGTTCGAGCAGGGCAGCCTCGACAACGAGCGCCGCACCGCCGATCAGCTTGAGTATCAGGTGGAAAGTCGCAACATCGCGGGCGTGCCGTCGATCGTGATGCGCCCGCCCAACGACCCCAACGGGTCGTGCGGTGTGGCCAGCGACGCCGGCGGCGTGGTGGGCTGGTGGGTCAACCCGCAGAACCCGGGCATCGACGCCTGCGGGATGGCCATCAAGCTGATGGAACTCACGCTGGCCACCAGTTCCTAGCTCCTAGCGAGGCACGTGGAACGTGACCAGTGCGGCGCTGTTGAGCGTCAGTTGGTCCCACGGCTGCGCGGTGCGCAGCACCGCGATCGCTGACGTCGGAAATTTCATCGAAATGTGTTCGGCGGCAGTCGTGTTGCTGCCTTCTGCCGTCGCCAGGCCCAGCGCCACCGATGACATTGCCGGTTCGTGGCCGATCACCAGCAGTGTCTCCGCCTCGGGGTCGGCGAGGTTGATCTCCTCGATCACCGTGCCCGGCGTGGCGTCGTAGAGCCGATCCCGATAGCGCACCGGCGCGTCGATTCGCGTTCGCGACAGCGTTTCACGGGTGCGGGTGGCGGTCGAGCACAGCACCAGATCCACGGGCGGCGTGTTGGCCCGCAGCCAGTCCCCGGCCAGCGCGGCTTCGCGCCGCCCTCGTGCCGCCAGCGGGCGTTCGTGATCGGTCACCCCTGGCGGGTAGTCGGACTTCGCGTGCCGAAGCAACAGCAGAGTGCGATAGCGATCGCTCACCACATCACCGTAGGGCATGCCGACGCAGGTCCACGGAGTTGTCGGCGGCCAGTCCTACACTCGCCACACCTAGCAAATTTGAGGGACGGGGAGGTCGAGATGCGATTCGTGCACACCGCCGATTGGCAGCTCGGGATGACCCGCTATTTCCTCAACGGCGAGGCGCAGCCCCGCTATTCGGCAGCCCGCCGCGACGTGGTGGCGGCGCTCGGTCCGCTGGCCGAACAGTCGAACGCCGAGTTCGTCGTCGTGGCCGGCGACGTGTTCGAGCACAACCAGTTGGCACCGCGCGTGGTCAGCCAGTCCCTGGAGGCCATGCGCGCCATCGGCGTTCCGGTCTACCTGCTGCCCGGCAATCACGACCCGCTCGACGCCGCGTCGGTGTACACCAGCGCGCTGTTCACCGCCGAATGCCCCGACAATGTCAGGGTTCTCGACCGGCCGGGTGTTCATCGGGTGCGCGACGGCCTGGAAATCCTTGCGGCGCCGTGGACGTCGAAAGCTCCCACCACCGACCTCATCGCGGAGGTGATCGACGGCCTGCCCGCCGACGGCACCACCCGCATCGTCGTCGGCCACGGCGCGGTCGACATCCTGGTGCCGGACAAGGACCGGCCGTCGCTGATCGCTCTCGAGGCGCTGCACGCCGCCATCTCGCGCGGCGCGGTGCACTATGTCGCGTTGGGCGACAAGCACTCCCGCATGCAGGTCGGCAACTCCGGCCGGATCTGGTACTCCGGTTCACCCGAGGTCACCAACTATGACGACATCGAACCCGATCCCGGCCATGTGCTGGTGGTCGACATCGATGAGGACCAGCCCAGCCGTCCGGTCAGCGTCGACGCGCGACGCGTAGGCCGGTGGCGTTTCGTGACGCTGCATCACTCGGTCGACGACAGCCGCGACATCGCCGACCTCGACATCAATCTCGACCTGATGGCCGACAAGGAACGCACCGTCGTGCGGCTGGCGCTGACCGGCTCGCTGACGGTCACCGACAAGGCCGCGCTCGATGCGTGCCTGGACAAGTACACCCGGCTGTTCGCGGCGTTCGGGCTGTGGGAGAAGCAGTCCGAGATCGCGGTTATTCCGGCCGATGGCGAGTTCGACGACCTCGGCATCGGCGGGTTCGCGGCGGCCGCGGTCGACGAACTGGTGGCCACCGCACGCGCAGGCGGCGAGGACGCCGACGACGCCAGGGCGGCGCTGTCGCTACTGCTGCGCCTGGTCGAGCGGGGAGCCGATAGGGGGATCGCATGAGGCTGCACCGACTGGTCCTGACGAATTATCGCGGCATCACACACCGCGAGATCCAATTCCCCGACAGCGGGGTGGTGGTGGTCAGCGGCGCCAACGAGATCGGGAAATCCTCGATGATCGAGGCGCTCGATCTGCTGCTCGAGGCCAAGGACCGGTCGACAAAAAAGGAAGTCAAACAGGTCAAACCGACGCACGCCGACGTCGGCGCCGAGATCACAGCCGAAATCACCACGGGCCCTTTCCGTTTCGTTTATCACAAGCGGTTCCACAAGCGCGCCGAGACGCACCTGACCGTGCTGGAGCCCCGTCGCGAGCAGCTCACCGGGGACGAGGCCCACGACCGAGTCCGCGCGATCCTTGCCGAGACGGTCGACACGGACCTGTGGCAGGCGCAGCGTGTGCTGCAGGCGGCGTCGACGGCGCCGGTTGATCTGTCGGGTTGCGACGCGCTGTCCCGCGCGCTCGACGTCGCGGCGGGCGAGGCCGTGCAACTGTCCGGGGCCGAGCCCTTGTTGATCGACCGGATAAACGCCGAGTATCTGCGCTACTTCACGCCGACCGGCCGACCGACCGGCGAATGGGCCGCCGCGACCAAGCGGCTGCGCGACGCCGACGCCGAGGTGGCCCGCTGCGCGGCCGCCGTCGCCGAGGTCGACGACGCGGTCCGTACGCATGCCACGCTGACCGCCGATCTGGCGCGGCTCGCCGAGGAGAGGGCGGCGGCGGTCGAGAAGCTCGCCGCCGCAAGGAAAGCCGCCGACGAGGTCGCCGCGCTGACCCAACAGCTCAAGCAGGCCGAAGTGGTCGCCGCGGCCGCCGAGGCCACGCTCGAGGCGTCCGTCGCCGCGCTGACGGAGCGGCGCAGGCTGCGCGCCGAGGTGGACGAGCGCGCCGCCGCGGTCGCCGAACTGGAAACCGCCGCGGCCCAAGCGCACGAAGAGGAACTGACCGCCAAGGAAGTGCATGAGGCCGCCGAGGCCGCCGCCGACGCGGCGCGTGCCGCCGTCGAGGCCAGCCAGGCCCGCGTGGACGCCGCCCGACGAGCGGTCGAGCAGCTGTCCGACCGCGACGAGGCCGACCGGCTGGCGCGGCGCCTGACCAAGATCGACAGCGCCAACGCCGAGATCGGCCGCCTGGAGCGGGAGTTGGCATCGATCGCGGTGACCGACGCGCTGATGCGGGACATCGAAACAGCGGCCGCCGCCGTCGAACTCGCTGCCGCGCAGGCCGAGCTGGCGTCGGCCCACATCGAGGTCGTCGCCGCGGCCGACGTCGAGCTGCAGGTCGGCGGCCAGACTGTCACCCTGCCCGCGGGCGCCACGTGGTCGGCCAACGCCACCACACCGACCGAGTTCGCGGTGCCGGGAGTGCTGACCGCTCGGGTGGTGCCAGGCGCGCCTGCATCCGATACGCAGGCCAAACTCGATGCCGCGCAACAGGTGCTGTCCGATGCGCTGGCCGCAGCCAAGGTCGACGACGTCGCAAGCGCGCGGACGCTCGATCACCGCAGGCGGGAACTGGTGAGCGCCAAAGACAAGCTGACCGCCACCGTGCACGGCCTGATCGGCGACGACGACGTCGAGGCGCTGCGGGCCCGGCTCGCCGAACTGTCCTCCGATGACGGCTCCGAAGACCCGCCCGCGACGGATCCGCGGCGCGCTCGCGCCGAGCTCGACGAAGCCACCGCCGCACATCGAAAGGCGGTCGCCGACTGCGAAACTCACCGCAAGGTAGCCGCGGCGGCGACAAAACGGTTGGGGGAGAGGTCGACAGAGGCCGCGACGGCGCGGGAGAAGGTGACGACGAGCTATGCGGAGCTTGTCGCCAGACGTGACCGGCTGCACCAGCAGCGCGCGACGGTGAGCGACGACGATCTGCTCGTCAAGGCCGAAGCCGACATGGAGAAGGCCCGCCGCGCCACCGGTCTCGTCGCCGACCTGGGCGGTGAATTGGCCCGCTGCGCACCGGATAACGTCGCCGCCGCACTTGACGAGGCCGAGCGGCGGGTGGACACGCTGACCCGCAGGCACGACGAGGTCGCCGACGAGCTGCGGGTGGTCGCCGCGCAGCTGAAGGTGTACGGCACCGAGGGCCGCAAATGCCAGCTGGACGCCGCCGAAACCGAACGCGAACACGCCGAGGCCGAGTACCTGCGGGTGCACCGGCGCGCTCGCGCCGCGCAGCTGTTGCGCTCGGTGATGAACCGCCACCGCGACGCCACCCGTCAGCGCTATGTCGATCCGTTCCGCGATCAGGTGGAGCGTCTGGGCCGCATCGTGTTCGGTGACACGTTCGAGGTGGAGATCGACCCGCAGCTGCGAATCTGCAGCCGCACCCTGTCGGGCCGCACCGTGCCGTACGAATCGTTGTCCGGCGGCGCGAAGGAACAACTCGGCATCGTCGCGAGACTCGCCGGCGCCGCGCTGGTTGCCAAGGAGGACAGCGTTCCCGTCGTGATCGACGACGCGTTGGGGTTCACCGACCCCGACCGGCTGGTCAAGATGGGCGCGGTGTTCGACGCCGTCGGCGGCGACGGTCAAGTCATCGTGCTGACGTGCAGCCCGCAGCGCTACGAGAGCGTCGGGGCCGCACACCACATCGAACTGTCCGCGTAACGGCGCGCCACCTCCTAGACTGCCGCGGATGGAGGCCGACTACGTCGTCGTGGGAACGGGTTCTGCCGGGTCGGTGCTGGCCGGCCGGCTGAGCGAAGATCCCGTCGTCTCGGTCGTCGTGCTCGAAGCCGGCCCCAGGGGCAAGAACAGGTTCATCCGGATCCCCGCGGCGTTCTCGAAGCTGTTCCGCAGCGAGGTCGACTGGGACTACCTGACCGAACCGCAGAAGCAACTCGACGGTCGCCGGATCTACTGGCCGCGCGGCAAGATGCTGGGCGGGTCGTCGTCGATGAACGCGATGATGTGGGTGCGCGGATTCGCCGCCGACTACGACGAGTGGGGTGAACTGGCCGGCCCCGATTGGGACTTCGCGCATGTGTCGAAGTATTTCGACAGGATCGAGGCGGGCCCGCTCGTCATCTCCCCGCTGCGCAGCCCGTGCCCGTCGACCGCGGCGTTCCTCAACGCCGTGTAGGACTGCGGCTTCTCGGTCGAGAACCCCAATTGCGATGCGCCGGAGGGCTTCTGCCAGACGATCGTCACCCAGCGCAGAGGCGCCCGGTGGAGTGCCGCCGACGCCTACCTCAAACCCGCGCTGCGGCGGCCGAATCTGACGCTGCATACCGAGGCGACCGTCACCCGCGTGCTGTTCGACGGGCGGCGCGCGGTCGGAGTCGAGTTCATCCAGCTCGGCCAGCGGCGGGTGGTGCGGGCCCGCCGCGAGGTCGTGTTGGCCTGCGGCGCAGTCAACAGCCCGCAGTTGTTGATGCTGTCGGGCGTCGGCGACGGCGAGCAGCTGACCAAGCACGGCATCGACGTGGTCGCGGACGTCGGCGAGGTCGGCCAGAACCTGATGGACCATCTCGTCGCGCCCGTCGGGTTCGACGTGTCCACGGCCGACACGCTGGTCGCCGCCGAGAAGCCGCTGCAGCTGGCCAACTTCCTGCTGCGGCGACGCGGCATGCTCACCTCCAACGTCGGCGAGGCGTACGGCTTCGTCCGCAGCCGCCCCGATCTCGACGTGCCCGACCTCGAGCTGATCTTCGCGCCCGCCCCGTTCTTCGACGAAGGCATCGGCGACCCGTACGACCGGCACGCCGTCGTGATCGGGCCGATCCTGGTCAAGCCCCGCAGCCGCGGCAGCATCACGCTGCGGTCGGCCGACCCGATGGACAAGCCGATCATCGACCCGCAATACCTCAGCGACGACGCCGGCGCCGACCGGGCCGCGCTGATGGCGGGACTGCGAATCACGGCCCGCATCGCCCAGTCGCCTTCTATGTGCGCAGTGCTCGGCGCCATCGCCCGGCCACGCGGCGCGACGAGCCTCGACGACGAAACGCTGGAAACGGCCCTGACCGCGCAGTCGCACACGCTCTACCATCCCGTCGCCACCTGCCGGATGGGCAAGGACGAGGCCAGCGTGGTGGACCCGCAGTTGCGGGTCCGCGGTGTCGACGGGCTGCGGGTGGCCGACGCGTCGGTGATGCCCGCGATCGTTCGCGGCCACACCCACGCGCCCAGTGTGCTCATCGGTGAGAAGGCCGCCGACCTCATCCGTGCCTAATCCGGCCCAATCCGCGCGGACTCACCTCGAAGCGAGGGCTCACCTCATAGCGCGAGCAGACAGCAATGCCCGCAAAAGCCCAGGTCAAGGGGAACTTTAGCGTCTTCTCGCCGTAGGAACTCGCGGCGGCGTTCGCGCAGTCACCGCCCGCGCGCAGGGAGAATGGTCGCAATGACCATGAACGCCAAGCGCCGCCGCGCGCACGACAAGCTGGCCGCGCTGCCGGGCGTCGGCTCGGTGCGGCGACCGGTGGCACCCGGCAGGGACGACGAATTCGACCTGTTCTACGCCCGCAGCGGGCCCAGGTCGACGACGCCCGTGGTGATCATCCCCGGCGGCCCGGGTGCGGCCTCGGTCGGGCTGTATCGGGGGCTGCGCAGGCACGCGGCGGCCCGGGGACTCGACGTCATCATGATCGACCACCGCGGGGTGGGGATGTCCCGTCACGACGACGACGGCGCCGACCTCCCGCCGGAAGCACTCACCATCGACCAAGCCGTCAACGACGTCGCCGCCGTTCTCGACGACGCCGGAGCCGACAAGGCGGTCATCTACGGCACGTCCTACGGCACCTACCTGGCCGCGGGAGTCGGCGCGCGTCACCCGGATCGGGTGCAGGCCATGGTGCTCGACTCCCCGGTGTTGTCGGCGCGCGACATCGACGCTGTGCGCGACGAAACGCGCCGCGTGCTGTGGGACGGCGCGGTGCCCGAGGCCGCCGACCTGGCACCGAAGGTGCGCAAACTGGTCGGCGACGGCGTATTGACCCCTGCCGCCGGGCAATTGACCGCGGCCGTCTACGGTCTCGCCGGGCCCACGGTGCTGACTCGCCAACTCGACCTTCTGCTGCAGGGCCGCCACGTCCTCTGGACGCTTCTCAATCGGGCGTCGCAACTGATGTTCGAACGCAAGACGCCCTACCGCAACGAACCGGACCTGGTCGGCCGCATCGGTTTTCGGGAACTGAATTATGGCGCGACACCCGACGGCAAGCCGCTCGACCCGGCGGTGGCGTTCCGCGAGATGGCTGTCGAATCAGTGGAATTCGAGGCCGAGCCCTACGATCTGGCCGCAGAGATGCCGAAGTTCAGCTGGCCGACGGTCGTCATCTCCGGTGGCCGCGACCTCATCACCCCGCGCTCGGTCGCCGAAAAGATCGTGTCGCTGATCCCCGGCGCGGTGCTCGTCGAATTGGCGACCGCGGGCCACAGCGCCATCGATTCCCGCGAACGGGCCGCTCTCGACATCCTCGAAGCGACGTGCGCAGGCACGACCGCTTCGCTGCCCGCGCGGGCCAAGGAACTGGACGCGAAGCCACCCGGCCTCGGCGTTCGGCTGCTGGTCGGGGCGCTCGGCGCCGCCGCCGTCGTCGAATCGGCGTTACCCGCAGCGATACCCCGCGCGCTGCAGCGGGTCACCTCGTAAACAGGAATCGCGTCATGGCGCAGAGCGCCGATACGGCAAAATGAGGCGGATGACCACCATTTCCCAGGCGATTCAGGCGCCGCCGCTGGACGAGTTCCTCGTCTCACCGGGCTTCGCCGGTACTGCGGCTGTGGTCGCGGCGTTGATTGTGTTGTGCGCCGCGCTATACGCAGGTCGACGGGCGGGCAAGAGGTTCGACCGCGAGTTCGAGCAGCGCGAGCGTCATCATGAAGAAGTCCGCGACGCCCAGCAGCATGCCGCCGCCACCGCGCAGTGTTGGGAGACGCTGAAGTGGCTGGTCAAGACCGCAGGCATCGAACCGGCCTCACATGAGGGCGCCACTCTTGGCCTCGGCCCGGAACTCGCGATGGCGATCCTGCGGGGCCTGCTGCGCGACGCCGAACGCCTCGGCGACGAAACCCTCGCCGACGCCGTCACCGTCTACCAGAATCAGTTCGCGCTGATCCTGGCGCAGCAGGGCGGCCCGCTGGCCGAACTCGCCGCAAAGGCGCCGGGTCCGCAGACCCAGCCGACCACCGCGAAAAGCCCGACCCCGCAATTGACTTCGGCGCAAGAAGCCACCACACCGTCGGACGGCAAGCCTGCCAAACAATCCGACAAGCAGCCTGATAGGCAACCCGCACCCGACGAAGCGCCAACGACGGCAACAGAAGTCGCGACCGGTGAACGGCGGCGCAGGCGATGACGGCGACACTGAGCCACATCGGCGACCTCAGCGTCGAGGAGTGGGCCGCGCTGACCCGTCGCGCAGCGGTGGACGCGGTACAGGCCGCCGAGCGCCGCGGCAAGACGCCGCCGCCGGAACTGGTGGCGGTGGCGGCGATGACCGAGCGTGAACTGATTCAGCGTCGCGCGCGCAATGTCCCTGCCGGACAGCGGCTTTCGCCGCTGATGCAACTGGTCGCCGCGGATCACCAGCGGCGCATCGCCGAAGGCCACGCCCGCGACGCATACCAGGACAAGCTGGACGCTGAGGCGGCAGCCGCGGCCGCCCGAGCCGAAGCCGAGCAGTTCTCCCGCACCGCCGAGGCGGCACGGGCGCAGGCCCGCACCGCGCAGCAGCAGGCCGCTCAGAAAGACGCAGAACGGGCCGCCGAGCGCACGGCCGTCGCCGAGGCGCACCAACGCGAGGTGCAGGCGCTGCGCGCAGAGCTGGAACAGGTCCGCGCCGACGCCGAAGCCGAAATCGCCGCCGCACGCGAACAGGCCGCCGCCGCCGAGGCGCGGGCCCAACAGCGGACCGCCGAACGCACGGCGGCCAGCGAGGCCGCCGAGAAGGCGTTGCAGGAGTTGCGAGCCGAGCTTGACCGCACCCGCGCCGACACGGAAGCCGAGATCGCGGCGGCGCGCGAGCGGGCGACCGCCGCCGAGGCGCGGGCCAGGCAACGGGTGGCCGAACGCACCGAGGCCAGCGAGGCCGCCGAGAAGGCGATGCAGGAGCTACGCCGCGAACTCGAACGTGTCCGGGCCGACGCCGAATCGCAGGTGGCCGCGGCGCGTGGCTGGGCCAAAGGCGAAGCGGCCGCCGCACAGGAGGCCGCCGAGGCGGAGGTGGCGCGGGCCTACGCCGCGGCCGAGGACGCGATCCGGCAGGCGCAGGCCGAAGCGGCACGCACCGCCGCGATGCAGCCGCTGATGGTCCCGGTCCCGCCGTTCGAGTTCCGCGCGCAGACCGCCCACATCGAGAACGCGCTCAACGCGCTTCAGCAGATCGACTACATCCTCGAAGTCGGTCTGACCGAAGACGGCGACGGCGACATCTTGCTCGACTTCGATCAGATGCAGACCCTGGTATGGGTGGTGCGAGAGCACGCGATGTATCTGTGCGACGAAACACACACCACCACTAGCGATTTGGGGCGTCATGAGTCTACGGCGGCATATGAGCACGCCGCCAGGGACACATTTCGCGGGTTTCTGCAGCGCATCGAGACCGTGACGCACCAGCTTACGGGTCGCATCGTCGGCCCCGACGCCGAGTTGCTCAACGCAGTCAACGCGATGCTGGCCGACCCGTGGGTCAAGCAGGTCCGCCGCACCGACACCGAGCCGCGGTGAGTCTCACGGCCTGCTACTTCACGAAGCCGATCTTGGTGTAGTCGAGATCGCCGATGCCGGCCGGCCCGAAGTTGGCCAGGTTACTGCGCACCGCGACGTTGCCTGCCGACTGGAACAACGGGAGGCTGAACGCGATCTCAAAGATCAGCTTGTCCATCTCGTTGGCCAAGGCGCGGGCCTTGACGGGATCGAGTTCGTCGAACGTCTCCTCGGCCTTCGCGTCGATCTCAGGGCTGCTGATCTTGCCGAAGTTGCTTTCGGCGTTGGTCGTGTAGATCTGGTTCAGGCAGCACAGCGAGAACGCGTCGCCGACCCAGGTGAACTGGGCGATGTCGAAGTCGCCAGGGATGATGTAGTTGGTGAAGAAGCCAGTGCCGCCCTTGGCGTCGAGCTCGAGCTTCACCCCGATCTGCGCGAGGCTGTTCTGTGCAACCTGGGCGACCTGCTTGGTGGTGTCGGCGTCGTAGAACACGTCGCGAATCACCAACTGGCGGCCGTCCTTTTCACGGAACTGCCCGTTCATCCGCCATCCGAGCCCGTCGAGTTCCTGTTTGGCCTTCTCCGGGTCGTAGGCCACCGGTGCACTGTTGTCTTGGTAGCCCTCCTGCCCGGCGACGAAGATGTGGTTGTTCAGCACGGTCGGTGTCTCCACGAGGCCGCGCTGGACGACGTTGACGATCGCTTGGCGGTCAATGCCTTTGGCAACCGCAAGCCGTAACGCCTTGTCCGACAGGATGGCTCCCGGCGCCCCGTTGAATGTGAGGTGATACCAGCTCGCGCCTGGCGCGCGTCGAATGGAGATGCCCGGTGTGTTGCGCGCGGTGGTGAGTTCGGGCAGCGAGGTGACGCCCGTGGCGTCGATGGTGTTGTTTTGCAGCGCAGGGATGCGCGCCTTGTCGTCGAGCACCAGGTAGGTGATGCTGTCCAGCAGGGGCGGATCGCCCCACCAGTTCGGGTTGCGCGTCAACGTGATTCGTTGCGCGGTGCGGTCGAGTCCGGAGATCATGAAGGGGCCCGCGGACGGTCCAGGCCGGTCGAGTTGGCCGGTGTTGAACACCTCCGGGTTGGCGGTCATGCTCTTGGGCAGCAGCATGGTGTTGCCTGCGAACATGCCTCGCCATTCCGAGAAAGGCTGAGCGAACGTCACCACGGCCTGGCGGTCGTCGACGCCACGGGTGACCTTCTCGACGCGGTCGGCCCCGTTGGTGGCGGCGATGCGGAATTCGGGGTTCTTGCCGCTGGTGGCATTGATCTGGGACGCGATGTCTTCCCACGTGATCGGCGCGCCGTCGCTCCAGACCGCCTTCGGATTGATGGTGTAGGTGACGACCTGTGGGTTCTCGCTGGTCAGCTCGACGTTGGTGAAGTAGTCGGTGTTGACCGTCGTCGACCCGTCGGAGGCGACGCGGAACGCGCGCGGCAGCGTGGCGCGCAGCATGGCCCCCGTGTCGGCTTCGTTGCCGTCGATGTGCAGCGGGTTGAAGTTCGACGGGTAGCCGGCCGTCGCCAGCCGCAGGTTTCCGCCTTGGCGGAGGTTCGCGGGGTCCTGCGGGTTGATGTCGCTGGCCTTGCCGAGCTCGGCGTTGCCCTCGGCCGGTGGCGCCTCCTGCTCGCCGCTCGAGCAGCCGGCAACCACGAGCATCGCTGCCAGTCCCATCGCGAGCACACGCACAATCGCACCGATGCCGCGGCCTGAATGCGATTCTGTGTCTGCTCGCGCCCGTTTAAGATCCATGGGCATCGACTTTAGCGGCGGTCGGGTTCGGGTTGCGGCACCGCGGCCAGCAACTTGCGAGTGTATTCGTGCTGCGGCCGCGTGAACACTTGATCGCCGTCGCCCTGCTCGACGATCGTGCCCTTGTACATCACCGCCACCCGATGCGCGAGGTGCTTGACCACCGACAGGTCATGCGAGACGAACAGATACGACAGCCCGAACCGGTCCTGCAGATCCAGAAGCAGGTTGATGATGCCCGCCTGGATCGACACATCGAGCGCCGAGACCGGCTCGTCGAGCGCCAGGATCTTGGGCTGCAGCGCCAACGCGCGGGCGATGCCGATGCGCTGCTTCTGGCCGCCGGAGAACTCGGCGGGGTAGCGGCTGGCGTCGGCGCGCCGCATGCCGACGATCTCCAGCAGCTCGGCGACCCGGTCGTCGATGCGCTTCTTGTCGATCCCGTTGGCCGCCAACGGTTCCGCAAGCACCTCGAAGACCGGCAGCCGCGGGTCCAGCGACGCGACGGGGTCCTGGAACACCACCTGCAGATCGCCGCGCAGGGCCCGCCGCGCCGAGGCGGAAAGTGTCGCCACGTCGTGGCCGAGCACCTCGATGGAGCCCGCCTGCGGCTTCGACAAATCCAGGATCTGGTGCAGCGTCGTCGACTTGCCCGACCCGGATTCGCCGACGATGCCCAGGGTCCGGCCCTGTTGAAGCTCGAAGCTGATGCCGTCGACGGCGCGCACCTCGCCGATCGTGCGGCGCAGCACCACGCCCTTGGTCAGCTTGTAGGTCTTCACCAGATCCCGCACCCGCAACACCACGGGCGCGTCGGTGCCGACCTGATCCGCGGCGGCAGGGGTCGTCGACACCCCGTAGATCTCGGCGGCGCTGCGCCCGGCGACGTGTTCGGTCCGGATGCAGGCGGCGCGATGGTCGGGGCCGACCTCGATCAACTCCGGCTCGGCGGCGCGGCACTCGTCGATGGCCAGCGGGCAGCGCGGCGTGAACGGGCAGCCGGGCGGCAACGCGGCCAGCGACGGCGGCGCTCCCGGAATCGGCACCAGCCGCGCACCCTGGGCGGCGTCGAGTCGGGGCACCGATCCCAGCAGCCCCACCGTGTAGGGCATCCGGCGGTCACGGTAGAGGTCACGCACGGATGCCGTCTCCACCGGCCTGCCCGCGTACATCACCAGCGCGCGGTCGGCGAACTCGGCGACCACGCCGAGGTCGTGGGTGATGATCAGCACGCCCGCGCCGGTGACGTCGCGGGCGGTCTTGAGCACCTCGAGGATCTGCGCTTGCACGGTGACATCCAGCGCGGTGGTCGGCTCGTCGCAGATCAACAGGTCGGGGTCGTTGGCGATGGCGATCGCGATGACCACGCGCTGGCGTTCGCCGCCGGACAGCTCGTGCGGAAAGGCGCGTGCCCGCCGTTCCGGCTGGGCGATGCCGACGAGGTCCAGAAGTTCGACGGCGCGGGTCCGCGCGGCCGCGCGGCTGGTGTCGGGGTTGTGTACGCGGATCGCCTCGGCGATCTGGTCGCCGACGGTGTAGACCGGGGTGAGCGCCGACATCGGGTCCTGAAACACGGTGCCGATCGTCTTGCCGCGGATGCGCGACATCCGCTCGTCGGAAAGGCCGAGCAGTTCATCGCCGTGCAACCGCACCGATCCCGACACCTCGGCGTACGCGGGCAGCAGTCCCACCACCGCCATCGCGCTCGCCGACTTACCTGCACCCGACTCGCCGACCAGCGCGACCACTTCACCCTTGTCGACGTGATAGTTCATGCCGCGCACGGCCGTCACCCGCTCGGTCTCGGTCGGGAAGGCCACCGTCAGGTCACGCACTTCCAGCAGGCTCACCCGCGACTCCTCCGCAGCGGACGCGCGCTCGGATCCAGTGCGTCCCGCAACCCGTCGCCAACGAGGTTGGCGCACAAGATGATCAACACCAGCACCCCGGCGGGGAACAGGAACACCCACGGGAACGTCGTCGCCGAGTTGGTGCCGTCGGCAATCAGAGTGCCCAGCGACACGTCCGGCGGCTGGATGCCGAAGCCCAGGAAGCTCAACCCTGTCTCGGCGAGGATGGCGGTGCCGACGTTGAGCGTGGTGTCGATGATCAGTAGCGACGCGACGTTGGGCAGGATGTGCCGGATGATGATCCGCGAGCCGCCCACGCCCATATACCTTGCTGCCACCACGAATTCGCGTTCCCGCAGGCTCAGCGTCATACCCCGCACAATGCGGGAACTGATCATCCAGCCGAACACCGAGAACAAGATGATCAGCCAGAACACGCGGTCGGCGGCGCCGAGGCGCGGTGTGACGATCGCGACCACGATGAAGCTGGGCACCACCAGCAGCAGATCGACGATCCACATCAACGCGCGATCGCGCCAGCGGCCGAAATAGCCCGCGATCGCGCCGACCGTCGCGGCGATGACCGTCGAGATGACCGCCACGCACACGCCGATCAGCATCGACTTCTGCGTGCCCCGCAGCGTCAGCGCCAGCAGATCCTGGCCCAACGCGTTGGTGCCGAACCAGTGTGTCGTGCTCGGTGGCTGCTGCAGCGCGTAGTAGTCCAGATCGGTGTAGCTGTAGGGCAGCAGCGGCGGCAGGGCGTAGCAGCCGACGAAGAACAACACCAGGATGGCCAACGCCACCACCCCGGGCTTGTTGCGTAAGAAGCGGCGCCACACCAGCGTTCGCCGTGACGCGAACTTGGCGGCGTCCAGCCCGGACTGCGCAGTTGTGGCGTCCTCGGTCGTGATCGGCTCGGTCATGACACCCGCACCCTCGGGTCGAGCGCGGCGTAGATGACATCGGAGAGCAGCCCCGCCAACAACACCGCGGCGCCGGTGAACACCGTCACGGCGGCGATGATGTTGGTGTCCTGCGTGGCGATGCCCTGCACCACCCATTCACCCATGCCGTGCCAGCCGAAGATCTTCTCGGTGAATACCGCTCCGGTCACCAAACCGCTTACCCCGTAGGCGAAAAGCGTCGCCATCGGGATCAGCGCGGTGCGTATACCGTGCCTGAACAAGGCCTGTCGCCGGGTGAGGCCCTTGGCGCGGGCGGTGCGGATGAAGTCCTGTCCCAGTACGTCGAGCATCGCGTTGCGTTGGTAGCGGCTGTATCCCGCGGTGCCCATCAACGCCAGCGTGAACGTGGGCAGCACCAGATGTTGCAGCCGGTCGACGAACTGGTTCCACGCCCCGCCGACCGCATCGGGGGAGGTCTCCCCGATGTATTCGAACAATTGCACGCCGAGAAGCGAATTCACCCGGTTGGCCCCGAGGATCAACAGGTTGGCGATGACGAACACCGGCGTGCTCAGCAACAACAACGACAGCACGGTGATCACCCGGTCGCTGAGGTGATACTGGCGGATGGCTCCCCACGCTCCGACGACCACACCGATGAGCGTGCCGAGCACCGCGCCGATGACCAGCAACCGCAGGCTGACGCCGACGCGCCTGCCGAGTTCATCGGCGATCGGTTGACCTGTGACCGTCGTGCCGAAGTCGCCGCGCACCGCACCGGAGGCCCACTGCACGTATCGCACCGGGATCGGCTTGTCCAGGTTGAGCTCGGCCGCCTTGGCCTGGATCACCGTCTCGGGCGGCCGCGGGTTGCGTGACAACAGGCTGTCGAGCGGCTTGAAGGACAGCGACGTCAACGTGAAGGTCAGGAACGAGGCCAGGATCAGCAGCAGGAGGTAGTTGAGCAGCCGGCGCGCCAGGAACCGCGTCATCGGCGAGGTCCCACTACAGGCATGCGCACAGGGTAAGAGATGGCTGCGCCGACGGCGCTTCAGCCCGCGACGCGGCGCGGCTAGCTAATTCCTACCCGGTCTTAAGCGCTGCTCCAGAAAAGCCCGCTTCACTGGTCCTACCTGCATGTTCACGGTTCGCCACGCAGGCGGGGCGAGTCAGCCACCCCGAATCGAGGTACGAAATGAATTCACAAAATCGAAATACCGCCAAGTTGGCCGCCGCAGTGATCGGCGGCAGCGCCATGGTGATTATGGGCGCCGTCGCGATGACGATCGACCAGCAAGCGGTCCATACCGGCCAAACCGACGTCGCATCGGTGGGCAAGATGACAATTCCCGCCACGACCACCGCTTCGGGCAAAGCCGACACGGTCGTAGCGACATCGTTCGCGGTGCCGTCCATCAAGGGGCCCGCGCCGCTGCCCAAGGAGGAAGCGGCCGCCGAGTAGCGGCCGTCAGCCCGCCCGACGACGTTTTAGCGCAGACCCCTCCGGCTACCCCTCCCGGAGGGGTCGTCGGCGGCCCCTTTTTACACACTGTTCGACCCGCCGTCCCGATCGACGGGACGGATGACCGAAGACCGTGTGGGGGTGGTCACAGGTGAACTCGAAACAGTTAAAGTTGGCGTCGGCGGGGGTCGGTGCCGGTGCCGTAGTGGCCATGGGGGCCCTGGGTGTGGCATTCAGCGACGTGAGCGCCGCTGAAGAGCCGACGCCCGTGCCACCCGGCCCGGTGACAACGTCGGAGATCACAACCGGCGAGACGGTCACCGACACGACGGAGATGGAGGGTCCGCAGACCTCCGTCGTAGTGCCACCGATCACTACGACTCCGTCGACTTTCCCGCCGACTGCGGAGCAGCACTAACTCTGCACGCCTGCGCGTAAAGGGCCGAAGAGAAAAGGGCGCAAGAGAAAAGGGGAGTTGTCACATGATTTCGCAGAAATTGAAAGTGGTGTCCGCCGCTGTCGGCGCCAGCGCGGTGGTCGCGATGGGTGCGCTGACGGTGGCCCTGAGTAGCGGCGACAGCGGTTCGACCACCTTCGTGTCCGACCCGCACATGACGATGGGCGAGACCAGCACCGTCGAGAAGGCGGGGACCGAGGTGGAGACGTCGGTCGCGGTACCCGAACACACGGCCGAGCCGCCGGACGGCTTCGGCCCGTAACCGGCTGATCGCACCTGATCAGTTGCCCGGCGGTGGCGCGCTGCCGATGCGGTTGAGCGTCACCGTCGAGCCGGTGCGTGTCGCCTCCACGGTGACGGTGCTCTCGGGGTCGAGTTGTCGCGTGGAGGCCGCCGCGGTGGACGGAAACTGGTAGATCTGGGTGAATCCGTCGTCGCTGCGGATGACGACCTCCTTCGGGGTCACCTCGTCGACGATCCCCGTTTGTGTCAGCTTGGTGATGAAGCCGCCGTGCCCGTCGGGCACGACGTACTCACCGTGCAGCGCCCCGACGACGCCCGGCTCAGGCGGTGCCTGCGGCGCGGGCGCGGCCGCCGGCACCGGCGGCGCGTTGACGTCGCGAAACGGCGCGGCGTGCGACGGAGCGTTCGCGATATGCGGCGGTCCGCCCATGCCGCGCGGCTGCCCCTCGGTGGCGGAGTAGACGGCCGCACCGCCCACACCTCCGATCACCAGGGCGACTCCGACGGCCGCCAGCGTCTGTCGTCGGTTCCAACTCCGGTCCTGCGGCTCGCTCACCGGTCCAATGTGCAGGCAAGACATGTGTGCGGGCTGTGAATGAGCTGGATGTCGGCTCAGCGGCGCATGCCTCACAGCTGGCACACAGAAATGGCACAGCCGGCGCTAACGGCGTAGGCGAATAATGTGTCCGTGGGCATGACGAACGGAGGCGTGTGAGCGGGAACGGCAACGAACCCGAACGCACGGTGATGCGCCGCACCGACGGCAAACCGATCCATGTGCTCGTCGTCGACGACGAACCGGTGCTCGCCGAGCTGGTGTCGATGGCGCTTCGCTACGAAGGCTGGGAGATCGCGACCGCGGGCGACGGGGCCACCGCGATCGCGCTCGCCAAGGACAACCCGCCCGATGTGGTCGTGCTCGACGTCATGCTCCCCGACATGAGCGGCCTCGAGGTGCTGCGCAAGCTGCGCGAGCGGATTCCGCGCCTGCCCCTGCTGCTGCTGACGGCCAAGGATTCGGTCGAGGATCGCATCGCCGGACTCACCGCCGGCGGCGACGACTACGTCACCAAGCCGTTCAGCCTCGAAGAGGTCGTGCTGCGGCTGCGCGCGCTGCTCCGTCGCACCGGAGTTGCCAGTGAGGCAGGCGGCGCCAAACTCGTCGTCGGCGACCTCGTACTCGACGAGGACAGCCACGAGGTCACCCGTGGCGGAGATCCGATCTCGTTGACCGCCACCGAATTCGAGCTGCTGCGGTTCATGATGCGCAACTCCAAGCGGGTGCTGTCCAAGGCGCAGATCCTGGACCGGGTGTGGAGCTACGACTTCGGCGGCCGGTCCAATATCGTCGAGCTGTATGTGTCCTATCTCCGCAAGAAGATTGATAGCGGCCGGGCGCCGATGATCCACACATTGCGCGGGGCCGGGTATGTCCTCAAACCCGCCAGCTGAGCGTCCAGGCCTGTTGACTCGGCTCCGATCACCGCGGACCTGGTCGCTGCGGGCCCGCCTGCTGGTCACCCAGATAGTTCTGCTGGCGGTGGTGTGCGCGGGCATCGGTGTCGCGACAGAGTTTGCGCTGCAACGCTTTTTGATGCATCAGCTAGACCAGCAGGTGATCGAGGCGGGGCGTCGCTCGGCCATCATCTACGAGCTGGGCCCGCCGCCCCCGCCGGGCTTCGGGCCACATCGGCCACCGCCGGGGACGGGCATCGGACGGCCGGACTTCCCGCGCCGCATCATCATTCGCGAAGACGACGGCCCCGGCCCCGCATTCCTCAACGCGCCCGGACAAGCCACCCGCACCGTCGGCGCTGTCATCGATCAGGGCCGACCCGTCGACGCCGGCGTCATCACCGCCGACGGCGCTCGGGCCGAAATCAGCGCGAAAGCCGCGCAGCAGCTTGCCGAGCTGGCGCCGAACCGCCACCCGGTGACCGTCGAACTCGACGGCCTCGGCCGGTACCGGGTCATCGCCAACCACTCGCGAGGACCGCAGGAGGCCATCGTCACCGGGCTGCCGACCTCCGACGTCGACGACACCCTGCTGTC
The DNA here is from genome assembly GCF_002553505.1 of Mycolicibacterium agri. Taxonomy (GTDB): domain Bacteria; phylum Actinomycetota; class Actinomycetes; order Mycobacteriales; family Mycobacteriaceae; genus Mycobacterium; species Mycobacterium agri. The sequence continues at coordinate 97,932 of NZ_PDCP01000012.1, read as the reverse complement.
CGTGCTGGTGATGTTCTGCGTGGTCGGTGTGGTCGTGCTCGGCGCCGCGGCAACGGCGGGCATCCTGATCATTCGGCGCCAACTCCAACCGCTGTCACGCGTCTCGGCGGCCGCGCGGCAAGTCGCCGATCTCGAACTGGACCGCGGCGAGGTTCGCCTGCCCACCCCGATCGTCAAGGTGGATCCGGCGAGCGCGCACACCGAAATCGGTCAACTCGGGTCGTCGCTGAACCGCATGCTGGATCGGATCGCGGGCGCACTGGCTGCACGACATGCGAGCGAGACTCGGATCCGGCAGTTCGTCGCCGACGCCAGCCATGAGCTGCGCACACCGTTGGCGGCCATCCGCGGCTACACCGAACTCGCGCAACGCAAACAAGAAGCGTTGCCCGACGACGTCGCGCACGCGATGAGCCGCGTGCAGTCCGAAACCGAGCGGATGACCCAACTGGTCGAGGACATGCTCCTGCTGGCCCGGCTCGACACCGGCCGACCACTTGAGCACGAGCGGGTCGACCTGACCCGGCTCGTCGTCGACGCCGCCAGCGACGCCCACATCGCCGCGCCGGAGCACAAGTGGTCACTCGACCTGCCCGAGGAGCCCGTCGTCATCAGGGGCGACGAAGCTCGGCTGCATCAGGTGTTGGCCAACCTGCTCGCCAATGCGCGCACTCACACCCCGCCGGGCACATCCGTCACCACCGCGCTGACGGTCGAAGACGGAACCGCGGTGCTGACCGTGACCGACGACGGTCCCGGCATTCCGAGATGGCTGCAGCCCGAGGTGTTTCAGCGGTTCGCGCGCGGCGATTCGTCGCGCTCGCGCCGCGGCGGCAGCACTGGACTCGGCCTGGCGATCGTCGCGGCGGTGGTGCGGGCCCACGGCGGCACCATCGACCTGCACAGCGGTCCCGGCAAAACCGAATTCGTGGTGCGGCTACCCGTCAATTCACAGCCAAGCCACAGCGAGGCCAAATCGGGCGCCTAGCCGCGCCGACGATGCTTGACCGGTGACCCCGCTTCTCGAGGCCGAACTGAGCCCACGCGAAGGCCGGGACGCTTCGATCGAACAAAAATCGGCCTCAGGCATGCGATTTGACGGGTGGCCGCACAGGGCTGCGCTGGGTGCGTTGCTGGTGTCGACCGCCGTGCTGTACCTGTGGGACCTGTCGGCCAGCGGGTGGGCCAACGGCTTCTACTCGGCCGCAGCGCAGGCCGGGGCGAGCAACTGGACGGCCATGCTGTTCGGATCCAGTGACGCCGCCAACGCGATCACCGTCGACAAGACTCCGGCCGCGCTGTGGATCATGGACGTCTCGGTGCGCATCTTCGGGCTGAACCCGTGGAGCATCCTGGTGCCGCAGGCCCTCGAGGGTGTGGCGGCGGTCGCCGTACTGTACGCCGCCGTCCGACGCGTCAGCGGACCGGCCGCCGCGCTGCTGGCGGGCGCTGTGATGGCGTTGACACCGGTCGCGGCCCTGATGTTCCGGTTCAACAACCCGGACGCGCTGCTGGTCCTCCTGCTCGTGATCGCTGCGTACTGCACCCAGCGAGCATGCGAAAAAGACAGCAGCCGTTGGTGGTTGGTCGGCGCTGGTGTTGCGGTCGGGTTCGGATTCCTGGCGAAGATGATGCAGGCGTTTCTGGTCCTGCCGGGATTCGTCGCGGCGTATGCGGTGGCGGGCCACCGACCCCTGCGTCGTCGGCTGCTCGACATCGCCGTCTTCGCCGTGGCGATGGTGGTCTCCGCCGGGTGGTACCTGCTGCTGGTGGAGGTGTGGCCGTCGGACTCGCGACCCTACATCGGCGGATCGCAGCACAACAGCATCCTGGAACTGACGTTGGGCTACAACGGAATCGGGCGATTGACCGGCGACGAGCCCGGCGGACTCGGCAACATGAACTTCGACGTCGGCTGGGCACGTCTGTTCGGGCATGCGATGGGCGCGGACATCGCGTGGCTGCTGCCCGCGGCGGTGATCTGCCTGGCGGCCATCGCGGTGTCCACCCGGCGCGCACCGAGAACCGATACGACCCGCGCCGCGTCGATCATCTGGGGTGGCTGGCTGCTGGTCACCGCGGTGGTGTTCAGTCTCATGAACGGCATCGTGCACCCGTACTACACGGTGGCGCTCGCACCGGCGATCGGAGCCGTCGTCGGTATCGGTTCAACCTTGTTGTGGCGCCACCGGTTTTGCCCGCCCGCGGCGACCGCCCTCGCTGGCATCGTGTTGGTCACGGCGGTGCTGGCGTGCGTGCTGCTGTCCCGCGCGGACGGATGGCTGCCATGGCTGCGCGCCGTCGTCGCCGTCGGGGGAGTGGCCGCCGCGACCCTGCTGCTCGTTTCCGGACAACTCGGCGCGACGAGCGCGCGGGCGGTGGCCGCTCTTGCTGTTGTGGTCTCCCTGGCGGCGCCAGCGGCGTACGCAGTCGCGACCGCCGCGACTCCGCACACCGGCGCGATACCGTCGGTCGGGCCTGCCCGGCATCGCTTTTCACCGATGGGGCCCGGCGGCCTGTTGAACGCGTCGACTCCCGGACCCGGCTTGACCGCGACGCTCGCCGCCGACGCGGACGACTACACGTGGGTCGCCGCCGCGCTCGGCTCCAACAACGCGGCCGGCTACCAGTTGGCCACCGGCGCGCCCGTCATGGCGGTCGGCGGCTTCAACGGAACGGATCCCTCGCCGACACTGGCAGAGTTCCAGCGGTATGTCGCCGACAACGACATCCACTACTTCATCCGCGGCCGTCTGACGTTCGGGCGCTGGGGTGCGGCGTCGTCGGGCAGTCGCGAAGCGACCGCGATCGCCGACTGGGTCGAGACACACTTCACACCGATGACGATCGACCGCGCGATCATCTACGACCTGACGCGGGGCCCGAAGAACTCATAGCTGACACATAGCTTCGACCAATAGCCTCAACAGACTGCACCCCGACGATTGGACTCATGACCGACATCGCCGTACAACCCGACGCCAGCGCAGGCCCACGGGCCCGCTTCGAGCCACGGCCGAATGCGGCGATCGTGGCGCGCGCCGCGGGCGTGCCCGTGCTCGATGTGGTGATCCCGGTCTACAACGAGGAAGCCGCGCTGGCCGACTCGGTGTATCGCCTGCACCGCCACCTGCGCGAAGAGTTCCCGTTTCCGGCCCGCATCACGATCGCCGACAATGCCAGCGTCGACGACACGCCGCGCATCGGCCGGGCGCTGGCCGCCGAGCTGCCCGACGTCCGCTTCGTCCGACTGGAGGAGAAGGGCCGCGGTCGCGCGCTGCAGGCCGTGTGGTCGAAATCCGACGCGGCCGTCCTGGCCTATATGGACGTCGACCTGTCGACCGAACTTGCCGCGCTCGCCCCGCTGGTCGCCCCGTTGATCTCGGGCCACTCGGACCTCGCGATCGGCACCCGGCTCGGGCGCGGCGCACGCGTGGTGCGCGGGCCGAAGCGGGAGATCATCTCGCGCTGCTACAACCTGATTCTGAAATCGACTCTGGCTGCCGGTTTTTCCGACGCGCAATGCGGATTCAAGGCGGTCCGCGCCGACGTGGCATATCGGCTGCTGCCGCACATCAGTGACACCGGCTGGTTTTTCGACACCGAACTGCTCGTGCTCGCCGAACGCGCCGGTCTGCGTATTCATGAGGTGCCGGTGGACTGGGTCGATGACGCCGACAGCAGGGTCGACATCGTGGCCACCGCGAAGGCGGATCTGAAGGGCATCGCCCGGTTGTTGCACGGCTTCACCAGAGGCACCATCCCGGTGCACACCCTTGCGGCGCAACTCGGCTCGACACGCGACGCTGTACCCGGGTCACTGTTGCGGCACTCGGTGCGGTTCGCCGCCGTCGGGATCGCCTCGACCGCTGCGTATCTGCTGCTGTTCATGATCCTGCACGGTCCGCTCGGCGCGCAGGCAGCGAACCTGATCGCGCTGCTCGTCACCGCGATCGCCAACACCGCAGCCAACCGTCACTTCACCTTCGGCGTGGTCGGTCGTCGCAGGGTCGGGCGGCACCATGTCGAGGGGCTCATCGTGTTCGGCATCGCGCTCGCCATCACCAGCGGGTCGCTGGCCGCCGTGCACGCGCTCATACCCGCTTCCGGCCGTTACGTCGACGCCGTCGTGGTGGTCGCGGCCAACCTGATCGCCACCGTCGTGCGGTTCCTGCTGCTGCGCGGCTGGGTGTTCCACCCGCGACGAAACCGCTGACATGCCAAACATGAGGGAATCCAAACGATGACGATCACCGCAGACCCCTACGCGCCGACGCCCGCGGCGTCAGATGACGTGCGGGAGCGCCAGCCTCGCTGGGTCAGGCCCGCGCTGCTGGCGCTGTTGACGGCCACCGCGGTGCTGTATCTGTGGGGGCTGGGCTCGGCAGGCTGGACCAACAGCTACTACGCGGCGGCGGCACAGGCGGGCACGCAGAACCTGACCGCGTGGCTGTTCGGCTCGCACGACCCGGGCAATGCGATCACCGTCGACAAGCCGCCTGCGGCGCTATGGGTGATGGCGTTGTCCGGCAGGCTTTTCGGCTTCACGCCGTTCACGATGCTGTTGCCCCAGGCGCTGATGGGTGTCGGAGCCGTTGCCTTGCTGTTCGGGGCCGTGCGACGGTGCAGCGGTCCCGCGGCGGGTCTGATCGCGGGCGGGGTGCTGGCGCTGACACCCGTTGCGGCGCTGATGTTCCGCTACAACAACCCCGACGCGCTGCTCGTGCTGCTGCTCGTGGCCGCCGCGTACTTCACCGTGCGAGCGATCGAGACGGCGGGCACGAAGTGGTTGGCGTTGGCCGGATGCGCGCTCGGTTTTGCGTTCCTGACGAAGATGTTGCAGGCGTTCCTGGTGGCGCCCGGCCTGGCGTTGGCGTTTCTGGTCGCCGCACCGGTCGGGCTGTGGCAGCGCGCCGGGAGACTTCTGGTCGGCACGGCCGCGCTGGTCGTATCGGCGGGCTGGTATGTGGCGCTGGTGAGCCTGTGGCCTGCCCAGTCGCGGCCGTACATCGGCGGATCGACCGACAACAGCCTGCTGCAATTGGCGCTGGGCTACAACGGGCTTCAACGCATGATCGGCCATGGTGGGCCAGCCGGTGGCGGTCCTCCTGGCCCACCGCCCGGCGGGCACGGTGGTCCCGGGGCGATGGGGAATCTGTTCTTCGGCGGCGAGCCGGGTATCGGTCGGATGTTCGGCATGTCGATGGGCACCGAGGCGTCGTGGCTGCTGCCCGCCGCGCTGATCGGTCTGGCCGCGACGCTGTGGTTGACCCGGAAGGCCGCGCGCACGGACGCGGTTCGCGCCAGCCTGCTGCTTTGGGGCGGTTGGCTGCTCGTGACCGCAGCGGTCTTCAGCTTCATGGACGGCACCATCCACCCGTATTACACGGTCGCGCTGGCCCCGGGAATCGCTGCGGTGCTGGGCATCTCGGTGTGTGAGCTGTGGCGGGTGAGGGAGCGGCTGTGGGCGCGGCTGGTGCTGGCGACGATGTCGGCGGCGACGGGTGTGTGGGCCTGGGTGCTGTTGGGCAGAACCCCCGAATGGCTGCCGGCGCTGCGCTGGATCGTGCTCGTCGGGTCGCTGGTCGCGGCGGTGATGCTCGTCGTCGGCGCGCAGCGGCGCGGGCGCACGGTGGCCGTCATGGCCGCGGGCGCAATCGTTTTCGCTTCGGCAGCGCCGGCCGCCTATGCCGTCGAAACCGTCGCGACCCCGCACAACGGGCCGATCTCGATGTCCGGGCCGAGTAAGGGACACGCGTTCGGGCCAGGACCGGGCGGGCCGGGCGGCCACATGGTCGACAACGCCGCGCTGGCGGAGTTGGTGCAGGGACGCGCCAACCGTTGGGCCGCAGCGACAATCGGCTCGTTTCTGGCCAGCGACCTCGAACTCAACACCGGCGCGTCGATCATGGCGATCGGCGGGTTCACCGGCGGTGACAATTCGCCGACGCTGGCGCAGTTCCAGGACTACGTCGCCAACCACGAAGTGCGGTATTTCATCGACGGTGGACATTTCGGCCCGCCGGGGCACCGCAACCACGGCGCGGCCGGCGAGATCACCGCGTGGGTGAAAGCGCACTTCACACCGGTGGAGGTCGGCGGTGCCACCGTCTACGATCTCCAACAATCGGCGTGATTCTGACCCGTGGCGCGGCTTGCCCGTGTTGTTATCGTCGGGTTGTTTGCGAGTGCACTGTGCGGACGAACAGGAGTCTCCAATGACGGTGACCGACGAGTACCTGAAGAACAACGAGGAGTACGCGAAGAGTTTCTCCGGCCCGCTGCCCATGCCGCCGAGCAAGCATGTCGCGGTGGTGGCGTGCATGGACGCCCGTCTCGACGTGTACCGGATCCTCGGTCTGAAGGACGGCGAGGCCCATGTCATTCGCAACGCCGGCGGTGTCATCACCGACGACGAGATCCGTTCGCTGGCGATCAGTCAGCGGCTGCTGGGCACCAGGGAGATCATCCTCATCCATCACACCGACTGCGGCATGCTGACGTTCACCGACGACGAGTTCAAGCGGCAGATCCAGGAGGAGACCGGCATCAAGCCGGAGTGGGCGGCGGAGTCGTTCGCCGATCCTGAGGAGGATGTGCGTCAGTCGATCCGGCGGATCAAGGCCAGCCCGTTCGTCACCAAGCATGAGTCCCTGCGCGGGTTCGTCTTCGATGTGGCGACCGGAAAGCTGAAGGAAGTGACGGCCTGACCCGCGCAGCGGGAAACCTCTCCCCGTAGCGGCGGCCCTTCCCCGTAGCGGCGGTCCTTCCCCGTAGCGGCGGTCCTTCCCCGTAGCGGCGGTCCTTCCCCGTAGCGGCGGCCCTTCCCCGTAGCGGCGACCGTGCGTGTCTGCGGCCGACACGCCGACAAAATTCGGGAGTTTGCGCACGCTCGCGGGCCTGGCGAGCGCGCGTCAGCCCGCTCAGCCGATCTTGTAGGTGGCGATAGCCTTCGCCACCGGTTCACCGTCGGGCGTCACGACGTCGACGTCGACGTTGACCAGCGTCTTGCCGCGCCGCAGCACACGGCCCACGCCGATGAGATCGGTCGACCGCGCCGGCGCCAGGAACTGCATCGCCATCGACGTGGTGACACCGCGCAGCGAGGCGGGTACCTCGGCGCCGGCAGGCGGCGGCCATCACCGTGATGTCGGCCAGCGTGGCGATCGCGCCGCCGTGCACCATGTCGCCGACCGTCACGTTCGTCGGGTCGAACGGCATCCGCAACCGCACCTCGTCGCCTTCGAGCACCTCGGCGACGACGCCCAGTTTGGCGGCGAACGGCGAAGCGGGGATGAATTGCGCCATGACCTCGGCGCCGGTCTGAGCTGCTGCGGGAAGGGACATACCTCCCAGTATTGGGGCCACCGCAGGCAGATCAATTACCTCAGAGGTAACGACCAGCGACACCCCCCGTATCCGCGACCGGGCGTGTTTGCGGCCGACACGCCGGCAAAATCGGTGAGTTCTCGCACGCTCGGCGAGCGAAATTATTGACATCGCAGGCCAGCGCTGGTTCCATGACGAGTTAAGCCTATTATTCTGGTTAGATCTACCAACTTTACGAGGAATAAATGACGATCTTGCAGGAGCCTGCGCAGGCTTCCGGCCGATACGAGCTGAGCCATTTACGGGCGCTCGAGGCCGAAGCGATCCACATCATTCGCGAGGTCGCCGCTGAGTTCGAGCGTCCGGTGCTGCTGTTCTCCGGCGGCAAGGACTCGATCGTCATGCTGCACCTGGCGCTCAAGGCGTTTCAGCCGGGGCGGCTGCCGTTTCCCGTCATGCACGTCGACACCGGACACAATTTCGAAGAGGTCCTCGCCACCCGTGACGAACTGGTCGCGGAGTCGGGCGTGCGGTTGATTGTCGCCAAGGTGCAAGACGACATCGATGCGGGCCGCGTGGTTGAGACCATCCCGTCGCGCAACCCGCTGCAGACGGTGACGCTGCTGCGCGCGATCCGCGAGAACAAGTTCGACGCGGCATTCGGCGGCGCCCGCCGCGACGAGGAAAAGGCCCGCGCCAAGGAGCGCGTGTTCAGCTTCCGCGACGAGTTCGGCCAGTGGGATCCCAAGGCCCAGCGCCCCGAGTTGTGGAACCTGTACAACGGCCGCCATCACAAGGGCGAGCACATCCGCGTTTTCCCGCTGTCGAACTGGACCGAATTCGACATCTGGTCCTACATCGGCGCCGAGAAGATCAAGCTGCCGTCGATCTATTACGCCCATCGGCGCAAGGTTTTCGAGCGCGACGGCATGCTGCTGGCCGTGCACAAGTACATGCAGCCGCGCAAGGACGAACAGGTCATCGAGAAGACCGTTCGCTTCCGCACCGTAGGCGACGTGACCTGCACCGGCTGCGTCGAGTCCATCGCGGCCACGGTTTCGGAGGTCATCGCCGAGACCGCGGTGTCGCGGCTCACCGAACGCGGCGCCACCCGGGCCGACGACCGAATCTCCGAGGCGGGGATGGAGGATCGGAAGCGCGAGGGATACTTCTGATGAGCGCTTGCGCGAAGAAGGGGGAGCACGGATGAGCGCTTGCGCGAAGAACGGGGAGCACGGATGACGACGCTGCTACGCCTGGCGACCGCAGGATCGGTCGACGACGGCAAGTCGACGCTCATCGGCCGTCTGCTCTACGACTCGAAGGCCGTCATGGAGGATCAACTGGCCTCGGTCGAGCGCACGTCCAAAGAGCGCGGGCACGATTACACCGACCTGGCGTTGGTGACCGACGGCCTGCGCGCCGAGCGCGAGCAGGGCATCACCATCGACGTCGCGTATCGCTATTTCGCCACGCCCAAGCGGAAATTCATCATCGCCGACACGCCGGGCCACATCCAGTACACCCGCAACATGGTGACCGGCACGTCGACCGCGCAACTGGCGATCGTCCTCGTCGACGCCCGCCACGGCCTGCTCGAGCAGTCGCGCAGGCACGCGTTCCTCGCCTCGCTGCTCGGCATCCGCCACATCGTGCTGGCCGTCAACAAGATGGATCTGATCGGTTGGGACCGCGAGCAATTCGAGAAGATCCGCGACGACTTCCATGAGTTTGCCGCCCGGCTGGACATCCACGATGTGACCACCATTCCGCTATCGGCTCTGCACGGCGACAACGTGGTGACGAGGTCGGACAACACCCCGTGGTACGACGGGCCCGCGCTGCTGTCGCACCTCGAAGAGGTCTACATCGCCGGCGACCGCAACCTGGTCGACGTGCGGTTCCCCGTGCAGTACGTGATCCGGCCGCAGACCCACGAACACGCCGATCACCGCAGCTACGCAGGCACCGTGGCCAGCGGCGTGATGCGTCCCGGCGACGAGGTCGTCGTGCTGCCTGCGGGGCTGACCAGCCGCATCACGGCTATCGAAAGCCCCACTGGGCCAGTCGAAGAGGCTTTCCCGCCGATGGCGGTGTCGATCAGCCTCGCCGACGACATCGACATCTCGCGCGGTGACATGATCGCGCGGCCGAACAACCAACCTCGGGTCACGCGAGAGTTCGACGCCACGGTGTGCTGGATGGCCGACGACTCCTCGCTGGAGCCGGGCCGCGACTACATCATCAAGCACACCACGCGCACGACGAGGGTGCGGGTGACCGCGCTGGACTACCGCCTCGACGTCAACACGCTGCATCGCGACAAGTCGGCCACCGCGCTGAAACTCAATGAGCTGGGCCGGATTGCGTTGCGCGCGCAGACTCCGCTGCTGCTGGACGAATACAGCCGCAACGCGACCACCGGATCATTCATCCTGATCGATCCGCACACCAACGGCACAGTCGCCGCGGGCATGGTGCTGCCGCAGGTCACCGCGCGCACGTCAAGCCCCAACACCGTGCGTCACCAGAATCTGTGCAGCTCCGAGGACCGGCTGTCGAAGGGCCGCACCGTGTGGTTCACCGGGCTGTCGGGTTCCGGCAAGTCGTCGGTGGCGATGCTCGTCGAGCAGAAGTTGCTCGAAAAGGGCCTGCCCGCATACGTTTTGGACGGCGACAATCTGCGCCACGGCCTCAACGCCGACCTTGGTTTCTCGATGGCCGACCGAGCGGAGAACCAGCGCAGGCTGGCCCATGTCGCCGCGATCCTCGCCGATTCGGGGCAGATCGTGTTGGTGCCCGCGATCAGCCCGCTGGAGGAGCATCGCGAGCTGGCGCGGAAGGTGACCACCGAGGCCGGGGTGGAGTTCTTCGAGGTGTTCTGCGACACCCCGCTCGAAGACTGCGAACGCCGCGACCCGAAGGGCCTGTACGCCAAGGCGCGTTCCGGTGAAATCACGCACTTCACCGGAATCGACAGCCCGTTTCAGCGGCCGAAGAACCCCGACTTGCGTCTGACGCCCGACCATTCGCCCGAAGAGCTGGCCGACATGGTGATCGAGATGCTCGAAAGGCGTTCGTGATCGACCATAGCGACGACGAGGTCGCCGAACGGTTGGCCACCGAAGCGGGCAAGCTGCTGCTCGGTGTGCGCGACGAATTCGCTGACGCCAGCTCGGCCGACCGAAAAGCCGCAGGGGACAAGCGGTCTCATGACTTCCTGATGGAGGCGTTGGCGACGGAGCGGCCCGCTGACGCCGTCCTGTCCGAGGAGGGAGCCGACGACCCCGTTCGATTAACTGCGCAGCGGGTCTGGATCGTCGATCCGCTCGACGGCACCAGGGAGTTCTCCGAACTCGACCGCGACGACTGGGCCGTGCACGTCGCGCTGTGGGAAGACGGAGAACTGGTGGCTGGGGCGGTTGCGCTACCGGCACAAGGGGTCACATTGGCCACACCCGACGTCGCGAAGCCGCCGCACCCACCTGCCGCGCCCCGCATCGTCATCTCACGGACCAGGCCGCCCGCCATCGCGCTGCAAGTCCGCGACGCGTTGAACGGCACGCTGGTCGAAATGGGTTCGGCGGGAGCAAAAGTAGCCGCCGTGGTACAGGGCCGCGCCGACGTCTACGTGCACGCCGGCGGCCAATACGAATGGGATTCGGCCGCGCCCGTCGCCGTCGCTCGTGCAGCCGGACTGCACACATCCCGCATCGACGGCTCACCGCTCCGCTACAACCGACCCGATCCGCTGCTGCCCGACCTGCTGGTGTGCCGCCCCGAACTCGCCGAGGTGGTGCTTTCGGTCACGGGCTGACCCCCGCGAGAACCGGATGGTGCAGATTCCATGTCGGAAACGAGCGCCGCAGCCACGTCGGGCCGGTCAGCGTCACGTCTCCGGTGCGCAGCACGTCGCGCCACGACCTCTTGCCGCGATGCCAATCGACGAAGGCCAGCGACCGCGCTGTGACCGTCAGATCGGGCTCACCGCCAGGATCCGAGTAGCACGTCTCGGCATCGCCGTGCTCGATCAACAGCCAGTACCGGCGGTTGGTCGGAGCCTCGTCCGGGAAGATCAGCGCCACCACCACGCGGCCCGGCGGCAGCGCGGCGCGGTCCAATTGCACTTGGCACCACGCCCATAGCGCGAACGCGGGATCCGAGTGTTCGCTGGTCACATCGATCCACCGCTCGCCCCACGCCGCGAGCCGGTCGATCACACCGATCAGGTCGGCGCCGGCTTGCGTCAGCGCGTACAGGTGGCCGCGGCCGTCCGGTTTCGGCTTTGTCTCGATGACGCCGGCATGCTGCAGTTCCTCGAGCCGCTTGAGCAGCATCGAGCGAGACATCGTCGGCACACCTCGCGCGATGGCCGAAAACGTCTCGGCGCCGAACATCAGATTGCGCACGATCAGTGGGTTCCACCGTTCGGCGAGAACCTCCGAAGCGCGGGCCACAGGGCAGTACTGGCGGTATGTGCCCATGCATCGATCGTCCCACTGTCGGGCCCTGTCGGAAGTTCCAAAATCGAACTTCCCACCATTGATTTCGGCGCCGACGATCGCAGCATGAGATCACGATTCGCCGGCGGGCAGGTCTGCACCGCTGCCGCCGAGAATTACCACGAACTGCTCGTGCCCGCGCTCTTCGCGCAATGGGTGCAGCCCATGCTCGACGCCGTTGCTCCCGGGGTGGGGGAGCGGCTCCTCGATGTCGGCACTGGGACGGGTGTGCTCGCCCGCGCGGCGAGCATCAGGGTCGGCACGTCGGGATCGGTCATCGGCCTCGACCCCAACGAAGGCATGCTCGCGGTGGCGGAACGGCTCACACAAGGGCTGGATCTCCGCTGTGGCTACGCCGAGGAGATGCCCATCGGCGACGGCGAGATTGACTGTGTCGTATGTCAATTCGCGTTGATGTTCTTCACCGATCGGGCCGCCGCGGTCAGCGAGGTCAAGCGCGTCCTGCGCCCAGGCGGCCGGATCGCGGTCGCGACATGGGCCTCGATCGACCAGCTTCCAGGCTTTGCCGCGATGGCCGACTTGTTCGGCGACGAACTCGGCGACTGGGCCGCCGACGCCATGCGCGCGCCGTTCGCGGTCGGCACTCCCGAAGCCCTCGCCGACGTCTTACGCCCGGCGTTTCCGGACGTGGTGGTCGTCCGGCGCGAAGGCGTTGCCCGGTTCGGTTCAATCGACGACTGGCTGTACAGCGAGATCCGGGGATGGACGCTGTCCGACCACGTCGACGAGGCGCAGTACGCCCGGCTGAGAACCAGCGCGGCGCGACGGCTGGCGGCGTTCGCCTGCGCCGACGGGACGGTGAGGTTCCCGGCACCCGCATTGATCGCCACCGCAACCCGTGGGTGACGGCATACGCTCTGCGATGTGTCCGAACTGCATACGCTGCGCGCTCTCGCGCAACTGCCTCAAAGCCCGGCCGGGCTCGCCGAGTCGACGCTGATCATGATCGACTGCCAGAACACCTACACCCGCGGCGTGATGGAGCTGGAAGGTGTGCAAACCGCACTCGACGAGGCGGCGGCTCTGCTCGACCGCGCCCGGTCGGCGGGAATTCCGATCATTCACATTCAACATGACGACGGGCCGGGATCGCTCTACGACGTCGAGGGGGAGAGTGGCGCGATCGTCGACCGCGTTGCCCCGCGTGAAGGTGAACCCGTGGTGGTGAAGAGCTATCCGAACTCGTTCGTGCAGACCGATCTCGACGAGCGACTGAAGGCCGCAGGCGCTTCGAACCTTGTGCTCGCAGGCTTCATGACGCACATGTGCGTGAACTCGACCGCGCGCGGAGCCTTCAACCTCGGCTATGCGCCGACGGTGGTCGCAGCGGCCACCGCAACCCGCGCCCTGCCCGGCGTCGGCGACGAATCGGTCCCCGCCACGGCGATGCAGTCGGCCAGCCTCGCCGCGATGGCCGATCTGTTCGCCGTCGTCGTACCTGACTCGACCGCCATCCCGGACTGATCGGAGCACCGTCAGGAATCGGTGTCGCCGGGCGAGGTGCTTTCGCCTAGAACTGGCTGTCGCCGACGTATCGCCCGAATTCAGGCTCGATCTGGTTCCGGCCGTTGACTTTACGGGGCCTCGAGTAATTGCCCGGAGACGCTCGGCCACATTGTCCGTTCGCCAGGACCCCTGCAGTCGATCCACCAACCTTTGGCCCAGCCGGCTTAGGGGCTGTGGCTGGCCGAGTGTCCGGCTTTCAGCCGAAAACTTCAGCCGGGACTTCACAAATTGCTTGATTGTTTTCGGTTCGACCGTATTCTTCTGCTGCACAACCTGATTCGTTACCTTTGCTGCGGTTGCCACCTCGGTCGACACGGTTGAGTTCTGTTGCTGCTCTCGCGCGCCAACCTTCTCGGAGATGCCGATGTCGGCAGGGTCCGGCGCTGGCGTGGAACTGTTCGATCGAGCGGGCGCACCAATAAGGGACGTTGCGTTGGCGGCACCCTCACCGATGGCGTCAACGAGATCAGTGACCACCTTCGCCGGGTCGAGCCTCGGGATCAGCCGCGCCGGGGTTGGCTCCCACGGCTTGATGTTGCGGTCGTAGCCCAGCTCGACGACAACGCGGAAGAACGGCTCGAACACGTCGATCACCGGTTCAGGTATCCCCGCTTGGCGCAGCGGCGCGAATAGCGGCAGGTCCTGCGTCTCGAACAAGTACTAGTCGGTGTCACCGTAGGCGCCCTGATAGAACTGCGACTCCTTCGGATTGTCGGGCAGGCTGACGTCGAGGGCGTTCGAGTGAAGGTAAACGAAGCCCCGCCCTGCGTTCAGCAAAGAGATCATGTTGAGCGGATGCAACGGGAAGTCGCCGCCTCGGACCATCGCTACAGCGTGCGGTGTCGAGTTCCGCTGGGAAGGATTCTGTCGCATGGGCCCGAAAGAGCGCAGTAGGGGACCACTGCATTTTGATCGGAATCCCGTGCAGCACTACGTCCTCGCGGCATGCTGCGCCTCCGCATGAGGCGCGTCGAGGATCGCGGAGGGATCAACCCACCGACGGTCGTCGCAGCGGCTCCACCGCGCCGTGGTCGACGCCAGCGGCTCTGCCATCCCGATCCGCCGCCCGCCGAGGCCACGCCCGCCCTCCGAGCGCGGCGTCTTGCGCGCATCGGCGTCCAACCGTAGATTGGATTTTATATTCACATTGTTCCGGCCCCGTGAAAAGGACACCGATGCCGCGTACCGAGTTTCACCGTGACTTGACCGTCAAAGCCAGCGCGGAGGACTCCTGGGCCGCCATGATCGACGTGCCGCGACTGGTGAGCTGGGTGTCCATCGTCGAGGACGCGGTCGAGATCGAACCGCTGAGCAAATATACGGCGGTCCTGATGGATCGCCTAGGCCCGTTCAAGTTGCGCGCCGACCTGGACGTGACGGTCAGCGACGTCAACGAGGGGTCTTCGCTGAAGGTACGTGCGGCCGGTGAGGACCGGCAGGTCGGCTCGCGGCTGCTGGTGCTGGCGGACTTGGTGGTGAGCCCGCGTGAGCAGGGTTCCACGATCGTCGTCGACGGTGTGTACGAGGTGACCGGCAAGGTCGCCAGCATGGGCTCGGGCACCATCAACAAGAAGGCGCAAAAGATCCTCGACGAGTTCTTCGGCGCGGCCAGTGACGCACTCGGTGAGCTCTGATGCTGCCGCCGTTCCGTCTCGCCAGGCCCCGGACTCTCGCCGAGGCCCTCGATGCCATCGGTGATGACAAGGTGCCCTACTGCGGCGGCACCGAACTGCTGCTGGCCATGCGGGCAGGGCTGCATCGACCGGAGACACTCGTCGACCTGAAGAAGGTGTCCGAGCTGTCGGGGGTCAGACGCGACGGCGACAGCATCGTCATCGGCGCGGTCGAGCGGCACATGGACCTCGCAGCGGATCCGCTGCTTGCCCAACATCTCCCGATGTTGGCGAAGGTCGAAGGCGCGGTCGGCAACGCGCGTGTGC
Source organism: Mycolicibacterium agri (assembly GCF_002553505.1). Classification (GTDB taxonomy): domain Bacteria; phylum Actinomycetota; class Actinomycetes; order Mycobacteriales; family Mycobacteriaceae; genus Mycobacterium; species Mycobacterium agri. Next base: position 82,634 of record NZ_PDCP01000012.1, on the reverse strand, counting down.
GGGCGCAGGGGTCGATCGGCGGCAACCTGTGCTTCGCCGAACCCAAGTCCGACGTTGCAACGGCATTGGTCGCGTATCGCGCCGAGGTCACGCTCGCACGGCCCGGCGACCGCACCCGGACGGTCGCGGTCGAGGACTTTGTGGCCGGGCCGTATTGGGCCGACAAGGAACCCGACGAAATCCTGGTAGACATCAGGGTTCCCGTCCCGGCCCCGGGCACCAGAGCGGTCTATCTGAAGTACCAGATCAGCGAGCGGCCGACGGTCGGTGTCGCACTGTCCTACGACCCGCAGGGCGAATGTCGCCTCGTCGTGGGCGCCGTCGGCGAGGTGCAGACGCTGTGGACGTTCGGCGACCCAGCCGAGATCGACCCGGAAGCCGTCGCCGAAGAACTCGACCCCACACCCGATCTCACCGGTTCCGACCGGTACAAGCGTCACGTCGCCGCGACTTACATTCGCCGCGCCGTGCATGCCATGGCGGAGGCCGCATGAGCGCAACAGAACTGGGCATCGTCGAAATCAGCCTGACAGTCAACGGAATTCCGGTTGCGCGGGCCGTCGAACCGCGCACGCTCCTGGTGGACTTCCTGCGGGAGGACCTCAACCTGACCGGCACCAAGGTCAGTTGCGAACTGCAGGTGTGCGGCGTGTGCACGGTGCTCGTGGACGACCGGCCCGTCAGCGCCTGCACCTTTCTCGCCGTCGACGCCGACGGATCGGCGGTGCGCACCGTGGAGGGTCTCGCCGAAGACGGCGCGCCAAACCCGTTGCAGGAAGCCTTCATCACCCACCACGCGTTGCAATGTGGCTTCTGCACCCCCGGATTCTTGATGATGTCCACCGCGCTGCTGGAATCACGCGACGACATCGACCGCGACGACATCGTCGAGCATCTGGACGGAAACATCTGCCGCTGCACGGGATATCAACCGATCGTCGACGCCGTTGCAGAGGTCGCCGCCGCACGGCCGCCATGCCTTGCCCGCCGAAACGGTAACGTCGCCACCAACGGTCATCCCAACACCGAAGGCAACGGAGACCGCCCATGAGTATCGATCTTCCGGCCGCCCCGCATCAGGCCACCTCCCGCCACGCCGACGAACATCAGACGGTCGGGCGCTCGGTGCGCCGCCGCGATCTGGTGGAGAAGGTGCTCGGCACCGCGCAATACGCGGTCGACATGACCATGCCCGGCATGCTGCACGCCAAGGTCGTGCGCGCCCAACGGGCCCACGCGCGCATCCTTGACATCGCCGCCGACAACGCCATGGCCGTGCCAGGAGTCGTCGCCGTGGTGACCGCGGCGGATCTGAAAACGCTGTTCCCGCGATTCGGGCACATCATCTCCGACCACTTCATCCTGGCCACCGGCAAGGTGCGCTACTTCGGGGAGCCGGTCGCGATCGTCGTCGCCGAAACACGCGCCGCCGCGACGGATGCCGCCGACCTCGTCGAGGTCAGCTACGAGGACCTGCCGGAAGTGATCTCGACTGCCGAAGCGCTGGCACCCGGCGCACCGCTGGTCCACGAAACCACCTACGCGCCAACGGCTGACGCCACGTTCAAGGAGCTGACCGACGCCGACGACGATGAGCAGCCCGACCTCACGAACATCGCCCACGAGGTCAACATCGGCTGGGGCGACGTCGACGCCGCCTTCGCCGACGCGCATCTGGTCGTCGAAAGCGCCACTCGTTATCCGATGCTCTACGCCTACGCGATGGAGCCCTACAACGCGGTGGCGTCCTACGGGGACGACGGCCTGACCGTCATCACCACGGCCCAGCACCCGTTCATGGTCCGCGACGACCTGGCCCGCATCTTCAACCTGCCGCTGGCGCGGGTCCGTGTGACCGTGCCCTACCTGGGCGGCGGATACGGGTCGAAGTCCTACACCAAGGTCGAGCCGCTGGCGTCGGTGGCGTCCTGGGCCGTCGGCAGGCCGGTCAAACTCACGCTCAGCGTCGAAGAGGCGATCTACACCACCCGCGTCGACGACGCGGTGATCAACGTGCGCAGCGCATTCGACGCCGACGGCCGAATCCTGGCCCGCGACTTCGATATCACGATGAACTCCGGCGCCTACGCCGACAACAGCCCGTTGGTCTTGGCCAAGTCCGTCAACCGGTGTTTCGGCCCGTACCGGGTGTCGAACCTGCGGGTGCGCGGCAGGTCTGTCTACACCAACACCTCGCCGGCGTCGTCGTACCGCGGATTCGGTGCGCCGCAAGGGAACCTGGCCGGTGAGACGAATCTCGACCAGGCCGCCGACAAACTCGGCATCAGCCGCGCCGACATTCGCCGCAAGAACCTGGTGCGGTTCGGCGAGGAGATCCTGCCGGGCAATCGCGGCATCGACGCCGACCTGATCGCCGACCTCGACATGGTGGTGGAATCGCTGGAACGCGGACGGCGCGACGCCGCCCACTACGGAATCGGTTTCGGCGTAACGGCATCCGACGCAGGCGCATACCCTATCTCCACCGCGCAGGTGCGTGTCGAGACCGACGGGTCGGTCATCGTCTTGTCGGGCAGCACCGAAATGGGCCAGGGGAGCCGTTCGCTGCTCGCCCAGATCGCCGCCGAGGAATTCGGGATCGGCATGGATCGTGTCTCGGTGGTGCAGTCCGACACCGCGGGATCGGCCTACGAGCGCACGACCGGCGCGAGCAGGACGACGACACTGGCGGGCCTCTCGGTGCAGCGTGCATGTGCCGACGCCAGGCAGAAGCTGCGCGCCATGGCGGCCGAACTCTGGAATTGCCCGCAGGACGAGGTCAGCGATGTTCCCGGCGGGGTCCGTGGTCCGCAAGATCAACAACTCGATTTCGGCACCATCGTGCGCAAATGGTTCGGCGGGTCGGCCGGCGAGGTCACCGGCATCGGGCTGGTCCGGCGCGAAGGCGCGACGAAGGAGATGCCGCCGTTCTGGGAGACCGGATTGGTGGGCGTGGCCGTCGAGGTCGACCCCGACACCGGATATGTCACCCTTGACCAACTCGTCACCTGCGCCGACGTCGGCTTCGCAATCAATCCGCAGGCGGTCGAGGCGCAAGACCTCGGCGCCGCGACCCAGGGGCTGGGCGCCGCGCTGTTCGAGGAGTTGGTCTACGACGGGCCTCAGCTGGCCAACGCCAACGTCGTCGACTACCGAGTGCCTCGCGCCGGAGATCTGGCCCGCCGGATCGACCTGATGCTCGCCGAACGTCGCGACGGCGTGGGGCCGTACGGCGCCAAGGGCGCGGGCGAAGGTCAGCTCAATCCCGTCGGCGGTGCGGTAGCCTCCGCTATCGCCCAGGCCGTCGGCCGCTGGCCGACGCGGTTGCCGCTGACCCCCGAACGGGTGTGGCGGCTGCTGAACAATCTTCCGGAGGCGGATTGAACAGCCGCTACCCGGGAATTATGTATTCCTCATTTAATATGCAACCGTCACTTGAACCGATAAAGTCACTCAGCAAATGGGCGGCCAACGCCCGAGATAAGGCATGGAGAGCATGGCACGCACGATAGAGAGCGAGGTGTCCGACAAGGACGCCAAGGTCCTGAGCAACATCGCGGAGTCCGTGCGTGGCACGTTCCAGACCGTCGAGGACATGACGCAGTCCTTCATCCGTGAAGCGATCGTGCAGGGGGTGTTCCGTCCGGGCCAGCGGTTGAACCTGGACACCATCGCCAGTTCGCTCGGTGTCAGCCGGATGCCGGTGCGGGCGAGCCTGCGGCAGTTGGAGAACGAGGGCCTGGTCCGGATTCACCCGTACCGTGGTGCCACCGTGTCGGTGCTGCGGCCCGAGGAGATCTCCGAAATCTACGAGCTGCGCATCCTGCTCGAGTCGTACCTGCTGAAACTGGCAATCGAGAACATCGACGACGAGCTCGTCGGTCGGCTCGAGGAGATCGTCGAGGACCTGGAGAACGCGGAAGAACTCAGCGAGCGACTGGAACGGCGCTATCAGCTGTACGAGGTGCTCTACCAGCGCGCCAACCGGCCGCGGGCATTGGCGCAGGTGAACAACCTGCGCGGCGCTGTCGGCAGGTATCTGCTGCTGCAGCGCGTGGACGAACAGCACAGCCACGAGGAGCTCATCAATCACCTGCGGGCCCGCGACACCAAGGCCGCGACCGCATGGTTGACCAAGCACCTGCACAAGGTATCCAACCGGCTGCAGGCCATCGTGGCCAATGACGAGAAGTCGACGGCCTAGCCGCAGCCACTCCTAATAGCTGATACGCCCGGGACCGGACAGGCCCGGGCGTACTGCTGCGCGATTTCGGCGCGCTTACCGGCGCTCAGCGCACCTTTCCGCGCCGAAATCGCATCGGCTGGTGGATATGATTTGCAAGATTCTGTATCCAAGATAATCTATTCGACACCACCCATTCCGAGCCCTGAAGGGAGTCTCAGTGGCGGAGGTTTCATTCGGCGTGCGGGTGCCCAATTCCGGGCCACTGTCGTCCGTTGCGAACATCACCCGTGCCGCGACCGAAGCCGAAGAGATGGGGTTCGATTCGATCTTCCTGCACGACCACGTGGTGTGGAGCACCGCGATGCACCGGCACCACATTTCCTCGGGCGCGCACGAGGCTCTCGCCGACGACCAGTCCGCCGACTTTTACGAAGCGCTCACCACGATCGGCTATCTGGCGGCCAAGACATCGTCGGTGAGGATCGGCGTCGCCTGCCTCGTGATGCCGACCCGCAACCCCATCTATGCGGCCAAGCAATTGGCCACGCTCGATCACCTCACCGGCGGCCGGTTGATCGCAGGTGTCGGACTGGGCTCCAAAGCGTCCAAGGAATCCAGCGAGTTCGACGTGTTCGGTGTGCCGTTCTCCGCACGCGCTCGCATGACCGACGAATACGTCGAAGCGATGCGCGCCATCTGGACCCAGCCGCTGGCCTCCTATTCGGGGCGCTACATCGAGTTCAAGGACGCCGAGATCTTCCCGAAGCCTCTGCAGGACAAGGGGCCCGACGTGTGGGTGGGCGGTTGGACCGACGCGGCCGCGCGGCGCACCGGTCGCCTCGGTGATGGCTGGGTGCCGGGTTGGTTGTCACCGGCTGAAATGGGCCGTGGCGCAGCCATTGTGCGGGAGACGGCGCAGGAGTACGACCGCGATCCGGACAACATCACCATCGCCGTCGAAAAGCTCACCGTCATCGACACCGACCACGACGCGGCCATGGCCCGTGCCGTGCCCACCGTCGCAACCAGTTCCAAGACCTACGAACGCGACGTCGATCAAATCCAATTCGCCCTTGATCGGCACATCTTCGGATCCGTCGATGCCGTCCAGCGGCGCGTCGAGGAGTTCGTCGAGGCAGGCGTGACCCACTTCGAGTTGAAGTTCATCTACCCGACGATGGACGAGCTGACCAGGCAGATGGAGCTGTGGGCGAGTGAGATTCTGCCGAAATACCGCTGAGCCGCCCGATGCAATCACCACGGTCCACCAAAGACGCTGTGGTGAAGAGAAATACGTCCGAGCATCTGTCACGAAGGGACGCAACATCATGAAGCACCGGCTCCACCGGCTCATCGCCGTCGCACTCGTCGCGGGCCTCGCCGTGGCCGGGTGCGGATCGAAGTCCTCATCGGCCGGCGACTCCGAAGGGGACTGGACGCCCAAGAAGGACATCGACTGGATCGTCCCGTACAGCCCCGGCGGAGGATTCGACGTCTACTCGCGCGGCGTCGCCGAAGCCATGCAGAAGACGCAGTTGCCCGACGGGGTCAGTGTGGTGATCCGCAACATGCCGCCGCTGCCGCAAGGCATTACACAGGAGTACACCGCCAAGCCGGACGGCACGACCATCGGTATTCTGCCGATGCCCGCCGCGATAGCGCAGCAGATCCAGGACCCCGACCTGGCCAAGTGGGACACCGAGAAGTTCACCGTGCTGGGCAGCGTCGACGAAAACGCCTATGTGGTCTACGTCGCGGCGGATTCGCCGTATCACTCGATCGAGGACCTGATCAACAAGAAGGGGCTGCGCTCCCTGACCGTCGAAGAGGGTTCGTCCTCGGCGCTTGCGGGCTTGGCCACCATCAAGGCGCTCGGCCTGGACGCGACGGTCACCTACGGGGCCGAAGGCTCCGCCGACGTGGTGACCGGATTGCTGCGCGGGGACGCGGATTTCATCGTCTACGGATCCACCGACTTGACCGGCTTCGTCGAGTCGGGCGACATCAGGCCGCTGCTGTTCCTCGGCACCGAAGACCAGCGCCCCCAGACGTTGCCCTGGCTCAAGGACGTCCCGAGTGCGGAGTCCAAGGGCTTCGAAGACCTCAGCGGGGCGGTGACCGAGCTGCGGCTGATCGTGGCCCCGCCGGAGTTGCCCGACAACGTGGCCACCTATCTGCGGGACGCCACCTACAAGGCGATGACCAGCCCTGAGTTCGCGGAGTGGGCGAAAACCGCCAAGCGCCCGATCATTCCGCGCGACTGGAAGGCCGCCACCGAGGTGATGAAGAAACAGGTCGCGCAGATGAAGGAACTCGTCCCGACGTTGTCGAACTGAGCCCCAAGTCATGTCATTTCTCAGTGGGCTGCCCGACGCGGTGTCGTCGATGGCCAATTGGGGCTTCCTGATCGCGTTTCTGATCGGCTGCGCCAACGGCATGCTCACCGGACTGCTGCCGGGACTCGGTGGTTCGGTGGGCATCGCGTTGATGATCCCGTTCACCTACAACATGGACACGCACACCGCGATGGGCCTGTTCATCGCGGCGCTGGCCGGCCAGTCATTCTGCGGGTCCGTCACGGCCATCCTGCTGAACGTGCCAGGGTCATCACCCAGCGCAGCGACCACGCTCGACGGCTATCCGCTCGCGCGGCAGGGCCGCGGCGGATTCGCCATCGGCATCTCGGCGACATCCTCTTTTCTCGGCTCTTTCATCGGCACCGTGCTGCTGATCGCGCTCATCCCGGTGGTGCGCCCGTTGGTGCTGTCGTTCTCGTTCCCGGAATTCACTATGCTGGCGGTGTTCGGGCTGACCGTGATCGCGATGGCATCCCGCGGGTCGATGTTCAAAGGAGTCGTCGCCGGCCTTCTGGGCGTGCTGTTCTCGTTCGTCGGGTTCGCGCCCGTCGGCGGAGACGTCAGGTACGCCTTCGACCAGCCGTCGCTCTACAACGGCTTCGACGTGGTCATCGTCTTGGTCGGCATGTTCGCGGTCACCGAGGCGCTCGACCTGCTGCGGACCAACCAAAGTGTTGCCAAGGGCATTTCGGGTATGAAGATCGGCCACAAGCAGATCTTCGAGGGCGTGCTGTTCACGATCAAACAGCCGTTCCTGCTGATTCGCAGCTCTCTTATCGGCACCGGCATCGGGTTGGTGCCCGCCGTCGGCGGCACCGTCGCCGCGTTCCTGGCCTACTTCCAGGCGGCCAGGACGTGCAAGAATCCGCGGTTCGGCTACGGAGACCCGCGCGGTGTGCTGGCGCCCGAAGCGTCCAACGACGCCAAGGACTCAGGAGCGGCGCTGCCCAGCCTCGCGTTCGGCATCCCCGGCAGCTCCGACTGGGCGGTCGTGATGGGCGCCATGGTGATTCACGGACTGACGCCCGGACCCAACCTGATCAGGGAGAGCCCCGACATCGTCTGGATCGCGATCATCGTGTTGAGTGCGGCCAGTTTCTTCACCTCCGCGCTCGGCCTGATGTTCGGACCGCAACTACTGCAGATCACGCGGATCAAGCCCGGCATCCTCTCGCCGTTCGTGTTGATGCTGGCCGTGATCGGCGCGTATGCCCTCAACCTCAGCACGACGGATGTCATCGTGTCGATCGCCTTCGGGCTCACGGCGTATGCCATGCGGACGATCGGGATGCCGTTGATCCCGGTGATCCTCGGCTTCATCCTCGGGCCCCTGGTCGAGAAGTCCTATCTGCAGACGCTGTCGTCCTACGGCGGCATCAGCGGCTTCTTCACCCGGCCGATCTCCGTTGCGCTGATGGTGCTGACCGTCGCGGTGCTCGTCTACGAGGTCATCTCGACCCGCAGGGCCAGTGCCCGCGATGCCGAGCAGGTCGCCCGCGGCGTCGAATCCGCAACGCGGCCCTGGGCATTGGCAGTGATGGGAGCGTTCGGCGTCGTTGCGCTGGCTGCGCTGATGATGGCCGTCGACTTCAGTGACAAGGGCAGAACCTTCCCCATGATCACGGCGGGTGCGCTCGTTGTGCTTGTCGCTGTGTACTTCGCGATCGCATTGGTCCCATCACTGCGGCAGCGGGCAGGCGGGGTGATCGCCGACGGCGGCGGCATGGAAGAGGTTGTCGCTCACTTAAAGCAGGAAGCTGTCGAACAGATTGAGGCCCAGGAGCATCGACCTATGCAGGAAGCGTCTGGGCCGCGACCGCCTGCCGACGACGCCGTCGTCGCCGAAGGCGTGAAGGTGAGCACCGCAGAAGAGGCGTCGTCCGTCGCCACGTCGATCGAGTCTGCCGACGAAGTGCAGGCCCACGACATGGCACGTCGTCTGCGGATCAGCCTGATGCTGGTGGTCGGCCTGCTGGCGGGGATCATCCTGTTCGGGATGGAAGTCGCCGTGCCGGTGATCTTCGTGTTGTTCCTGCGCCTGGTCACGAAGGAACGTTGGCTGACGACCGTTGCGACGACAGTGATTTCGTGCGTGACGCTCTATCTCGTTTTTCACACAGTACTGGATGTTCCGCTGGAGGGCGGTCTGTTGCTGTCCTACTAGAGGCCGCACGGGACATCGCCGAAGGAGGTAAGGGGGAGAAATGGTGCGCTCCGACACGCGTGCGCAACGTCCGCCGGGTGTGGGTGCGACAGTCTGGGTGGCCGCGCTGACCGCCGGTTTCATCACATCCGGCATGCAGGGCATCGTTCCGGCGATCCCGGCCATCCGCGACCACTTCGGCCTCGACAACTTCCAAGTCGGCCTCATCACAAGCGTTTACCTGTTGCCCGGTGTGTTCTCGGCGTTCGCCGCGGGCGTGCTGACCGAGCGGATCGGACCGCGCAAGGTAGTGGTCGGTGGACTCACCGTCTTCGGTCTGGGCGGCCTGCTGCTGTTGTTCGCACACGATCTCGGCACCCTGCTGGCCGTGCGGTTCGTCCAAGGCATCGTGTTCGGGGCGTTGCAGTCCATCACGGTCGGCATCATCGGGTCGGCCGCCCTGTCGGGGCGGGCCGCCCATCGCGATCAGAGCCGGCGCATCGTGGCGATGGCCGCATCGGAATCGGTGTTCCCGGTGATCGGCGGCATGTTGTTGGCGGTGTCGTGGTTCGCGCCGTTCGCCACACAGCTGTTGACTCTTCCGCTGGCCGTCGTCGCGTGGTTTGTGCTCAAGGATCGCCAAGACGAGCCGCGCAAGGCAGGCGACGCCGCCAAGGTGTCGGTGTGGAAGGCGCCGGCGATCGTCGGTGTGCAGATCCTGGCCGCGGCACGCTTCATCTTCAAGTTCGCGGTGCTGACCTACACGCCGGTGCTCGCGGTCGATCAGGTCGGCATGTCGGCGGCGACGGTCGGTTGGCTGGTCGGCGCGTGCGGCGCGTTGTCGGCCGTGACGGCCCTGTTGTCGGAGAAGTTGGCTTCTCGCTGGCGGTCGTCGGAAATGATCTTCGGCTGCATGCTGCTCATCGCGATCAGCCTCGTCCTCATCGGATGGGCAGGCGCAGCAGCGGTGGTGGCGATCGGCTTGCTGCTCTACGGAATTCAAGACGGCATCTATGGGGTGGCGCACAACGTCTTGGCCAACGAGATGGCGCCAACCGGTACGCGGATGGCGTATATCGGGTTGACCGGCACCGTTCGCAACATCGGAAAATTCACCTCGCCCTTGCTGTTCGGCGCTGTCACGCTGGCGTTGTCGATCCCGCAGACGTTCTTCGCCTTCGCCGGATTGAGCGTGGTTGGCGCCGCCGTCGCGCGCCGCGTCGCGGGGGTCCAGCGTGACTTGCAGTCCATTACGGCCTCGACGGACAGCGCAGAACAGCCGACGGACAGCGCTGAACCAGAGAGAACGGACGAGAAGCGGTAACCCCACGTTTTGAATTTTGGATTTTGTATATAAGATGGAAGACGCACCTGGTCCTCAGGTAGAGGAGGAGAAGCCGCGGCATGCGCACCACCCCCGTCACCTTCTATAGCGAAGGTCAACGAATAGACGCCCTGTGGCGCACCTCCGACCAGGGGGGCGGGCCGTTCCGGGCGATCGTCCAGGGCCCAGGGTGGTTGGGGCTCAAGGACTCCAAGCTCTACGTGCGCTACCACGAGGCCCTCACCGAAGCCGGGTTCGGCGTGCTGATCTTCGACTACCGCGGATTCGGCGACTCCGAAGGCGACCGGGGGATGATCTCGCCGGCCTGGCAGTTGCAGGATCTGATCAACGCCGTCACGTACCTGACCACCCGCGACGACGTGGTCGCCGACGCCATCGGCGTCTTCGGCAGCGGTGGCACCGGTGGCGGCAACGCGGTGCTACTGGCGGCGGCCGACCCGCGCATCAAGGCCGCGGTCAGCCAGGTTCCCGTTGCGGATGGCAGGGACTGGCTGCACCGGATGCGTTCGGAATCCGAATGGTTGGCATTCCTCTCCGAATTGGAGGCCGACCGCAAGCGGCGGGTGATCGAGGGCGCAGGCCGTCGGGTGCACCCCCGCGAGGAGATCATGGTGCCGTCGGCGGAGCGCCGGACGACCAAGGTTAAAGCCGATGTGGACGGCCGCATTCCGACCGATGTGCCGTTGGCATGTGCCGACGAGATCCTCAATTACCAGCCGCTGGCCGCGGCCGCCAACCTGACGACGCCGCTGCTGGTGATCGGTGTCGAAGGTGATGCGACGACGCCGACCGACCACGCCGAAGCGCTGTACGCAGCCGCATCCGGCCCCAAGGAACTCATCATCCAACGCCACACCACGCACTACGCCGCTTACGACCAGTACTGGGAGCAGACCACGCCGCGGATCGTCGAATGGTTCGACATCCACGTGCAGCCAGTCGATCTCGTAGTGCGCAGCACAATAAGCCACAACGGTCAGACCAATCTAACGACAGGAGCACGGGCATGAGCATCGATCTGAGGTTGAGCGGCGGCACGGTGGCGACGCCGGCGGGCAATGTCACGGCCGACGTGCTTGTCGACAACGAGAAGATCGTCGGCCTGGTGCATCCCAGCGTGCCCGCTGAGGCAGACCGCACCGTCGACGTCACCGGCAAGCTGGTGTTGCCCGGCATGGTCGACGTGCACGTGCACACCCGCGAGCCGGGATTCGAGCACAAGGAGGACATCGAGACCACGTCGCGTCAGGCTGCCGTCGGCGGAGTGACGACGATCTTCGGGATGCCGAATCTGAACCCGCCCACCAACGACGTCGAAACGCTGAACGACGTATTCGACCGGTACGGCCGGACTTCCATCGTCGACTACAACCACAACCCCGCCCCCACCAACTACGACCAGATCCAGCCCATGGCCGAAATGGGCGTGTGCGCCTTCAAGATCTACATGGTCGTCGACACCGGACGTACCTATCCGCACCCCGCGGGCACCGGCATGCACGACCACGGGCACCTGTTGAAGATGATGGATCTGATCGCCAAGACCGGTAAGCGATTCATCATCCACCCGCACGACCAGGCGCTGATGGATTACATCGAGGGCGAGTATCTGGCGCGCGGCGAAAACACCCCGCAGGGTTACGCATCGGCGTATGCCGCACGCTCAGGCGTCATTTGGGACACCGCGATCGACGTGTGCCTGCGGTTGGCGGAAGCGTCCGGCTGTCCGATCCATATCGCACACATGCAGACCAAGCGCTCGATCGAGGCGGTGCGCCGCGCGAAAGCCGCCGGTATCGACGTTACCTGCGAGGTCAACCACTGGGGGCCGTTCCTGTCCACATGGGACGACGTGGAACGCCTCGGACCGTACGCACTGTCTTACTGGGTGCCCGATGAAGGCCGGAATGCCATCTGGGAAGGCATGACCGACGGCACGATCGACATCTGCTCATCCGATCACGCGCCGCATACGCGCGAGGAGAAGGAGATCGGCTGGACGCAGATGTGGAGTTGCCACACCGGTACTCCGGGCATCCAGTACTACTACCCCCTGCTGTTGGACGCGGTGAACCGGGGCAAGCTCACACTCGAGCGAGCGGTGTCGCTGGTCGCCACGCGCCCGGCCGAAGCTTTCGGTCTGCGGGGCATCAAGGGCACCATCGAGGTGGGCGCCGACGCAGACCTCGTCGTCGCCGACATGGCCGCACCGTGGACCATCTCCAACGACGGCGTGCTCTCGAGGTGCGGTTGGACCCCTTACGACGGCCGTGAGATCACCGCCGCGATCGAGCGCACATTCGTCAGGGGCACAGAAGTATTCGCCGACGGATCCGTCGTCGGCGACCCAGGACACGGCCGACTCGCGACCGCGGGCGCCGAATCAGAGAAGCGGCTCGCGACCGCCAACGCCTCCGGAGGAAACAACTGATATGAAGTTCGGATTGTTGCTGCCCCATTTCGGTGAGCACGCAAGCAGGGAAAAGCTCCTCGAAGGGTCGAAGCTGGCCGAGGACGTCGGCTTCGACTCGGTGTGGGTGCGCGACCATCTGGTGTTCGAGCCGCACGGCGAAATGGAGAAGCCGAACCGGACGTTCTACGACGCGTTGACCACGTTGACGGCGATCGGTGCGGTCACCGAACGCATCGAGCTGGGCACCGGGTCGCTGATCCCGTTCCGGCACCCGCTGGTGACCGCGCTGATGGCCGGGACGATCACCCAATTGGTCGGTCCGCGATTGATCCTCGGCTTCGGTGCAGGCACCTTCGACCACGAGTTCGAGGCCATCGAATGGGGCGATCGCGACCGGGTGGAGTTGGTGCGCTCGAACGCAGAGATCCTGCGCCGGGTCTTCACCGAGAACAACGTCGACTATGCCGACGACAACTTCAAGTTCAACGACATCACCATCGAACCGAAGCCGGTCGGCGGACGGGTGCCGTTCTGGTACTGCGGCGCCACTCCACGCTCGGCGCGGTTGGCGGTCGAGTTCTGCGACGGCTGGATGCCGGGTCGAATCTCCCTGCAGACCATGGCCAAGCGGATCGACACCATGCGCGAGTTGTCGGAGAAGAAGGGCCGGGAGTTGCCGACGATCGCGGTGATCCCACCGACCAGCATCGAGGAGACCCGCGACGAGGCGCTGAAGTACGTCAACATCCCGGGCCTGCTGGCATGGGCCAACAAGTCCAAGTTCGCGGTGCGTCCGCCGTCGGGCAAGTTCGAGACCGTGGAAGACCTTGAAGGCCAGCTGATCGTGGGTTCACCCGATGAGGTTGTCGGCGAGGTGAAGAAGTTCCAGGACCTCGGCACCCAGCACCTGGTGTTCGACTTCCGCTTCAAGTTCGAGCGGTTCTTCGAGCAGATCAAGCTCCTGGGTCAGGAAGTACTGCCCCGATTGCGCGGCTGAAACCCATGCGGGTCGAGGCCGACTCCTTGGGGTCGATGACCCTGCCGGACGACGTCTACTACGGCGTGCACACTGCACGGGCGCTGCAGAACTTCGCGATCAGCGGGGTTGCGGTGTCGAACTACCCCGAGTTCGTCGCCGCGTTGGCGACCGTGAAACAGGCTGCCGCGCTTGCGAACCGCGATCTCGGCCTGCTGGATGCGCGACGAGCCGACGCGATCGTGCGCGCCTGCGAGGAAATCCAGGATGGGCGCTTCCACGACAGCTTCGTCGTCGACGTCATACAGGGCGGCGCGGGTACCTCGACGAACATGAACGCCAACGAGGTCATCGCCAACCGGGCTCTGGAGCTGATGGGGCACTGCCGCGGCGAGTACCAGCATCTGCATCCGCTCGACCACGTCAACCTCGGCCAGAGCACCAACGACACCTATCCGACGGCGATCAAGGTGGCACTGCGCATGCAGATTGCCCAGCTGCACGCCACGTTACTGGATCTGGCGAAGGCGTTCCGCGCCAAGGCGGTCGAGTTCGGTGACGTGGTCAAGATGGGCCGCACGCAGCTACAGGACGCGGTTCCGATGACGCTGGGGCAGGAGTTCGGCACCTACGCCGTCATGGTCACCGAGGACGCCGAACGGCTTCTCGAGGCCGGCCAATTGGTTTCCGAGATCAACCTCGGCGGCACCGCGATCGGCACCGGCCTCAACGCCGACCCCCGGTATCCGGAACTGGCCTGTAGGAAGCTGTGCGCGCTTACCGGGCTGTCGCTCGCCACCGCCAGCGACCTCGTCGAGGCAACCCAGGACGTCGGCGCCTTCGTCCAGGTGTCCGGGGTGCTGAAGCGCACCGCGCTCAAATTGTCGAAGATCTGCAACGACTTGCGGCTGCTGTCGTCGGGCCCGCGAGCGGGCTTAAACGAGATCAATCTGCCTGAGGTGCAGGCCGGTTCGAGCATCATGCCGGGCAAGGTGAACCCGGTGATCCCCGAAGCCGTCAATCAGGTGGCGTTCGAGGTCGTCGGCAACGACGTCACGATCTCCATGGCCGCAGAAGCAGGCCAACTGCAGCTGAACGCCTTCGAACCCATCATCGCGCACAGCCTGTTCAAATCCCTGACACATCTCGAGGCCGCCGCTGGGGCGTTGATCGACAAATGCGTCATCGGCATCACGGCGAACAGGGACCGGCTATATGAGTCCGTCGTCAACTCGATCGGCGTGATCACCGCGCTGAACCCGTTCATCGGCTACACCGAGGGCGCCAGAATCGCCAAACTGGCCCTCGCGACCGGCCGAGCGGTACCCGAGTTGGTGGTCGAGCAGAAGTTGTTGTCGCCCAACCAGGTGACCGAGCTCCTGCGGCCCGAGGCCTTTGTCGAGCCGCAGCGGCCTCCTACCGCCGTCTCCGCATCCGAATAGCCCGAACAGCTCAGATAGAAGGAAGCGCATGACCTCTGTCGACACCACCATGCAGTTGCGCGAGGACCTTGTCACGTGCACCCGTCTCCTCGTGTTCAGCGGGATTTTGGACTACAGCGGCCACGTCAGCGCCAGAATTCCCGGCACCGACCACGTGCTCATCCAACCGCGCGACATGAGCCGCGCCGCGCTCTCACCGCGCGACCTGCTCGTGGTGAACCTCGACGGCGAACTTGTCGAGGGCGACGTGCCGCCGCCCGCCGAGACCGACATCCACACCGGCGTGTATCGCGCGCGTCCCGATGTCGGCATGGTCTGCCACGGGCACCCCACGCTGTCCACCTCCTTCACGATGGTAAACACGCCGCTTCTGCCGATGCGCCACTTCGCCTACAAGCACCCGAACGGGTTACCCATTCACCCCGATCCGACGCACATCACCACACGCGAGCAGGGCGACGCGGTCGCCAGGACCCTCGGTGACTCGGACGCCTGCCTCCTGCGGTCACACGGAACCGTGTTGGTGGCCAACCGCTTCGACGTCCTCTTCATGGACTGCCTCGATCTGGAGGAGAACGCCAGGACCCTGCTCGCGGCCACCCAGGCGGGCGGAAAGCTGTTGCCCCTGACGGCCGAGGAGGTCAGGCTCGTCGGTGAAAGCTACGGACGTGGCGGCCATCGGCCCGCCAAGGTCTGGGAGCACTACATCCATCTGGGCAAGACCGCCGGCGTGCTCTAAAACCGATTTGCACAAGGCCACCGGGCCATTGCGTATCAACTGACGGCGTCACCCACCGGGGGATGCTCGGTGACATCACGCAGCCGCAGCACCCCGGCAAGGGTGACGGCCGATACGATCGCGAGAACCCCCAATGCCCAGCGAGGTCCGAGCGCGCTGGTCACTGCGCCAGCCGCCAGTGACCACACCGGGCGAACGCCGAGGTGCGCCATCGCGAACAACGACATCACCCGTCCGCGGTACTCGTCGGGCGACAGCAACAACAGTGTCGAATTGAGAACCGGGATCGTGAACGAGAACCCGATGCCGATCACGCCGGCGCCCAGCGCCGCCACGGTTACCAGGGTTGTCGTGCCCAGCGCGACCGCGCCTACTGCCGTCAGCCCGAACGCGCACAACAACATTCGGAAACCGCCGATCCGCGCGTAGACGCCTCCGAAGATCAACAAGCCGGCGAGGCTCCCACCGCTGTAAGAGGCGATCAACAACCCGGAGTGTGACACATCGATGTGCAGCCCGAGCGTCACGAACGCCGGCGACAGGGTGCGCAGGCCCTCCACCGCCGCGTTGGCCAGGGCGACGGTCAGCAGCAGTGTGATCATCGGTGGGGTGCGTCGCGCCAGTCGCAGCGCGCCGCCGTCACTGTCCTCGAGATCTTGCCTGCGCTGTTTGGCGCTGCGGCCGATCGGACCGATGACGATCATCGCCGCGATGGGGCCGAGGAAGCTCACACAGTTGACGCCGAATGCCCAGGGTGCGCCCGCGGTGACCAGGATCGCCGACGACAGCAGCGATCCGCCGATCTGCCCGACGGTGAACTGCAGGGTGTTCACCGCGGTGGCTTTCGGCAGGATGTCCTTGGGCACCAACGCCGGAACCATCGAGCTGAGCGCGGGTTTGGCGATCGCATAACTGATGCCGAACAGCGCTGCGGTGGCGATCAGCACCGCGGCGTTGGCCAGACCGAGGCAGGCCAACACGGTCAGCACCACACCGATGACGAACGCCACCGCGTGCGCGACGATGATCACCGCGCGCGGCCCGTAGCGGTCGGCGAGGTAGCCGCCAGGCAGGGCGAGCAGGAACACCGGCACGAAGTTGGCGAAACCCAGCACGCCGACCATCAGCGCCGACCCGGTCACCTCGTAAATGACCACGCCGGCGGTCACGCTCTGCAGCCACGTCCCGATGTTCGAGACAATGCCCGCCAACCAGTAGGCGACGAACCGGCGGTTGCGCAGTGGATGGCGCGGCTGCGCGTCGGTTGCGGCGGCTTCCACCGAAGCGTCGCCGTGAGCGGTTTCGGTCACTGGTAGGCGACCGCCGCCAACGCCTTCTGCGGTTCTTCAGCGGCGTCGGCGGGTGGCGGCGGTGCATCGTCGGAGCGCCTCTGCCGCTTGGACTTCCGTTGCCCCGGTGTCCACCGGCCCGCGGCGAACGACAGCGCACCGAGCACCAGGGTGATCACGATCATGATGATCGACAACGCGCCCGTCTCTGCGGTATCACCGTTGTCCCAGCGGTTCCACACCAGCGTGGCCAGCATGCTGCTGTTCGCACCGCCCAGAATGAGCGGGATCGACAGGTTCTTCACGCTCAAGAGCGCCACCAACAGGAACCCGTTCACATAGGAGGGCAGAGCCAACGGCACCAGGATTCGCCAGAACGTCTGGAAAGCCGAGGCACCACTTGCTGTTCCGGCTTCTTCCAGCTCCTGCTTGATCGCGCCGATGCCGGTGTTCATCTGCCGGGTCGCGAGGGAAAGATAGCGGGTGAGCAGCGCGATGACGATGATCCAGATCGTGCCGTAGACCGGAATCGAGACGTACAGATAGATCATCGCGATGGCAAGGCCGATCACCAGTGCGGGAATGGCGTGCGGGATGAACGCCAGCACGTCGAGCACCGAGCGCAGACTTGTCTTGCTGCGCACGATGATCCACGACACCAACGCGGCCAGCGTCATCGTCGCCAGGCCGGTCACCACCGCCACCACCATGGTGTTGGTCAGTGATTGGGTGAACAGCGTGCTGCCCATCACGGTGCGGTAGGCGTCGAGGCCACTGTTGGCGATGCCCGACCACGACGGCACCGAATAGAACGGGTGCAGGCTCGTGTACAGCAGGATCAGGGTGGGCAGGATGAACTCGAACAGCACATACAGGCCGAGGAACGTCAGGCCGGCGATCTTCGCGCGCAGGCTCAGTTCGATGCGGCGGCTGCGGTAGGCGTTGCCCGACACCGTCGCGTACCGCTCGGAGCGGCCGATGATCCGCTGGTAGTAAATGAGTGGAAGCAGGACGATGACAATGAGCAGGATGCCGTAGGTGCTGGCAAGGCCGTATTGCGGCAGCCCCGTCGAGGGCTGCACCTGCAGATAGATCTCGGTCGACAACACCACGATGTTGTTGCGAAGCCCGATTGTGACTGGCACGTCGAAGGATTCGATCGTGGTGGCGAGCTGGTAGACGAACGCCGAGAGTATGGCGGGGGTGAGTAGCGGCAGGGTGACCTTGCGCGCGACGACCCGTGGTGGCGCCCCGCTGGCGCCCGCGGCGTCCTCGAGCGAGACGTCCAGGGCGCGGAACGCGGCGGTGAGCAGTAGGAACGTCACGGGAACGAGCCCGAGCCCCTCGACCAGGATCATGCCGGGCAGCGTGGAGATGTTGAACGGGCCGTCGCCGCTGAGGCCGAAGATGTTGCGAATCCACACATTCAGCACGCCGTTGCTGGGGTTCAGGAGCAACGTCCATGCGATCGCGGAGATGAACCCGGGCGTGCCGATGCCCGCGATGATCATCACGAACGCGAACCCCTGGGCCGGTAAGTTGGTGCGTTCCACCAGCCAGGCCGCGATTATGCTGATAACGAACGCCAACATCAGCGAGCCCAGGCTCAACACGATCGTGTTGGCGACCAGTTCCCAGGTTCGCGCGTTGGCGAACACCTCTTTGTAGTTGACCGCCGACCAGAAGCTGGTGCGGCCGAACGGCAATCCGCGGCCCGGGTCGCGCAGACTGGCCAGGATCAAGATGACCAGCGGCACCACGACCAGGTACAGCATGACGACCAACACGATGAGCCGGGTGGCGACCTGGCCGATCTGGCCCCGAAGCATGTTCATACGGCTGCGTCGATCCTCGAGTCCGGGAGGATTCGGCACACCGCCGGGTCCGCGCACATCACGACATGGCGTTGACCTATCGCCGTGCGTGAAGGTCCACGGACGATGATGTCCTGGCCGCTTTCGGTGACCACCTTGAACTCGGTGATCGCGCCGGTGAACGAGGCGAACATCACTTCGACCGGCCAGACGTTGCGCTGGTCGATGGAGATCGACGAGGCAGGCTGCTCTGCCAGCCGCAGGTCCTCCGGCCGAATGGCCACCGAAACCTCGCTGCCCTCGGGTAGCGGATCGGGGCCCGAAACGGCGTACAGCTCACCGAATTTCGTTTCCAGCGTGGTGAACTCGGCTGACCACTTCAGCACCGTGCCCTTCACGATGTTGGTCGCACCGACGAAGTTGGCGACGAACTCCGAGGTTGGCGCGTTGTAGATGTCCTTCGGGCTGGCTTCCTGCTCGATCTTGCCGTCGCGCAGCACCGCCACCCGATCGGACATGGCAAGCGCCTCGATCTGGTCGTGGGTGACGAACAGCGTGGTGATCTTCAGCCGCTGCTGGAGTTGCCGGATCTCCTGACGCATGTGCTCGCGCAGCTTGGCGTCCAGATTCGACAGCGGCTCGTCCAGAAGCAGCACGGCAGGACGGCGAACGAGCGCGCGGGCCAGCGAAAGCCGTTGCTGCTGGCCACCGGAGAGCTGTGTCGCCATCCGGCTCTCGTAACCGGAGAGCCCGACAAGCGAAAGCGCTTCGCCGACCGCCTCGTCGATCTTGGCCCGATTGCGGCGCCCCGCCACCCGCAGTGGAAACGCCGCATTCTCGAACACCGTCATGTGCGGCCAGATGGCGTAGCTCTGGAAGACCATGCCGAGATCCCGCTTGTGCGTCGGCACTAAACGCGACGCCGAGAACACCTCGGCGTCGCCGAGTCGGATGGTCCCGGAGTCGGGCCGCTCGAGGCCGGCCACACAGCGCAGGGTGGTGGTCTTGCCGCAGCCGCTCGGTCCGAGCAGCGTGTAGAGCTCGCCCTGCGCCACCTCGAAGGACACGCCGTCGACAGCGGCGACGGTCGCGCCCTGGTCCGGATAGCGCTTGTGCAGCCCATCGATCTTGATCATTGGTTCCTGCCGGCCCACACGGCGCTGATCTTCTCTGCGGTGTTGGCGACCAGAACCGACTCCGCGGGTTCCTCGATCGCCGCCAACTGACCCGCCGCCGCTTCCTCCGGTAGATCCACGTTGCCCTTGAATGCGTATTCCTGCTTGGCTTTACGGCCGGCATCGCTGTTCAGCCAGGCGGCCCAGCAGGCGCCGGCATTGGGGTGCGGTGCACCGACGGGCACGGCGGTGTAGTAGTCAACTGCCGGAACGACATCGAGGTACTTGATCTTCACGGGTGCGCCCTTGGCCTGCTGTTCGGCGGTTTCTGCGGAGCGACCGTTGGTCGTGATCTTGTTCTCGCCGCTGGCGACGGTCAACAGGCCGGCGGTGGCGCCCTGCACGATCTGCGGCTTGACCGTCTGGCTCAACTTGGTGACATAGTCGACGGTCTTGTCCTCGCCCCAGACGATGGCCAGCAACTGCAGTGGGTCGCCACGGGGATCGACCACGACCTTGCCCTCCCACTTCGGGTCGACCAGTTGCTCCCACGTGCTGGGCACCTCTGAATCGGAGACCTGATCGGTGTTGTAGGTCAAGCCGATTGCAATGCGCTCAGTGCGGACCGTGTTGCCGTCACCGATGTGGTTGGGGTCGACACCCATCTTCGTGTAGTCGATATCGGTGTTGATCAGGTTGTCGTCGAGCAGCGGTCCTGCCTTGTCCATGGTGACCGAGATGGCGTCGACGCCGCTTGCGTGCCCGGCCTGCGCCTCGGTGACGAGCTTCTGCACCAGGTCATCGGGCCGGACCTCGACCGAGGTGAGTTTGATGCCGGGATAGGTCTTTGCGAATTCGGCGAAGATCTTCTCGTACGCTTCGGGGTCTTCGCTGTTCCACGAGACGAGCTCGCCCTCCTTCTCGGCGGCCGCACACACCTCCTCCAGTGACCCCGCCACCACAGCGTCAGCCGAATTCGCGGCCTTGGACGGATCGTCCATCCGCTCTTCCGGATCGCTGCACCCGGTTGCGATCACCAGGCCGGCGCAGAACAGCGCGGCATAGGCCTTGCGGCCCTTCACAATTGTCATGTCAACCTCCGGGGGTAATCGCTACTTCGGGGACACATCTGTCAACTCCGGCCCGCCCACACGGCACTGATTTGGGCGACGGTGTCGGCGACCTCGGCTGCTTCGTCGGCGTTGGTGATCACCGCGAGCTGGGCGTTGCCCGCCGCGGGCGGAAGGTCGTCGTTGGCTTTGAAGGCATATCGCTCTTTGGCCTGCCGTCCTGGATCACTGTTCAGCCACGCGGTGAAGCAGGCACCTGCATTGGGATGCCGTGCGCCGACGGGGACGGCGGTGTAATAGTCAACGGCGGGAACCACATCGAGGTACTTGATTGCGACGGGTGCGCCCTTCGCCTGCTGTTCGGCGGTCTCGGCAGACGGGCCGTTGGTCGTGATCTTGTTCTCGCCGCTGGCGACCGTCAGGATCCCCGCGGTGGCACCCTGCACGATCTGCGGCTGCACTGTCCTGCGCAGCCGATTGACATAGTCGACCGTTGGGTCCTTGCCCCAGACGATGGCCAGCAATTGCAGTTGATCGCCCCGCGGGTCGACGACGACCTTGCCCTGCCACTTCGCGTTGACGAGTTCGTCCCAGGTATTGGGCAACTCCGATGCGGCCACTTGGTCGGTGTTGTAGGTCAGTCCGATCGCGATTCGCTCTGTGCGAACCGCGTTCTGGTCGGAGATGTACTTCGGTTGCACACCAAGCTTGGTGAAATCGATGGCGGTGTTGATCAAGTGATGGTCGAAAAGCGGCCCGGACTTGTCCATCATGATCGAGATCGCGTCGACCTCGCTGCGGTGTCCGGCGTCGGCCTCGGTGACCATCTTCTGCACCAGGTCGTCGGGCCGGACCTCGACCGAGGTGAGTTTGATGCCGGGGTAGGTCTTCGAGAATTCGTCGAAGATCTTCTGGAACGCTTCGGGATTCTCGCTGTTCCACGAGACGAGCTCGCCCTCCTGCCGGGCGGCCTCGCAGACCTCCGTCATCGTGCCTGCCACTACCGCTTCGGCGTTCGCGTCGGGGGAGGAGGTACGCGACGCTTCCGGATCGGCGCATGCGGTCGCCACGAGCAGTACGGCACACACGGCGCCAAATGCGTTGCGGTTCATCACCGGACCACCTCCTGGCCGACGAGTGCGAGGCCGCCGTCGCCGCGGGGATCGGCGGCGCCTTCCCACCGGGCCTCGCCATCGGTACGCCACAGCACGTGGACCTTGCCGAAGTACGGGTCGTAATTGCGGAGATGACGCAAGACCTGTCTGCCGGAGGCCTCGATCGCGCGGACCACCGGCGTGGGGATGCGGCCCTCGCACTGCACCTTGCCGTCGAGTTGGACGTTGATGCGCGGCGCGCCGACCGCATGCCAGGGGTCCCACCGCCGGTCCACCAGATGGGAGATGACCTGGACCAACGCGGTGACAATGCGGGTGGAACCGGAGGCGCCCAGAACTCCGATCAGTTCGCCTGCACCGTCGAAAGCAAGCCCAGGTGACATCGACGCGGGACGAGTTGCCCCTGGCCGCAAGGAATTCCACTTTCCGGGCCGGGGATCGTAGCCGTGCATGAAATTGTTGAACATGAAGCCCAGCCCGGGCGAGATGACGCCGCTGCCCGACGCGAGCGTGTGCGTCGCCGACGCGGCGTTGCCGTCGCGGTCGACCACAGCGATGTGGGTGGTCGAGGGGGGTTCGTCGTCGAGCGCTCGCATCGACCCTTCGTCGGCCACACCGACGGAGGTAAGTGTGCGCTGTCGTGCGTAGTCACGGGACACCAGGTATTGCACCGGTATCTCGGTGTCGCGGCTTCCGGCCAGGTATGTGAACTTGTCTTCCAAGGCGCCCTGGAGTGCCTGCGCGACGGCGGTGATGGCGTCGGTGGTCGGCCAGTCCGGCACGTCGTCGGGCTGCAGCACGGCGATCAGGTTCAGCGCCGCCAGGATGCTCACGCCGCCTGCCGGAAACCCCGGGAAGGCCAGTGTGGTGTCCCGGTAGGTCGTCGTCAGCGGCGGATTCTCCGACACCGAATACTCTTCGAAATCTTCTGTCCGCAGTAAACTTTCGTGCGCAGCAAGATCGCCGACCATGGCCTCGGCCAGCTCGCCGCGGTAGAAGTCCGCGGCACCCTTACCCATCAGGTGGCGCAGGGTATTGGCGAGGTCGCGATTGCTGACCCGATGGCCGAGGGGCAGCGGTTTGCCGTCATCGGTGTAGAGCGCGCGGCCGGTTTCGGAATACGCCATGCGCGCCAAACCGCCGGGCTTGTCGGGGCCGTCGTCGGAATACCAGGAGACGCGTTGCGCCTCGGTGAGGGCGAAACCCTCTTCTGCCAGCGCCGCGGCGGGTTCGAGTACCGCACTCCACGGCATGGTGCCGAACATCTCGAGGGCCCTGGCCATGCCTGCGACGGTGCCGGGGGTGGCGACACTGCGGTGGCCGATCTCGTTGTGACCGCCTTCGACGACAAACCCGTAGTCGTAGGTGAATTCGCGTTGCAGAACGTCGGCCGACTTGCCTTCCTCGACGGCGAGCGGGGCGCGGGCGAAGAAGTCGAGGACGGTGTTGCGTCGGGTCGATGCCTCGTGCACCGTCATCACGCCGTAGCCGCCCAGACCGCACATGAGCGGGTCGACCACGCCTTGCACCGCCATGCCGGCGACCACGGCGTCGACCGCGTTACCGCCAAGGCCGAGGACCTCCATGGCCGCGTCGGCCACGACGGGCTGCGGACAGATGACGGCGGGCCCCTGCCTCGTCATCGCGTAGGTCATCGCCCAGCTTCCGAATCGAGTGAGCGGCGGGAGGAAATGGAAGACATCGCGGATTCAAGATAATAAATCCACTTGTCGTTGTCGTCAGATTTCTTCACATTCCCGCCAGAGTTAACGTGATCTTCAAGAGCCATGGTCAAAGGCCTGGTTGGGGCCGATATGGCGATGGCCGTGCCACTGCCAGGGTGGGGTGGCAGGACACGGCCATCGGGCGCTGCAGCGACTTACTCTTGGTTCTCGGGGAATCTCTCAATCTGATGCAGGCCCAGCGCCTTCACCGCGAAGGTGTCCTGGACCGCCAGGTACCGGGCCACCTCTGTCTCGCTGTCGTTGAAGTGCTGGTGCCACATCCACACCGGGAAACTGAATAAGTCGCCTTCCTCCCAATCGATTCGTTGCTTGTTCACGCCATCCCAGCTGATGATGGTGTGGCCGACACCGCGGACGATGTAGATGACGGCCTCGGTCGTGTGCCGGTGATTGACGGACTTGCCCTTGGGGGGAAGTTCACTGACGTGGGGCTGCAGACGGATGTCGCCGCCCAGCCGATAGAAACGGGCCTTGGTGTTGCGGTATTCGCGTGGCGTCAGCTCGGTGGTCCTGAGGTCTTTGACGATCACCGCTTCGGTCGGGGGATTCTTCCGGTTCCACTGCTCGCGATTGGTCATCTCGCTGTTCGCGGTCTCGCTTAGAGCCTGGTCGCGGATTTCGATCTCCTCGATCGACTCGATCCTCTTTTCGGGCATCGTCGCGGTCTCTCCTCGTCTGCGGGGCGGGCCGGCACATCGCCGGTTCGATACATGATAATGGATACAATCTTCACGTCAACAGGTTGGCGACGATAAGCTGACGTTGAATTTCACTGTCCACCAGATATCTGGCAAACCGCTGCTCAGGAGTTGTAGATGACACAACCGGCACGTCAGCCGTGGGAGACGCGAATCGTCACGGACGCATTGCCGTCGGGAGCGAGACCCGTTGCGGCTCTGTGGATGCCGGTTGCCGGTCGCGCGCTGCGCAATTCACCCGACGACGTCGTCGCGCTCACCGAGCAACAGGTGCGCGACCGCTTGCCGAAGGGCGAACAGCTCGTCATTTCGATCGGCAGGGACGACCTCGCCGGTCACGATGACGACGAGCTGACCAGGCTGGTTGAGTCGACAGACGGCGGCGTGATCGTGGTCGGGGTGACCTATGACCGGCAGAACTCGGTGCGCGTCTACGACCAATCGTGTCCGGAATGCGGGTCGAGCACCGCCACGCTCCTCGGGCCTGCCGACCAGCACGTCGCACCCGAATTTCGGTCGCAGGCCAATCTGTATCAGTGCGCTGAGTGCGGAACCGCCTGGGACGCTTGAGCTTTCCGAGTGTCGCACACCTCGAGCAAACGCGCCGCCGTGGTCGGGTGGATCTGACGGCGATATTCGGCGACGGCGCGCCGCAACCGGCTCAGGTAGCGCTCTCTGGTCAGACCGAACCTCACCAGGAGTTCGTCGCTGGGCGGCCCGCCGTAGGGCAGCCAGCTGACGGTGAAGGTCAACAGTTCGTGATCCTCGCGGCCGATGCCGTGTGGCCGCAGCACGGGCGCGAGCTCACGCCCCTTGGATTTCAGCTGTGATCGAGTAGCCATCGGTGCCACGCCTTCCGTAGCAGAGCAATTCACGTGTGGTCGCTGACCCCCACCGCCGAGGGGCGGGGGAAACGGTGGGGGCCAGCAGTCCCGAGGACCGCGTCGACCGGCGGTCAATCGTTGTGAGTGATGAAACCTTCCGGACCGAACCGGACGCCCTCTTCGGGATTGATGCTGTAGTAGGAGTACGGCGAGTAGCTCTTCGCCTCGATCTCCTTCTGCACCTCTTCCATCGGCACGTGCTTGCCCGCCTCGACCTTGCGGTCCAGGCCGAGCCAGTCCAGCATCCGCTTGTTGGTGATGCCCAGATACAGCACCGGCTCGTCACCGGAGTTGACGTGGGTGTGCCACTGCATCGACGGGATGTACATGAAATCGCCCTGCTCCCAGGGGACGACCTCGCCCTGCACCTCGCTGTGGCCCTTACCCTTCATGATGTAGATCGCGGCCTCGTTGTGGTGCTTGTGCAGCCGTGTCGCCTGGCCCGGTTTGAGCTCGGAGATGTGCAGCTGAATCGTGCGCAGCGGCAGGTC
This sequence comes from Mycolicibacterium agri, assembly GCF_002553505.1. GTDB lineage: Bacteria > Actinomycetota > Actinomycetes > Mycobacteriales > Mycobacteriaceae > Mycobacterium > Mycobacterium agri. Next base: position 56,812 of record NZ_PDCP01000012.1, on the reverse strand, counting down.
GACGTCGCGCGCGGGGTGGCGTCGATCGCTGTCGGCGTACAGGTCAAGGTGCGGTTGCTTGTGCAGAAGCTTGCCCGCCGCCAGGGGCCGGACCTCGTCCTCGTGGTAGTGCAGTTTCCCGCGCCTGCGCGGCGAATTCGGGTCTCCGCCGTCGGCGTCGTGGCCGTGGCCGTGACTGTGGCTGTGACCGCCGTGGTCGTGCTGGTGGCCGTTATCACTGTGGTGGCCGTGGTCGTGGGCCACTTCCTCGGTAGCCTCGGTCTGTCGCTCGGTCATATCCCGTTCCTCTGTCGTGGTGTCGTATTCGATGATCTGTCTTCGGTCATGTCGAGATGGCGGTGCGTTCTGAGCTTTCTCCAATCGTGTTGCGGCGTAACGCAATGCAGTATTCCGCTGGCAACGCCAGGGTGATCGGCTTGCCGGTGGAGTACCGCTGTGATGCCGGGGTACGGCAGCGGATCGTGTCGTTTCCGACGCGGATCTGGTAGTCCATGCAGTCGCCGGTGAACAGCCGTGTGACGACCGTCCCGGTGAACATGTTGGGCCCGCTCGGGGTGGTGTCGGCCATCACCTGGATCTGCTCTGGTCGGATCGATACCACACACTCGTCGCCGTCGGTCAGATCGACGATGTTGTCGACGATGAGCGTGGCGTCGGCCGTGCGGACGGTGCCGCCGCGTCCCGAGTGTTGTGTGACAACCCCTTTGAGGAAGTTGGTCAGGCCGACGAAGTCGGCGACGAAGTCGTTCTCGGGCTCCAGATACACCGAGAACGGATTGCCGATCTGGCTGATCCGACCCTCGCACATCACGGCGATCTCGTTCGACATCGACAGCGCTTCGGACTGATCGTGTGTCACATAAACCGTCGTGATGCCTTGCTCGCGCTGAAGGCGTTTGAGTTCGAACCGCAGCGACTCGCGCAGTTTCGCGTCGAGGTTCGACAACGGTTCGTCGAGCAACAGCACCGCCGGCTCGATCACCAGGGCGCGCGCCAGCGCCAGCCGTTGCTGCTGGCCGCCCGACAACTTGGTGGCGTACCGCCCTGCCAGATGCCCGAGCCCGACGACGTCGAGGGCGCGCTCGACGCGGCGCTTGACCTCGCTCTTGGAGGTGCGTCTGCGCGCCCCGACACACAGCGGGAAGGCGACGTTGTCGTAGACGTTCATGTGCGGCCAGATCGCGTAACTCTGGAACACCATGCCCAGGTTGCGCAGGTTCGCCGCCACCGAGATGCCCTTGGAACTCGAGAACAACACCTTGCCGTTGACGGAGATGTCGCCCTTGTCAGGCTTCTCCAGGCCGGCGATGCAGCGCAGCGTCGTGGTCTTGCCGCAGCCGCTCGGGCCGAGCATCGTGAAAAAGCTGCCTTCCTTGACGGTGAAGCTCACTTCATCGACAGCGTTGACGCGGCCCTGCTGGGACTCGTCACGAAATCCCTTGCACAGACCCGTTACTTCGAGCATCCCTATCCACCCGCCTGCGGTCGTCGGTTCTGAACTGGTGGCAACGTCGTCTTTGGCATCGCGCGCTACGCCTCCCGGACGCCGATCTTGGCGCCGAGCTTGTAGGCCACCGCCACCAGCGCCATCAGGACGACGACCATGCACACCCCGAGTGCGGCAAGCACGCCGGTCTGCCCGTTCTGCCAGAACTCCCAGATCGTCACCGACATGACGCGGGTGTTCTGCGAGTAGAGCAGGATCGAGCTCGACAGCTCCCGCACCGACACCACCACGACATAGATCCAGCCGGCGACCAGGCCAGGCGCCATGAGCGGTAACACGATGCGGCGGAACGTATCCCGCCATGTGGCGCCGCTCATCTTCGCCGACTCCTCGAGTTCGGCGCCGACCTGGGCCAACGAGGACGCCGAGTACCGCATGCCGTAGGGCAGGTAGCGGGTCACGTAGGCGATGAACAGGATCACCAGCGTGCCGTAGATAGGCAGTGGTGAGCGCAGGTAGATGAAGATCAGCGCCACGCCGAGCACCAGGCCGGGCATCGCCAGCGGAAAGCTCGCTAGCAGGTCAAGCAGCTTGCGTCCCTTGAACTTCGACTTGAGCACCATCCACGAGATGATCGCCGTGAAGAGCATGACCGCCGTGGCACTCGTCAGCGCCAGGATCACCGAGTTCTTTATCGAATCGGTCACACCGCGGGCTTCGAAGAGTTCGGCGTAGTTGCTGAACGTCAGTGAACGCAGCGGTTCGATGCCCGGCGTCTGGTAGAAGGGCAGCAGCGACATCCACAGCAGGATGAGCATCGGTGCGACGACGGCGATCAGGAAGTAGAACATGAACCCGATCGACACCGGCCAGCGCCACTTGCCAAGGTCCAACGTGCGCGGCCGAAAGCCCTTGCCGGTCACGGTCTGAAAACGTTCGCCGCGGCGGTTCATGTACTGCACGAGAAGCAAGCCGAGCGCGGTGATCAGCAGCAGGGTCAACGAGTAGATCGACGCCTCGTCGTACTTGATCGGATAGGTGTGCAGTGCGTCATAGATCCGCGACGTGAACACCCAGGTGCCCGAGGGCATTCCGAGCACGGCAGGCGTCTCGAATGACTCCAGCCCGCGCACCACCATGATCAGCACCGCGCCCAGCAGCGCGGGCCGGACCAGCGGCAGCGTGACGCGGCGCACCGTCTGCGGCACCGTGGCGCCGCTCATCATCGCCGATTCCTCGAGCGACGGATCGGTGGACCGGAACGCGGCGTACATCAGTAGAAACACCAACGGCGACAGGTGCAGCCCGTCGATGATGATCATGCCGGGCAGCGAGAACGCGTCGGGGATCAGGAAGCCGAGCCCGACGCTGGCGAACATCTTCTGGAACACGCCGACGTTGCCGCCGATCAGGTAGACCCACGAGATCGTGTAGAGAATGCCCGGAACGATCAGCGGAACGATCGAAGCGGCATAGAGCAACGGCTTGAGCGGGGCGTTGGACCGTACGCAGAAGAAGGCCAGCGCGGTGCCGGTGACGCAACTGACGAAGGCCGAGCCCGAGGCGAAAAGCACCGAGTTGAGCAGCATCTCGGGCGTCCCGGGCACGCTGTAGGCGGCGGCGATGTTGGCGAGGCCGAAACCTTGGCCGGTCGTCAGGCCCCGCCACACCAGATACACCAGCGGCGAGATGACCAGGTATCCGAGTACGACGATGACCGCGCCGCCCATGATCCAGGTGGCCCACGGCCTGCGCCCCGCGCTCCCGGGAGCAAGCCGCTGCTCCCGGGGTTCGGGCGGCGTCTCGAGGAGCTGGGTCATCCCTGGTTGCCGCTAGCGTGCACGACGCTCTGCCATAGATCCGACCACTCGGAGTACTGTTCGGAGATCTCCTCGACGTCGGTCTTGATGGGCTCGATCTTCACGCCGCCGAAGCTCGACTCGGCCATCTGCTCGTTGCTCGGCGTGCGGTCGTCGTCGATGAACGCCTGCTGGCCCTCGGGGCCAAGGATGAAGTCCTGCAACAGGAGTGCGCCCGCGGGGTTGGCCGACGCGCACGGCACCGAGATGCCGGTCACCTCGGCGACGACGGGCACCTTCACCGGGGTGAACTCAATCGGAGCACCTTTGCCCTGCAGTTCACGGATCCGGTGGATGTAGTTGTTGGCCGCGATGCCGTACTGGCCTGCGACCACCAGGTCAGTGGTGGTGGTGTGGCCGTCGGTGATCGCGGAGTTCGCGGCGATGTCCTTGAAGAGCTGCACGGCCTGGTCCTTGGTCATGCCCTGGGACTGCAGGTAGTTGACCATCGACGCGAACCAGAACACGTCGCTGCCTTCCAGCGCGAGCTTGCCCTTGAACCGCGGATCCTTCAGATCCTCAAACGATTTCGGCGCGGCATCGTTGGGGATGATGGTGGTGTTCCACACCGGCACGATGTAGCTGAGCCGGTCGCCGGTGAAGTTCTCGAACTTCGCGCTCTCGGTCAAACCGTCGAGGAACGGCGAGTCGGCGGGGGCCAGCAGGTGATTCTGGTCCAGGATCGCCATCTCGAGTGAATCCAACTCGACGATGTCGGCGCCGGCGAAGTTGGCCTGCGACTCCTGCAGGACCCGCTCCCGGATCTGCTCGCTGCCTGCGCGGTACACGCTGACATGTAGATCGGAGTACTTCTCTTCGAAGGGGTCGGTGATGACGGTGGGGTCGTTGACCTCGGTGTAGAGGTTGATGGTGCCGTCGTTGGTGTTCTTGGCTTCCTCGACGAGTGTCTTCTCGCGGTCGGCGGCCGACATACCCTTGAGCTTGTCCTGTAGTTGCACCACCGCGCTGTCGGTGCATTTGTCGGCCGCGGCGCCACTGGACTCCGACTCACCGCCGGGCGCCGAGCACGCCGCGAGCAGCATCGCCGCCGATGCCAGACCAGCGATGAGGCCTTGCGGCTTAGGATGGAAACCTGACATCGGTAACTCCTGATCTGTTGTGCGAGTGGAAGATTGGGCGGAGTCAGAAGGTGAGGGTCAGGATGGCGACTGAGCGTGCTGCGGAGCCGTGTCGGCCTGCGATCGCAGCGTGTCGTTCGAGTAGCCGGTGATCCAGTCGATGACCTCGGACAGCGGCAAAACGTCGCCGTATTTCTGGTCGATGTCGAAGAGGTTGATCGCGCGGCAGGCCTCATGCCTGTCGTAGACGCACTCTTCGACCACAATCATGTGCAGTCGGTAGGCGCAGCCGTCGGTGACCGTGGCCCGGATGCAGCCGCTGACGCTTTCGCCGCAGACGATCAGCGTGTCGATGCCTTCGGCGATGAGATGGGAAAGCAGGGGAGTGCCGAAGAAGCCGCTCGGCGCCGTCTTCTTCAACACCACCTCGCCGGGCAGCGGCGCGGCCTGGTCGATGAAGTCGAACCGGCGCCGGTGCCGGTCCAGTTGCTCCGGTGACTGGCCGTTCAGGCCGTGCCGTCCGCCGAGTTTCGCCGCCCACGCCGGGATGCCCGACTCTTCTTCGGCCAACCCCGTCAGGTGGATGACCGGGATGGCCGCGGCACGCGCGATGGTGAGCAGTTCGGCGATCCGGTCGGCGGCCTCCCAGCCGGCCAAGCCCGTACTCGCGGGCCAGGTGCGGATCGACTCGAGAAGCGGTTCGGGCTTGTCGCCCAAGGCCTTTCGATAGTTGTCGACGCTGAGCACCGCTGGCTTCTTGCCGAAGCCCCGGCGCCGCGTCGGCGCGGAGGCCGCAAGGTGAGCCTTGTCCTGCTCCGTCAGAAACGCATCCCAGACCCGCGTGTTGATGGTCGTCCTCCGTTCTCCAGGAGAGATCCGCCAAGGGTGTAGATGTGTAATCCCAGAACCAATATTCTGGATATTGGATACAAACAGTAAGTTAGGCGTCGGCGGCGGTCAAGCGTTTCTGCAGGATTGGCCCCGTTCCGGTCGCGGCAGGAGGCGACTCGGCGCGACCTGCATCGCTGAGCGACACTTTTCACGCCGAAATCGCGAAAATGAAGGAGCGACGCCTCGTGACTGACAGTCGTGGCTGACAAACCCCGAGGCGGGCTTCTGCGGTCGCTGCGCCACTCACCGAACCTGCGGATCTTCCTTGCGGGCCACTGCGTCAGCGTGATCGGGACCTGGGTCCAGCGGGTCGCGCAGGACTGGTTGATCCTTCAGATCACCCACAACGGCGCGGCGTTGGGCATATCGGTCGCGGCCCAGTTCGTGCCGATGCTCGTGCTCGGCCCGTACGGCGGCCTGCTCGTCGACCGCCTCGACCGGCGCCGCACCATCATGGCCACCCAGGCGGTCAGCGGCGTGCTGGCCGTGGTACTGGCGATCATCACCCTTCTCGATGTCGTGACGTTGTGGTCGGTGTTGCTGTTGGCGCTCGGCCTGGGTCTGGTCACCGTGCTCGATGTGCCTGCGCGGCAAGCATTCATCGCATCGATGGTCGAACCCGCCGACTACGCCAACGCTCAAGCGCTGGCGTCGAGCGTCAACAACGCGGGCCGACTGGTCGGCCCCGCCGTCGCAGGAGTGTTGATCGCCACGGCGGGTGTCGGGGTGGCGTTCCTCATCAACGCCGCCTCGTTCGTCGCCGTCCTGATCAGCCTTGCGGTGCTCAACGCCGAGCAACTCCGACCGTCGCCGCGGGTGCCCCGCAAGAAGGGGCAGGTGTGGGAGGGCGCGCGCTATCTGTGGCGCTCACCGCAGCTGCGGGCGACCATGTTCCTCGTCGCCGTGGTGGCGATATTCGGCCAGAACTTCCGCGTCGTGTTGCCGATGGCCGCCACCGAGCTCTACCACGGCAACGCGGCCACCTACGGCTGGCTGACCTCCGCTATCGGGCTCGGTGCGCTGGTAGGAGCGTTCGTCAGCGCTAGCGTGCACATCCCGACGGCCTGGTCGGTGCTGTTGACGACGTTGGCGTTCGGCGGAGTCAACGTCGTCGCGGCGTTCAGCCCGACGCTGGCGATGGCGCTCGGCGTGATGTTCGGCGTCGGCGTCACCAACATCATCTTCAACACGCTGGCGCGGTCGGTGTTGCTGCTCAACAGCGAGCCCGAAATGCACGGCCGCATGATGGCCCTACACGGGCAGGTCTTCCTCGGCTCGACACCGCTTGGTGGCCCGTTGGTCGGCTGGCTCTGCGAAATATGGGGTGCGCGGGCCGGATTCCTCATCGCCGGCGGCACCGCACTGTTGGCGGCGGCCCTGCTGGCACGCACCGCCCGCAGGAGCCGCCACGGTGTTCCGGACCATCAGGACCCCTGACCCGCGATACGCTCGCGGCGAGATGACGACGCCATCGACCCGGGTCAGCCGGCTCAACGAGAAACAGAGCACATCGCGTGCGGCGCTCGACGCACTGCTGGACAGCACACCGCTGGCCACCGTGGCGCTGATTCGCGACGGGCATCCGGTGATCTTTCCGACCGGATTCGCCAGGCTCGGCGACGAACTCGTCATCCACGGCTCGACGGGGTCACCGTGGATGCGTGCGCTCGAAACCGGCGCGCAGGCCGCCGTCGCAGTCACAACGCTGGACGGAATCGTGGTCGCGCGCAGCGGGTTTGAGTCGTCGTTCCACTACCACAGCGCGGTCGTGTTCGGCGTCTTCGAACGGGTGCCGGAGGCCGACAAGGTGACATACCTGGAACGGTTGACCGACGTGTTCATCCCCGGCCGCACCGCCGAACTGCGCCCCAGCACCCGCAAGGAACTCGCCGCGACGCTTCCGCTGCGCATGCCGATCGGGGCCGACAACTGGTCGTTGAAGATCAGCGACGGTTGGCCCGACGACCCTGACGAGGACATCGCGGGCGACGCGTGGGCCGGCGTGGTGCCGATGACGGTGGCATACGGCGACCCGCTGCCGGCCCCCGACCTGCGTCCTGGCATCCCGGTGCCGGGATCGGTGCGGGCGTTGACCGACGGTCGGAGATCAGTCCAGTAGCGCGGTCCGCCGGTACAGGTCGACGCGGCGGTCGGCGTGCACGTCGTTGTGGGCGTTGATGCGCTTGACCCGCGACTCGGCAAGGTCGACGTCGGCGGCGATCACATCCGCCTTGCCGAATTCGGCCATCGCCATCGGGTAGCCGTCGGCGTCGATGATCACGCTTCCGCCGACCCAGTCCTGATCACGCTCGACGCCGACGCGGTCGCACACGGCCATCGGCATGCGGTTCATCCCGGCGCCGGCCAGCGCGCGCACCATCTCTGCGGGTCGCTCGCCTTCCGGCCGGGGCAGCAGCGGCCAGTTCACCGGGGCGCACAACAGGTCGGCACCCGAAAGTGCCGCGGCGCGAACCCATTCCGGGAACTCGATGTCATAACAGATCATGACGCCGATGCGGCCGTGCGCGGTGTCGAGCACCAGCGGCAGGTCGTCGCCGCGGTCGAAGACGGCGTTCTCGCTGTCCCACAGGTGCGCCTTTCGGTACACGCCGCGCAGACCCGTCGGGTCGACGACGGCCGCGCTGTTGTAGATCGCGTCACCGGCCGCCTCGGGAAAGCCGGCGACGATCGTCAGACCGAACGCCTCGGCGAGATTCGCCCACTCGGCGATGGCGGGTCCGTCGCGGGTCTCGGCCAGCGTCGCCAACTCCGCGCGGTCGGCGAATACGTACCCCGACGAGGCCAGCTCGGGCAGCACGACGAGCTGCGCACCGTCGCGCGCGGCCTGCTCGACGGCGATGCGGGCGGCGGTGCGATTTCCGGCCGTATCGCCGATCGACAACGGGATCTGGGCGCAAGCGACGCGAATGCTCATCAGTCGATGGTGAACCACGCCTGCCTGGTTTGCACACGTGGCAATGGCAGAATTCGCAGCATGCGGATGTCGGCCAAGGCGGAGTACGCCGTCAGGGCCATGGTCCAGCTGGCCGCCGACGAGGGCGCGGTCGTCAAGACCGACGACCTGGCCAAGGCGCAGGGCATTCCGCCGCAGTTTCTCGTCGACATCCTCTCTGACCTGCGCACCGACCGGTTGGTGCGCAGCCGAAGGGGCCGCGAGGGCGGCTACGAACTCGCCCGACCGGCCGCCGAAATCAGCATCGCCGACGTGCTGCGCTGCATCGACGGCCCGCTGGCGAGCGTCCGCGATATCGCCCTCAGCGACCTGCCCTATTCCGGCCCGACCGCCGCGCTGACCGACGTCTGGCGGGCGCTGCGCGCGAGCATGCGGTCGGTGCTCGAGGAAACCAGCCTCGCCGACGTGGCGTCCGGGTCTCTACCGCGGCACGTCGCCGACATGGCAGGCGCCTACCGCACGCAGGAGCAGAAGCGCGGTCACTAGCGACGACGGCGGTGCTGTTGGGGCCGTCGGGCGCGGGCGGCGATGCCGTCGAGAAGCATCCGCAGGCCGCGGTCGAAATCCACTTCCACCGATGTTTTCGCCGCGACTTTCGAAAGGGCTGTCACGTTGGGGTACTGGCCGTCGGCCACCGACCCGATGCGGGCAGCGACGAGCGGGCCCGCCAGATCCGCCTGCGCGGCACCGGTCACGAAACCCAGCAGCGCATGAAATGCGGCCAGCCGGTGCGCATCGTCGAGGCCGGCCCGGTCCAGCGCCGCGATCAGCGCGTCGGCGGCGGCGAAACCCGTCGCGGAAACCATCCGCCGGGTCAACACCAGCGGAATCGCCGCCGGGTGGGCGCGAATCGCCTGCCACATCGCGGTGGCGATGGCATGCGCGTCGTGCTGCCAGTCGTCGGTGAGGTCGGGTAGGCGCATCCCCGCGACGACCGCGGACACGACGAGTTCCTCCAGACCTTCCTTGCCGTCGACGTAGTTGTAGAGCGTCATCGGCCCGGTGCCCAGCGCCGCGGCCAACGACCGCATGCTCAACGCCGCGACGCCTGACTCGTCGACGAGTCGCAAGGCCGCTGCGGCGATTTCGTCGGTGCTGAACCGTGCGCGCATTCCGCCCCCTTGACAAGTACGACGTACGTAATGAAGTCTAGTCATACGTACACCGTACTTATGAAGGGTCCCGATGACGACGACAACTCCGACCCAAAGAGTCGACTTCGCTTCCGACGGCGTCCGCTGCGCCGCGTGCTCACGCTTCCCCCAGGGGCGGGTCCGCATCCGGCCGTCGTGCTGGTGCACGGCTTCGGTGCGACGCGCGACATGATGCTCCCGCAGTACGAGCAGCACTTCGCCGCCGCAGGCGTAGCGACGCTGGCCTTCGACTATCGCAGCACCGGAGCGTCGGCTGGCGAACCGCGCCAACGGATCTCGATGCGTAGACAACGTGTCGACGTCGCGGCGGCGATGGACTTTCTCTCAACGAGACCCGAAATCGATTCCCGGCGCATCGGGTTGTGGGGGACGAGCCTCGGCGGCATGCATGTGCTTCGGGTGGCCGCGGCCCGAAACGATGTCGCCGTCGCGGTCGTGCAATGCCCCATCGTGGATGGCATTGCGGCAGCCCGCAGTCTGGGTGTGCGTGCGGCCCTGCGGCTCATGCCTTATGCCGCCGAGGATCTCGTGCGTGCGACGTTGCGCCGAGGGCGGCGGTATGTGCCGATCGTCGGGCCGCCGGGCAGCACAGCCGCCGTGGCTGAAGCCGGTTGGCGCTCCACCCTCCCGGCGGACGGCTGTTTCGACAACCGGGTGGCAGCAGGCGACGTGATCGGGTTGGTGTGGACGTCGGCCTCGCGGCGCGCACGAGACATCACTGCGCCGCTACTGGTGTGCGTGTGCGACCGCGAAAACCTCATCGACCCCGCATGCGTCGCGCGAGTGGCAAGGCTGGCGCCGCGAGGCGAGGTCCGCCACTACGACTCGGACCACTTCGAGATCTACCATCCGCCGCTGGTCGCGCGGGTGCTCGCGGACCAAACCGCCTTCCTGCGGGAGCATCTCGATGTCCGTCCGTGAACTGCGAAGGGCGAACGACGCCAGGTTGTTGACGGTCGTGAGCGCGTTGAGCGCCGACGACTGGTCGCGGCCCAGCCTGTGCGATCGCTGGAGCAATCACGAAGTGCTCGCCCACCTCGTCGTCGGACTCAGCGCATCCCTGCGGGACATGCTTGGCGCGATGGTGTGCCACCGCGGAAGCTTCGACGAGGCGAACGCCGAGATGGCCCGGCGACTGGCGGCGCAGCGACCACCGGCTGATCTGCTCGACGACTTCGCTCGATTGAGCCGTTCACCGCGGGGATTGGGCCGCTGTTTTCCGCCGCGGCTGTTGCTCGGCGACCACGTCACCCACGAGCTGGACATCGGTTCTCGCGCTGGGCCGGGCGCCGACGATCAAGCCGGAAGCGTTGGTGGCGGTGCTCGATACCCAGGTGCATGTGCCCAATCCGTTCGTGCCTGCGTTCGCCAACTCCCGCGGCCTGCGGCTGCGCAGCACCGACGCGGACTGGCGCCACGGTGCGCGCGGCCCGGTGGTCGAAGGCCCCGCCGCCGATCTGGTGTCGGTGCTCGGCAACCGGCCGAAGGCACTGCCACGGCTACGCGGCGACGGCGTCGCCGTACTCGAGGCCAGGCTCAGGTGCCCGACCCGTACGGGCGGGTGATGATCTCCAGGTAGTGACCCGCGGGGTCCTGGAAGTACACGCCGCGTCCGCCGTCGTTGCGGTTGATTTCGCCGGGCCGGTTGCCGCGCGGGTCGGCCCAGTGCTGCATGCCCCGTTCGCGGATCTTGCCGTAGATCGCGTCGAACTCCTCTTCGGAGACCAGAAACGCGTAGTGCTGTGGGTGGATCTGCGCGTTGCCCGGCACTTCGGCATAGTCCAGGCTGACGCCGTTGGCGACGGTCACGGTGAGGAAATGCCCGAACGGCACCGGATCAGGCAAACCGAACAACTCGGTGAGGAAGTTCGCCGATGCCTTCTTGTCCTTCGCGGCGACGATCGTGTGGTTGAAGTTGATGCTCATACATTGCCAGTCAACCACTTTGGCCGCACCGGTGACAGGGGTGCACTATGAGTGCATGGGCGATGTCAAGGTGCTCACCGGGGACCGAGTGATACTGCGCGCACCACGGCTCGACGACGCCGACGAACTGTTCGCCTCCGTCGCGTCGGACCCCGAGGTCACGCGCTACATGTCGTGGACGCCACATCCCGACGTCGACGAGACCCGCCGGGTGATCACCGAGATTTTCAACGTGGGCGAGGAGCGGACGTGGCTGATTCAGCTGCGCGACAGCGGCGAGATCATCGGCACGTGCGGCTTTCGGCCGCAGCAGCCCCATAGCCGCGACTTCGGCTACTGCCTTGGCCGGCGGTGGTGGGGCAAGCGGCTTATGCCCGAGGCCGTCGACTTGCTCCTCGCCGAGATGCAGAGCGACCCTGCCGTGTATCGGATCTCGGCGATCTGCCACGTCGACAACATCCGATCCGCGCGCGTCCTGGAGCGGGCCGGGCTGTCGTTCGAGGGCAGGCTGGTCCGTCACACAGTCCTTCCGAACATCAGCCCCGAGCCGCAGGACGTTCTGTTGTTCGCGAAGGCGGTCAAGTGACCACGCCGCGCACCGCCCACGCCCGCGCGGTCAACGTGAATCCCGACCCGGTTGCCGACAGTCGCTCCCGCAGTCGTGCCTCGAGCCGGCGTCGGGCATCCTCGGACAGGCCGCACACGTAGGCGCCTGCCGGTCCCTGTCCGGCGAGGAACGGCTGCCAGTAGTCGGCGAACGACGCAAACGCCGACGTCACCGTCAGGCCCGCGGCCTGCACGTCGTGCAGAGAAAGGCTGCGCCACAGCTGAGGCAACTCGCCGCGGGCACACAGCGGCATCTGCCCTTCGTCGCGGGCAGCGGCGCCGGGATCGAGTGCGACGGCCGCATCCCAGAAGGCGCGCAGCATCTGCATGCCCTCGCGGTAATCCCAAACTGCCGCGGCTACAACACCATTAGGGCGGGTCACGCGGATCATCTCCGCTGAAGCCGCAGCGGCGTCCGGCACGAAATTCAGCACCAGCATCGACACCGCCCGGTCGAAGTCGTCGTCAGGCATCGGAAGCGCGGCGGCGTCACCGACACAGAAGCGCACCCGCGTGCCGTCCGCACGCCGCGCGGCGGCTACAAACGCGCGCGACCGATCGATGCCCACCGCGTTTACGCCGGGTATCGCGGCCGCCGCGAAGCTCACCGCCCCGGTGCCACATCCGACATCCAGCACACGCTCACCGTCGCGGACTCCGGCGAAATCCACGAACAGCGGTGCCAGGAGACGGCTCCACCGCCCCATGAACCGTTCGTAGCCATTGCTTTCGGAGAACATGCCGAGCTCAGGCTATCCAGGTTGGCGTGGTACGAATGAGCATTCGACCGATGGGAGGCGATGATGCCCGACCGATTCGATTTGACGGCGCTTTCCGTACCCGTGATCGTTGCGCCGATGGCGGGCGGTCCCTCGACACCGGAACTGGCCGCCGCAGGCACCAATGCGGGCGGGCTTGGCTTCATCGCGGCCGGCTATCTGCGCGCCGACGCTCTGGCCGAGCGGATCACCGCCGCACGCCAACTGACCACCGGCCCGCTCGGCGTCAACCTGTTCGCGCCACAGCCGAGTGCGGCCACCCCCGAAGCCATCGAAAAGTACGCTGCCGCACTGGCTTCCGAGGCGCAGCGCTACGGCGCCGAACCGGGCAAGCCCGTCTACAACGACGACGATTGGGCGGCCAAGCTCGACGTCCTGCTCGATTTGCGACCTGAGGTGGCGTCGTTCACGTTCGGCCTGCCGAGCCCCGAGGAGTGCACGCGGCTGAAAGCATCGGGCATCACCACGGTCGGCACTGTGACGTCGATATATGAGGCCGATGCCGCGGTCGACTGCGGCGTCGACGCCATCGCGGTGCAGGGACCGTCGGCGGGCGGGCACCGGGGCACTTTCGACCCGGTGGCCGACCCCAACCCGCTGCCCCTGCCCGAACTGCTCACCGCCGCTGTCGAGCGGGTCGATGTGCCCGTCATCGCGGCGGGTGGGCTGGTCAGCGCCGAGGACGTGCGCCACGTGCTCGCCCATGGCGCCGTTGCCGCCCAGCTCGGGACGGCGTTCCTGCTGGCCGACGAGGCGGGCAGCAGCCCCGTGCACCGCACGGCTCTGCAGGATCCGCAATTTACCGAAACCGTTGTCACCAAGGCTTTTTCCGGTCGCTATGCGCGTGGGCTGCGCAACCGCTTCGTCGACGACCACGAAGCGCAGGCGCCGTTCGGATATCCCGAGGTTCATTACCTGACCGGGCCGCTGCGGGCCGCGGCGGTGCGCGCGGGCGACCCGCACGGCACCAACATCTGGGCGGGCACGGGCTTCAAATCGATCAGGCCGGGATCGGTGGCCGACATCATGACGAACCTCGTTTAAACCAAGGGCAGCCCACCCGTTAGATATTTGCTGTATTGCCAATATGGGCTTCTTTGCGTTTCCTATGAGTTGTTGGGAAGTCACGCAGGATCGAAATAGCGTTGATGGTGTCGGATCACCGAGGACGCCACAGGCTTCCAACCCATCAGGAGATGTGCTCGATGAAAAACTACCTCATCGCCGGTCTGCTCGGCACGGGAATGACAACTGCCACACTGCTGGTCGCGGGTGCCGCCAGCGCGGCCCCGACCGGGCCAAGCCAGGTCGAGGAAACCGTGAGAACCCTTCAGGCAAGCGGATATAACGTCGTCGTGAACCGCACCGGCGCGGCGCCGTTGTCATCATGCACTGTGCAGGCGGTGCGCCCAGGGCAAACACATAAGACGTTCGACTCGCGTGGCAGCAGCACGCCGTCGGAAACGATCGTGGCCGAAACGGTTTACGTCGACTTGGCGTGCTGACCCAGCAATCGCGGGCCGGGGCGCGCACCGATCACGGTGTCGCGCCCCCGTTTGCTGCTGTTCAATTCTCCTATTTGCTGGTAGCGAACTCGGTGCGCGCGCCGGCCTTGCAGGCCGTCGTGTCATCGGCGGTTGCCAACGGAAGCGAAACGGTGAACGTCGTGGCACCAGGGGATGATTCGACACCGATCGATCCGCTGTGGGCCTCCACGATCGACGCGGCGATGGCCAGTCCCAGCCCCGAGTGGCCGGCTTCGCGGGAGCGCGCCTTGTCGGCCCGCACGAAGCGTTCGAAAAGGTGCGGCAGCAGCTGGTTGTCGATGCCGGGCCCGTTGTCGGCCACCGTCAGCCGGACAACCGAGGCGGCTTCGTCCACCGAAACCGTTGTGGTGACCACGGTTTCGGCGGGCGTGTGTGCGCCGGCATTGGCCAGCAGGTTGACGACGGCCTGGTGCAGTTTGGCGCGGTCACCGCGAACCCAGACCGGCTCGTTGGGAACCTCGGTGATCCATTGGTGCGTCGGCGCGGACACCGCGGCGTCGTTCATGGCGTTGACAACCAACTCCGCGAGGTCGACATCGACGGTTTCGAGGTCGTGCCGCTCGTCGAGGCGCGCCAGAAACAACAGATCCGAAACCAGCGTGTTCATCCGTACCGCTTCGGCTTCGATGCGCGCGAGGGAGTACTCGGTGGTCTCCGGCAGCACGGCGCTGTCCTGGCGGGTCAACTCGGCATAGCCCTGAATCGCCGCCAAGGGCGTGCGAAGTTCGTGGCTGGCGTCGGTGATGAATTGGCGCATCCGGCGATCCGACGCGGCGACTTCGGTCAGCGCCCGTTCGACGTGAGCCAACAGCCGGTTGAGCGTGTCGCCGACCAGGCCCACCTCCGTGCGCGGATCGGTGTCGCCGGCGGGCACCCGCGGCGTGATCGCGTACTGGTCGCGGTTCAGCGGCAGCGTCGCCACCTCGGCCGCGGTCGCCGCGACGCGGCCGAGGGGACGCAGCGCCGCCCGCACGATCAGGCGCGTGCCCACCGCGGTGACCACGAGTGCCAGGACGGTGAGCACGGTGACGACGATGGTTTCGCGGGTGGCCGCCTCGCTGGCCGGCCGCAACGACATCGCCGTCAGCAATACCTCACCGGGCCCGCCGGGACGGGTGGTCATCATGTACTTGCCCAGATCGTCCAGCCACAGCGTCTCGGTCTCGCCCAAGGTGCTTGTCTCGTGGACGAGTTCATCGACCACATCCGGCGGGGGCGGCCCCGCCTCTCCGTCGCCGAAGATGGCGGAGTCGACGACCTTGCCGTCGCGGATCAGCACGACGACGTTGCCTGGCGCCTGCCCGACGAGGTGACTCAGCGGTTTCATCGCCGTCGGTCCAGGCATTTCGCCGGAGGGAAGCGGTGTACTCCGGTACTTGGTGACGCTTTGGCTGTATCCGTCGGCGGCTGCGGCCAATTGCGTGTCGACGATGCTGGTCACCGACGCCCGCAGGGTCAGCACCGACATTGTGCCCACCACGATCAGCACCGCCATCACCACGGCGCAGACGCCCACGACGAGTTGTTTGCGAAGCGGCCAGCGACGCACCGCGAGCATGTTCATTCGGCGGGCCGCAACAGGTATCCGACGCCGCGCACGGTGTGGATCATCGGCGGGCGGCCGTTGTCGATCTTCTTACGCAGATACGACACATAGAGGTCGACGATGCTGGACCTGCCGCCGAAGTCGTAGTTCCAGACCCGCTCGAGGATTTCCTGTCTGCTGATGGCCCGCCTGGCGTGCCGCATCAAGTAGCGCAGCAGTTCGAATTCGGTGGAGGTCAACGAGATCGGCTCGCCGCCGCGGCTGACGGACCGACTCGCGCTGACGAGTTCGAGGTCGCCGACGGTCAGCGTTTCGTCGTTGGCGGGCGTGAGGTAGGCCGACCGGCGCAGCAGCCCGCGCAGCCGAGCGACGAGTTCCTCGAGGCTGAACGGCTTGGTCATGTAGTCGTCGCCGCCCGCTGTCAGGCCGACCACCCGGTCGTGCACCGAATCACGCGCGGTCAAGAACAGGATCGGCGTATAGGTGTCGTTGTCGCGAAGTTGCTCGAGCACACCGAGGCCGTCCATGTCGGGCAGCATGATGTCGAGCACGACCACATCGGGCAGCTTCTCCCGATACAGCCGCACCGCTTCGGCCGCGTCGTGTGCGACGTCGATGTCCCAGCCCTCGTACTGCAGGGCCATGCGGATCAGATTGGTCAAGGCCCGTTCGTCGTCGACGAGCAGCACGCGAATCGGTGAGCCGTCCGCGCGCTGCATCCGGGGCAACTTGCCCAGCACCGGCGTGCGTCGGCTGGTTCTGCCGACCTGCAATGTCGTCATTCTCACATTGTTCACGGCAAATCCCGAATACACATCTGGCTCATAGAAGCCTCATATATTCCGTGGTCGACGCGCCTGCCGGTGCCATATCGGCTGCCGCGCCCGCTAACGCATTTCGTCGATGAGGACATCGCCGTTGGCCGAGCGCGCCGTGATCTCGGCGGCGGCGCTGGCGGGGTCGCTCGTCCGCGGCACACGCACCCACGTTCCGTCCCTGTCGCCGGTGGTGGCGTTGACGAGATACGGCCCCCGCGGCGGCAGCCCGATACGGATGTCGCCGTCGTCGGTCGAGGCGGTCACCGTCTTGGGCGCGGCACCCTTGAAGTCGACCTCGATGTCGCCGTTGGCCGTCGTCGCACTGAACGATTCGACGATGGTGGCGGGGTTGCGGGTGACGATGTCGCCGTCGACGCTGTGCAACTCCATGCGGCGTGCCGACCCGCTGAGCAGGATCGAGCCGTTCGTGATGCGCGCGACCAGTTCGTCGACGTCGGCCTGGGCCATCAGCACGCCGTTCTCCTGCTGGGTCGTCAGTGTGAGCCGACGCGCCACCTCGGGCGGCAGCACCACGTGGATCTCGCCGGCCCGACCCCATTGCAGGAACGACGACGGCTCGGCATTGATCGAGATGCGGGTGCCTGCCGCGCCCTCAGACACGTTCAGGGGCTGGTCGCTGGCGCGGGTCGAATTGACCATGCGCATGTCGGCGCGCGGTTCCGTGACCGCGCGGTCGGTGCTGACGCGGATCGCCATCGGCAGCTTGCCGGTGTCGACCACCAGGGACCGCAACTCGGCCGGCAGCGGCTTGCTGTCGGTGATGACCCGGAACGTGGACAGCCCGAACGCCACCGCGCCGAGCGTGACCACGGCGCCGAGCAGGACCGCGACCGCCGCGACCACGAGCAGGACGCGGAACACGTTGCGTCCACCAGGACTCAACGGCGGCGGCGATGTCGGCGGCGTGACGGGCGGCGCGGGCGGCGGGGGAGGAGGAGCGATGGTCGTCACGGTGAAAAGCCTTCCAATCGTTCAGGATTCGAGGTAACGCAGGACCGCCAGCACGCGGCGGTTCTCGCTTTCGTCGGGGGCAAGGTCGAATTTGGTGAAGATCGAGGCGATGTGTTTCTCGGCCGATCCGGTCGAGATGTGCAGCGTCGCAGCGATTGCGGAGTTGGTCTTGCCTTCCGCCATCAGTTGCAGCACCTCGTGTTCGCGGGGCGTGAGCTGGTCGAGCACCGCCCGCCGATGCGAGCGCACCAGGATCTGTGACACCACCTCGGGATCGAGCACCGTGCCCCCGCTGCCGACCATCTCGACCGCGTCGAGGAAGGCGGGCACATCGGCCACCCGGTCCTTGAGCAGATAGCCGAATCCCTTGGTGTCCGAGGAGATCAAATCGGTTGCGTAGCGCTCCTCGACGTAGTGGGACAACACCAGCACCGGTGATTCGGGATTCTGCTTGCGCAGCAGGGCCGCCGCGCGGATGCCCTCGTCGGTGAACGTCGGCGGCATCCGCACGTCGACGATCGCCAGGTCGGGCCTGGTGTCGTTGACCAGCCGCAGCAGGTTGGTGGCGTCGGGCACGCCGGCGACCACCTCATGGCCGGCATCGGTGAGGATCCGCTCGATTCCCGCGCGCAGCAGCGCGGAGTCCTCGGCGATCACGATGCGCATGGCAACACCGCCGTGACGATGGTGGGGCCGGTGGGCGGGCTGGAGAGGGTGAACGTGCCGCGAGCGGCGCGCACCCGCTCCTCCAGCCCGCGCAGGCCGGTGGCCTCGTTGCTGTTGGTGATGACCGCTCCGCCGCGGCCGTTGTCGTACACCGACACGTGCAGCTGGTTGGCCTGCTCGTCGAGCCGGACGGTCACCACGGCCTGCGTGGCCTGCGCGTGTTTGGCGACATTGGTCAGCGCCTCGGCGACGACGAAGTAGGCGACCGACTCCGTTTCCTCCGGAAGTCGCCGCGGCAGATGGATGTCGAGTGTCGCGGGGACGCCCAGGTTTGCGGCCCGCTGTACCACCGACGACAACGCCGCATCGAGGCCGCGGTCGACGAGGATGGTGGGCGCGATGCCGCGCACCACGTTGCGCAGTTCGACGAGTGCATTCTTGGCGTCCTCGTGTGCCTCGGCGATCAGCTTCTTGGCCGCTGGCAGGTCATTGTCGAGCTTGGTCTGCGCCAGCCCGATGGTCATGGCCAGCGACACCAGTCGCGGCTGCACGCTGTCGTGCAGGTCGCGCTCGATACGGTGCCGCTCGGTCTGCGCCGAGGAGACAGCCCCGCGGCGGGCGTCGGAAAGCGCGTTGACCTGGTATTTCAACACCGCTGTCGGGGACGGCGACAGCAGCCAGCGGTCGATCGCCGCGTCGAGAACGGGCCCGAAGACCAGCAGCGCGGCGGCGGCAGGCAGCGCGACCGCGGCGAGCAGGAAGGCGATCGGCGGGGGCAGGAATGATATGCCCGCGTCGTCGTCGCTTTGACGGATCGCGATGGCGGCAGCCGGGCCGATGAACGCGAACGCCATCAGCGCGAACGCGAGGCCCATCACCGCGGCGTCGTAAACGCCGCGCAGCAGATGGTGGGCCGCGCCCTTCCAGAACCGCGCACTGCTGATATCCAGCCACAGCTGGTGCAGCCAGCCCTGAAATCCCGTGTAGGGGGAGATGTTGCGCAGCGGCACAGGGATTCCCATGCCGAACACCGCCTCGCTGCGGATCCGCTCGACCCACTCGACGCCGCGCATCAGGTAGACGAACACCACGACCGCCACCGCGAAACCGATGACGGACGGAATCGACGTGATGCCGACGACGAGGATGGTCACCGGAATCCAGAGCCACACCAGCGCAACGACCGCGCCGGTGATCAGCGACGCGGTCGGGACTACGCCGATGCGTCGGGCGGGCGCCGGTGCCGCGTCGACGGAGTGAGGCCTGTCGACGGCGGTGGGTGGTGCAGGGTTCGACTCAATCGCGACCATGTCTTCAACCTAGAGAGATCGATGCCGGGGCAACACGGCGTTTTCCGGAGACCTGGGCGGGGGAAAACCCCCGCAATCCGCGATTTCGGCGCGCTCAACGGCGCTACGCGCCCGTTAGCGCGCCGAAACCGCTAGGTTTCCACGCATGCGAGCAGCCCGGATCGCGATTGCCGCCATCGCGGCCGTCGCCATGAGCATCCCCTTCGGCCTCTCACCCGCGCGGGCCGAGCCCGCCGCGGATCTCGCGTCGCGGCTCGACTCCGCGATCACCGCACGAATCGCCCAGATGGGCATTCCCGGTGCCATCGTGAGCCTGTCGATCCCCGGCGAGATCACCTACGACAAGGCCTTCGGCGTCGCCGACACCGCAACCGGCGCCCCGATGACCTACGACGACTTCACCCGGATCGGCAGCGTCACCAAGACCTTCACCGGAACCGCCATCCTCCAGCTCGTCGATGCGGGCAAGATCCGGCTGAGCGATCCGATCTCGCAATACGTCGACGGCGTTCCGAACGGCGACACCATCACGCTCGATCTGCTCGGCCGGATGCGCAGCGGCCTACCCGACTACACCGAAACCGACGCGTTTCTCGCGCGCGCCTACGGCGAACTGCCCACCAGCCCCGACGCATTCAGCACCACGCCGCGGGAGCTGATCGACGCCGCGTTCGAGCAGCCGATCGAGTTCCCGCCGGGAACGCAGTACAAGTACAGCAACACGAACACCGTTCTGCTCGGCATGGTGGTGGAGAAGGTGAGCGGCCTGGCGCTGGGAGATTACTTCGCCCAGAACATCTTCGGGCCGCTGGGGTTGTCCGCCACCAGCTATCCGCCGAACGGCAACATGCCCGCTCCGTTCGCGCACGGCTACAACAAGGCACCCGACGGGCAGATCGTCGACACCACCTTCTGGAATCCGTCGTGGGCCGACGCCGCGGGCAAGATCGTCTCGAACGCGGCGGATATGAAGACATGGGCCGCCGCGTTGGGCAAGGGGACGCTGTTGCGACCGGAGACGCAGGTGCAACGCGTCAGCGGCGGCACCGAGGCCGCACCGGACGTCGACTACGACTTCGCGATCTTCAACACGCACGGCTGGCTCGGGCACAACGGTGACATCCCAGGCTACGCGACCGTCGTGGTGTACCTGCCGCAGCGTGACGCGACCTTGGTGGTGATGGCCAACTCCGATGTGCCCGAACCGCATTCGGCAGGCCAGATCGCGTACGACGTGACGTCCATCGCGACTCCCGACCATCTCTACGAGGTCGGGCCTGCTCCTCCGGGGCTGATCGAGGGGCCCGGGGCTTGACCGCGTCGGCGCTGCGCGTCGGATTCCCCGTCCGCGCCGTGCCAGAATCGCCGTCGTGCGGGTAGGGATGACGATGCCGGTGATGGAGCCGGACCTGGACGCTTCGACGCTGAAGACGTGGGCCAGAACCATCGACGACGGACCCTTCTCGTCGTTGTGCTGGGGTGAGCGCATCGCCTTCGACAACCCCGAGGCCGTCGCGCTGCTCGGCGCACTGGCGGTGTGGACGGAACGGGTGCGGTTGGTGACAACGGTCATGGTGCCGCAGTTGCACGATCCCGTACTGCTGGCGAAATCGCTGGCGACCGGCGACCTGCTCAGTGGTGGGCGGCTCACCGTCGGTGTCGGTATCGGCGGGCGTCGCGAGGACTATGAGGCCGTCGGCGCCGACCCCGCCACGCAGACCATGCGCGGCATGGCCGAACGGGTTGCGGTGATGAAGCGGGTGTGGGCCGGCGAGAAGGTGACCGACTCCGTCGTTCCCGTCGGGCCCGCGCCGCTGCAGATGGGCGGCCCGCGGCTGCTGGTCGGCACCATCGGGCCGAAGACGCTGCGAAGCGCCGCCGCGTGGGCCGATGGTCTGGCCGGCACCACGCTCGATCTCGACACCGACAAGCAGAACGAGGTCTACGACGTCGCGCGGGCGGCGTGGGCGCAGGCCGGTAAGCCGAAACCGTTTCTCGCGACGTCGTTTTGGTTCGCGCTCGGTGACGCCGATGCGGCGCGGGAGCAGGTGCACCGGCACCTGCGTCGCTACATGAACTGGATACCGGCAGAGTTCGTCGACGCCATGGCGCCCACCACGGGCTGGGCGGGCACCGAGGACGAACTCGTCGGAGTGCTGAAACGATTCGAGGACATCGGCACCGACGAGGTCCATCTCATACCGACGAGCGCGGACGTCGAGCAGGTGCGCCGGGTAGCCGACGTTGTCGAGGATTTCGCCTAGCCGCGGCCGATGGCAAGTTTTTGACATGCCTGACGCGACGCCGTTGCCGCCGATTGTTTCGCGCGCTGAATGGGAGAAGGCGCGGGCGGAGCTGCTGGTCAAGGAAAAGGAGTTGACGCGGTTCAAGGATTCCGTCAGCGCCGCGCGCCGGCGCATGCCCATGGTGGAGATCACCGAACCGTACGTGTTCGGTTCCGAGGGCGGGCCGGTGACACTGCTCGATCTGTTCGGCGGCCGCAGACAACTCATCGTCCAGCACTTCATGTTCGGGCCCGACTGGGACGAGGGCTGCGACGGCTGCTCGATGATGGCCGATCACATCGGCCCGCTGTCACACCTGTACGCGAAAGGCACTTCGTTCGTTCTGATTTCGCGCGCTCCACTCGACAAGTTGCTCGCCTTTCGTGCTCGCATGGAGTGGCGACTGCCGTGGGTGTCATCGGCGTCGACGACGTTCAACGAGGATTTCAGCGCGACGGTCAACAGCGAAGAGCGGCAAGCGATCAGCATTTTCCTGCGCGATGGGACGCGGGTCTTCCACACATGGTCGACCGGTGCGCGCGGCGAGGAGCCCTTCATGTTGGTGTTCGACCTGCTCGACCTCACGCCGTACGGTCGCCAGGAGACCTGGGAGGACTCGCCGCCGGGCTGGCCGCAGCAGCCACCCTATGAGTGGATGCGGCTGCACGACTCCTACTGATTTGCACAAGTTCTTTTCAAGATCAAGCAATTGCTAGAAATCACCGCTAGTGTCAATTATGCTTAGCCACTCGGTTTGCCGATGATGATGCGCAGGTGTGCTGAGCAGGAGATATTCAATGATCAAAGCGGTGTGTGCCGTCGCGGGCAGTGCCGCATTGGTTTGCGCGCCGGCCGCCTGGGCCGACGTCCTCTATCTCGGCGGCACCGGTCAGCGGGGCGCCCCGACCCAGGCGCAGATGGCGTGGCTGATCAACGACGGTCTCGTCCCGCCCGACCTGCAGCCCGACGATCTGGTCGGCATCGACTATCCCGCCGATCTGTGGCCGTTCGTCGGCACGATGAGCCTGGGCCGGTCCGTGCGCGCGGGCGCCGAGACCCTCGACGGCGCCATCGCGACGGCCGAAGGGCCGGTGACGGTGGTGGGCGCCAGTCAGGGCGCAGTGGTGATCAACTACGCGAAGCGGCGCATGGCGGCGGCGCCGTCACCGCGCGACGACATCGCGTTCGTCACGCTCGGTGACCCCACGAATGCCGACGGCGGTCTGTTGGCGAAACTGCCGCCGGTACGCATCCCCGTTCTCGATACGGTCACGCCGCCGCCCGTCGATACGCCCTATCCCACAACGGAAATCGTGCGCGAATTCGACGGGTTCGCCGACTGGCCGGACAAGCCGTTCAACGCGCTGGCCAACTTGAACGCGCTCGCGGGAATCGTCTTCGTGCACCCCAACTACGGCGGTCTCGACCTCGACGACCCCGACAACGTGATCACCCAGAACGGCAACACCACGCACATTCTCGTCAAGACCGACAATCTTCCACTGACCGATCCGCTGCGTATTGTCGGGGTGCGCGACGAGGTCGTCGACAAGATCGACAAGCCACTGCGCAAGGTCATCAACCGCGCCTACGACGGGCCACGACCGGCTGACAGCGCAAACTCACAGCAGCTCAACAACTCCCGAGTCACTGCGCGTGAGTCTGCAGCCAAGAATATCCGCGCCCGCGTCGGCGAGATTCGCTCGGCCGTCCGCCACCTCACTGACAAGCGCGTCAAGCACAAGTCGAAACTTCCGCCGAACCAGCAGTCGACGGAGGCATCAGCCCACACAGAAACGGCTGACGATGACCAATCCCCATGATCCCGAGTCATCGACCGAAACAACCCCGGACGACGCGATCCCCGTCGACCCGGTCAAGCCGTCGGACTGGGTCAAGCCTGTCGAGTTGATCGAATTGCTGCACCGCCGCGCGGCAAAGCGGAGAAAGCCGGCGGCGCCGACGGCCTCGCCGTTCTACGACGCCGAGTTCGTCGCCAACCACCCCACGCGCAGGCGTAAGTCCGGTCAGTCCTCGTCGTCGTCCTCGTCCTCGTAATCCGCCTCGTAGACGTCGTCCTCGTACTCGTCGTCGTAATCCTCGTCCTCATCGTCTTCTTCGTCGTCTTCGTCGACGTACGGGGAGTTGAGGCCGGGCAGATGCTCGGGATCCGCGGTGACCTGCTCCCACATGGCGGGCGGATGGTACTCCGACCACTTCTCCTCGTCGCCGAAGTGGATGGCGAGCACACCGCCGTCGAGGAACTCGAAGCCGTCGTCGTCGCCGTAGTCCTGAAACTGGCCCTGTCCGCTGAAACGCACCTTGAACGCCATGAGTGCCAGTTTTTCATGCGGTGAAGACAGGGGTTTCGGCGCGGTGGCCCGCGTGGAATTGTGATCCACATGACAACTGGGGGACAGACAGACGAGAAGCCGGCCGAACGCACGATCTTCGGCCATCCGATTGGCTTGGTAAACCTTTTCGGCGTCGAGTTGTGGGAGCGGTTCTCGTTCTACGGGATGCTCACCATCCTCGCCTACTACCTTTATTACTCGGTCACCGACGGGGGCCTCGGACTGCCTCAGGCGACGGCGACCGGCATCGTCGGCGCCTACGGCGGACTCGTCTACCTGTCGACCGTGCTGGGTGGTTGGGTCGCCGACCGCCTGCTCGGCATGGAACGCACCGTGTTCTACGGCGGCGTGGTGGTCATGTGCGGCCACATCGCGCTGGCCATCGTGCCGGGATTGGCCGGCGTCGCGATCGGCCTGGTACTTGTGGCGCTGGGCTCAGGGGCGTTGAAGGCCAACGCATCTTCGCTGCTGGGCACCCTGTACGCGAAGGGCGATCCACGCTGCGACGGCGGCTTCACGCTGTTCTATCTCGGCATCAATCTCGGCGCGTTCGTCGGCCCGCTGATCACCGGCCTGCTGCAGACCCGGATCGGCTTTCACTGGGGCTTCGGCGCCGCCGCAGTCGGGATGGCGCTCGGCCTCGCGCAATATGTCGCTTTTCGCCGGAATCTCGGCGACCACGGCCGCCACGTGCCAAACCCGCTGCCGCGCAGCGCCTTCAAGTGGTGGTCACTGATCGGCGTCGCGATCGTGGTCGTGGTGATCGCCGCGTTTGCCACCGGCCTGATCAAGCTGGCAAACCTGTCGCAGATCACCACCGGCGTCATCATCGTCGCTTCGCTGGCGTACTTCGTGGTGATGCTCACCAGCCCGAAAGTGGCGGCCGTCGAGCGCGTTCGGGTGCGCGCCTTCATCCCGCTGTTCATCGCCAACGCGGTGTTCTGGTCGCTGTTTCAGCAGATCTTCACCGTCTTGGCGGTGTACTCCGACGAGCGGATGAACTGGTCGATCTTCGGCTGGACCGCGCCGTCGAACTGGATCGGCTCGATCGAACCGGTGTGGATCATCCTGCTCTCGCCGGTGTTCGCGGCGATGTGGACACGGCTGGGCACCCGTGCGCCGACGACGCCGCGCAAGTTCGCCTACGGGGTGGCCGGTATGGGCGTCGCGTTCCTGCTCTTCCTGCCGATGGCGGGAACCGAAGGCAGGGCGGTGCCCGCGCTGTATGTCGCCTTCGTGTTGGGCGTGTTCGCGGTGTCGGAACTGATGCTGTCGCCGATCGGGCTCTCGGTGACGACGAAGCTGGCGCCGGAGGCGTTCAGGGCGCAGATGATGGCGCTCTACTTCTTCTCCGTCGGCCTCGGCACATCGATGTCCGGCGTGCTCGCCAAGTACTACGACCCGGCACAGGAATTCGCCTACTTCGGCATCATCGGCGCGGTGGCGATCGTCGCCGGTGTTGCGGTGTTCGCCCTCGCGCCGTGGATCAGCCGCGAAATGGAGGGCGTGCACTAGCGCACACCCACGAAGCGCGCGCGTCTACTCCGGGCGCACCACGAACGTGCCACCGGTGAGGCGGTCGTGGAAGCCTTGCCGCGTCGAGCTTTCGCAGACGGTTCGGCGCATTGCGAAGCAAAGCCGCACCGAGGGTTCGGGTTGTCGAGCCCATCAGGACCACATACCCGAAGCTTCAGCGCGAACATGCCGAGAGTCGCCCCGGCCCCGGCCTGCCAACCGGCCGCTCTCGCCTGCAGGTGACAGGGGAGGGACGCGAGGTTGTGACAACGCCCGGTCTAGGCAATAGTGGCTAGTAGGTCTCCGCCACTAGTGGCGAGTAGATGATGCCGCCGGCCTCCAGAAAGTGTGGGCCCTGTTCGCCCCGCGCTGGGAGGCACCGTTGCATAAGAAGGCACCCGCAGCCGTCGATACGTCGCCCGACGCCGCGTGGGCATCGCTTCCGTGGCCGGTGCTAGTCGTCGACCGGTCGGGCGTCATCCAGGCGGTGAGCGCTTCGGCGCGCCCCATACTCCCCGGCGCTCAGCCCGGCGTCCGGATGCGAGAGGGCGCGCCGACCTGGCTGTCTGACGCCCACTACGCCGTCGTCGCCGAAGGCGTCGTGGAAGGCGAAGCACCCGCGGTGTCGGGCACCGTCGATGGCCGCGAATTCGACGCCAAGCCGTCAGTGTTACCCGGCGGCGTGGCCTGGTGCCTGGTCGAGGACAGCGCGCGCTCACTGCAGGCGGCACAGCAGTCGCTGGCCCGCGAACGGGAACGCACCGCGTTTCTGGCGGAGGCCTCCAGTGTGCTGGGCGCTTCGCTGAACATCGACCGCTGCATGGAGGCCACCGTGCAGATGGCCGCTCGCTACCTCGCCGACGCGGCAGTGCTCGTCGCGCCGCCGACTGGCAGGCGGCTGCCCGTCGTCGGCAGCGTCTCCGGCGGTGCCGCCGAACATTCCTCCGTGAGCGCCAATCCCGCCGATGTCGCGGGTCTCAGCGAGGCGCTGCGCGGGTTCCCGCCCGTGCCGTCGCGCTGGATCGACGCCGCGACCGTGCCCGACTGGCTCATCCCGCGCAGCTTCGCCGGGCCGGTGGGGTCGGTGGTGATCACGCCGTTGCCGGGTCACGGCGTGCCTGCCGGTGCGCTGGTGCTGTTGCGACGTACCGCGCAGGCGGCGTTCGACGACGGCGAGGAGACGCTGGCACACCTGTTCGCGGCTCGGGCAGGCGCCGCGTTGTCGGCCGCGCGGCTCTACGCGGAACAGGCGGAGATCACCAGAACGCTGATGCGCGAACTGCTTCCGCCGCGGTTGCAGTGTGTCCACGGAATCGAGCTGGCCGGTGGATACCGCGCATCGGAGGACCACGAGGTCGTCGGCGGTGACTTCTACGACGTGCATCCCGCTGCGACGCCCGAGGACGAGACGCTCGTCGTGCTGGGCGATGTCTGCGGAAAGGGTTTGGACGCAGCGGTTTTGACCGGCAAGATCCGCAACACCCTGCAAGCCCTCGCGCCACTCGCGCGGCACCACGAGGGTGTCCTCAAATTGCTCAACAGCGCGTTGCTGTCGCCCGAGAACAGCCGATTCGCGACGCTGGTGATGGCTTCGGTCACACGTCGCGACACGGAGTTGAAGCTGCGGCTGACGTGCGCGGGCCATCCGCCTCCGCTGATCGTTCGCAACGACGGCCGGGTGGAGGAGGCCGACACCAGCGGAACGTTGGTGGGCGCGTTGCCGCGGTTCAAGACGCGATCGTTTGAGACGTCGCTGGCGCCGGGCGAGACGTGCCTGCTCTACACCGACGGCGTCACCGAGGCGCGCGGCGGGCCGCTCGGCACCGACATGTTCGGTGAGGAACGGCTGAAGGACGCGATGAAGACGTGCGCCGGTATGCCGCCCGAGGCGGTGGTGGAACGCATTCTCATGCTCACCTCGGAGTGGGTCAACCAGCGCACGCATGACGACATCGCCGTGGTGGCCATCACTGCGCCGCACCGCACATATCTGAGTGCGGTGGACGGTCGCACCGCTGGAAGGTTTACCGCTTGAGCGCCGACAACACTGGGGCCGACCATCAGGTTCTTCGCGATCGGCTGTGGGAGGCCGTGATCGATCGTGACGAGTATGCCGCGGCGTCGCTTGTAAAGGCCGCGCTCGACGCGGGCATGGCGCCAGAGGATGTGCTGCTCGACGTCATCGGACGCGTCCAACAGAAGATCGGCAGCGAGTGGGCCGCCAACCGGATCACCGTCGCGCAGGAGCATGCGGCCACCGCCATCAACGACAGGGTGATCGCCGCCCTGGCCTACCACCCGAGGAGCACGCTGGAGGCGACACGTGGCCGGGTGACCGTCGCCTGCGTGGACGGCGAGTGGCATGCGCTTCCGGCCCGGCTGCTGGCCGAGGTCCTGCGCCTGCGCGGTTGGCAGGTCGACTTCCTCGGTGCGCAGGTGCCGACCCCGCACCTGATCGCTCACCTGCACCTCCAGCGCCACGAGGCGGTCGCGCTGTCCTGCATGATCCCGACCCGGCTGCCCACGGCTCATGCCGCGATCACGGCGTGTCAGGCCGCGGGGGTGCCGGTGCTGGCCGGCGGCGCCGCTTTCGGCGTCGACGGCCGCTATGCCCTCCAGCTTGGTGCCGATGCGTGGGCGCCCGACGCACGTGCCGCCGCCGAGCGGCTCGACGAGGGATTTCCGCCGACGCGCCCCGCCGACGCCCACCGACCGCTCGACGACCTGCCGCACCTGGCGGACCAGGAGTACACCATGGTCACCCGGTCCGCGCCGCAACTCATCAAGGCGACGGTCGCCGAATTGGAGAACCGTTTCCCCGCAATGCGCAGCTACACCGAGCAGCAGCGCCAACACACCACCGAGGACATCGGCCACATCGTCGACTTCCTCGGCGCCGCCCTCTACACCGACGACGACGAACTGTTCACCGGCTTCATCGCCTGGACCGCCGAGGTCCTTGCCGCGCGCGGCGTGCCCGCGTCCTCGCTCGACCCCGCGCTGGATCTGCTGGCGAGCCAGTTGAAGGACTTCCCGCGCAGCAGGCGCATGCTGCAGGCCGCCCACGGCGTGCTGCCCGCCGACATTCGCTCGGCCCCCGACCCGGCAGCGCACGCATGAAGGCGCACGCATGAACCTGTCGTTGACTGTGGAGTCGACGAGTCCCTCGGCGTCCGTTCACATCACAGGCGATCTCGACTACGTCACCACAGCGGAGCTGGTCGACACCGTCACCCGGCTGCTCGCCGAACAGCCCACTCTGCAGCGCGTCCACATCGTCTGCTCGGGTCTGACGTTCTGCGACTCGGCGGGTCTGTCGGGACTGCTGCAGATCCATCGCAAGGCCTCGGCCGCTCACGTTTCGCTGCACCTCGACGACCGGCCTGCCACCCTCGAGCGGTTGCTGCGGGTAACTGGAACTTTCGAGCACCTAACCGCCTCCGACGAAGACGGTACCGCATCTAGCGATGCTGGCGCGCAACGACTTTCAGACGGTGACGATGCCGCTTGCCCCGCGGAGTCGTCCGACTAGCCGGTCTCGGTCGGTCCCTCGGTGTCGGGCGCGCTGTCGACGTCGACGGTGATCGGACGCAGTGCCGCCCACGCTATGAATACCGCCGCCACCGCGAGCAGGGCCAGGCCCACCCACCAGTTGGCGTCGGTGCCGACATACAGCTCCACGGTGTTGCCATCGCCGGCCGACTCGTCATGGGCAGCCACCAGGCCCGGTGCCAACCCGGCGATGACGAGCAGTACACCGTAGATCGCGAGCAGGGCACCGATGATGTTGCGAATATCGAAGATTCGCGATACCGCCTTTTGCGGGGTCATGTTTGCTCCTATGGCATCTGACGAAAGTCGGTCTGAGCTACCGGAAGAGAATGTTGAGGATGATGGTCAAGGCCAGCATCACGGCGGCCAGCGGCACCGGCCGCATGAACCACGCCTTCCCTTCGGATTCCGGGTCGGAGAAGATGTTCACGGGTGTCTCGGAGTAGACGAACCCCACCAGCTCGGCGGCGGGCTTGGGCGTGGTGGCGTAGCTGACGACGACGCTGACGATGATGTCGACGATGAACGCGGCCGCGGCCGCCAGGAACGGCATGCCCTGGCCGGGCAGATCGATGACACCCGCCTCCGACAGCAGGAAAACGCCGACGGCCGAAAGCGTTCCGGCGACCAGCCCGGCCCAGCCCGCCGTGGCGGTCATGCGTTTCCAGAACATGCCGAGGATGAACGTCGCGAACAACGGGGCGTTGAAGAACCCGAACAGCGTCTGCAGGTAATCCATCAGGTTGGCGTAACCCGCGGCGATCAGCGCGGTGAACACCGCCAATATCGTGGCGCCCAACGTGGCGATCCGGCCGACCTGAATGTAGTAGCTGTCGGCGCGGTCCTTCACCACATACTGCTGCCAGATGTCGTAGCTGAACACGGTGTTGAACGACGAGACGTTGGCAGCCATGCCCGCCATGAACGACGCGATCAGGCCGGCGACCGCGACGCCGATCAAGCCGTTGGGCAGAATGTCGCAGATCATCAGCAGCATCGCGTCGTTGTACGTGATGTCGCCCGTCCCAGTCGATTTCAGGTGGATCATGTCGCCGATCGCGGCGGCGGCGATCATGCCGGGGACGACGACCACGAACGGAATCAGCATTTTCGGCAGGGCGGCGATGATCGGTGCGCGTCGTGCCGAGGAGATCGAGTCCGATGCCATGGCGCGCTGCACCTCGACGAAGTTCGTCGTCCAGTAGCCGAACGACAGCACGAAACCGAGACCGAACACGATGCCGATCACCGACCAGACCGGGCTGTCGAAACCGCTCAGCGCCTGACCCGGCCAGCTTGTCAACTGCTCGTGCACCGTCGCCGTCACAGTGCCGTCCTCCCGGACGGCCTCGATTACCTTCTCCCGCAAGCCGCTATAGCCGCCGACCTTGATCAGGCCGAAGATCGTCAAGGGCACCAGTGCGGCCACGATCACGAAGAACTGCAGGACCTCGTTGTAGATCGCCGCCGACAGACCGCCCAGCGCGGTATAGGTCAACACGATGGCTGCTGCGACGATCAGCGACACCCACCGGTTCCAGCCGAGCAGCACATTGATCACGGTGGCGAGCAGGAAGAGGTTCACGCCTGCGATCAACACCTGCGCCACCGCGAAACTGATCGCGTTGACCAGGTGGGCGCCGGGGCCGAACCGTCGACGCATGAACTCCGGGACGCTTCGCACTTTGGAGCCGTAGTAGAACGGCATCATCACGATGCCGAGGAACAGCATCGCGGGCACTGCGCCGATCCAGTAGTAGTGCATCGTCGACAGCCCGATCTGCGCCCCGTTGGCCGACATCCCCATGATCTCGACCGCGCCGAGGTTGGCGGACACGAACGCCAGACCGGTGACCCACGCGGGCAGCCGGCGGCCGGACAGGAAGAAGTCGAGGCTGGTCGAGATCTGGCTGCGGGCCAGGTAGCCGATGCCGAGCACGAATGCGAAGTAGATCGCGATCAGCAGGTAGTCCATGAAGCCGACGTGCAGACGCAACACGTTTTCGGCCGCCAGCGTGGTGGTCGTCGTCACCACCTCCGTTCATTGAAGTCTGACGCACAAACAAGCAGAAACTAACAAGAAAGCAATACAAATTGCGATAGTTATGGTGAGAATTTGTTTGTTATTGTTCGTTTCGGCTGGGAAGGAGATCCGAACGCATGCTCGCCGCCGAGCGCCGTCGGGCGATCCTGGCCAGCCTTCAGGCCGGCGGGGCGGTGCGCGTGGCCGACCTGGCCGCCCAGTTGTCGGTGTCGGAGATGACCGTCCGCCGCGACCTCGACGTGCTCGATGCCCAGGACCTCCTGCGCAAGGTCCACGGCGGTGCGGTGACCCGCCACCACCGCGGCGAGGAACCCAAGTCCTCGGAGAAGGCCCGGCACCGGCGCAGCGAGAAGATCGCAATCGCCAACGCCGCCGCAACGCTCGTCGCGGACGGGATGACGATCGCCATCGGCGCGGGCACGACGACCACGGAGCTCGCGCGGGTGCTGCGTGGCCGCTCCTCGATCACCGTCATCACCAACTCGATCACCGTGTTCGAGGTGCTGACGGGAGGCGATGCGGCGGCGGGTCCGGTGGCATACCTGTCGGGCGGCGAGCGGACACCGTCGAATGCGCTGGTAGGACCCATCGCCGACATGGCTCTCGCGTCGTTCCGGGTGGATGCCACCTTCCTCGGAGTGCACGGGTTCGACGAACACGCAGGGCTGACATCGCCGAATATCGCTGAGGCACAGACGAACCGCACGATGATCGAGATCGGACCCAGGCTCGTTGTGGTGGCCGATCACACCAAGTACGGCGAAATCGGCACGAATGTGTTCGCCCGGCTGGACCAGGTGCACACCTTGGTCGTCGACGACGGGTTGGCGCCCGACGACCGGTCGACGTTGGAGGCGCGAGTAGGCGAGTTGATGATCGCTACGGCCTCGGAGCACCGATGACCGAACCTTTGCGCAGGACGCTGGCCGACGGTCGCGACGAGCTGTTCTTCACGCTGCCGGGCCACGATCCCGCGCCCGTGCCGGATCGTCGGCCGCTGCCTGCGCGCTCAAATCAGCGCTCCCAGTTGCGGTTTGACAGCCAGACCGGGCAGTGGGTCATCATCGCGGCGCTGCGCCAGGACAGGACCTACAAGCCGCCTCCCGACGAGTGCCCGCTGTGTCCCGGTCCGTCCGGCCTGACCAGCGAGATACCCGCCGCCGACTACGACGTCGTGGTGTTCGAGAACCGGTTCCCGAGCCTGTCCGGAGCAGGAGAGGAATCGTTCGCCCTGCCGGACGCGTATGCCGACGGGTTCACCGCGGCGCCCGGTCACGGACGATGCGAGGTCATCTGCTTCTCCAGCGACCATGCCGCGTCCTTCGCGGAGCTACCGCACGCACAGGCGCGCTTGGTCGTCACCGCATGGCGGCACCGCACCGCCGACATGATGAACCGGCCCGGCATCGCGCAGGTGTTCTGCTTCGAGAACCGGGGGGAGGAGATCGGGGTGACGTTGACGCATCCGCACGGGCAGATCTACGGCTACCCCTACGTGACACCGCGATCGGCGATCATGTTGCGCGAAGCCGAAGCCTACCGTGCCCGCCACGGCGACAATCTGTTTCGCGCCATCCTCGACCGCGAACTCACCGACGGCGCCCGCATCATCGCCCGCAATGAGTTGTTCACCGCATTCGTCCCGTTCGCCGCGAGATGGCCGGTCGAAGTGCACATCTATCCGAACCGCTTCGCGCACAACCTGGTCGACCTCGACGACGGCGAACTCGACGCCTTCGTCGAGGTGTACCTCGACGTGCTCGGCCGCTTCGACCGGTTGTATCCAACGCCACTGCCCTACATCTCGGCGCTCCACCAGTACCGCGACGACGACGAACAGCGCGAGGGCTGCTTTCACGTCGAATTGATGTCGGTGCGCCGCAGCGCCACCAAGCTGAAATTCCTCGCGGGATCGGAGTCGGCCATGGACGCCTTCATCAGCGACGTCACACCGGAGAGTGTCGCCGCGCGATTGCGTGAGGTGGCGCAATGACCGTGACCTATGCAGCACCGGGGCGCATCAATCTCATCGGCGAGCACACCGACTACAACCTCGGCTTCGCACTGCCCATTGCACTGCCCGAACGCGTCGTGGTGACACTGCGGCCCGACGGCAGCGACACCGTCGTGGTCGACAGCGCCGATGAACCCGGCGAGGCCGTCATCCCGTTGACCACCGCGCCTGGTGAGGTCACCGGGTGGGGCGCCTATGTCGCGGGCGTCATCTGGGCGTTGCGGGAGGCCGGGCACCCGGTGGGCGGCGGGCAGATGTCGATCACCAGCGATGTCGCGATGGGGTCCGGCCTGGCGTCGTCGGCGGCGCTGGAATGCGCGGTCCTCGGTGCGCTCACCACCGCTGCCGGGGTGACCCTGGACAAAGTCGAGCAGGCCCGGATCGCGCAACGGGCAGAGAACGAATACGTCGGCGCGCCAACGGGACTGATGGATCAACTGGCGTCGCTGTATGGCGCCGAGCGGCATGCTCTGTTGATGGACTGCCGCAGCGTCGACGTGCGGGAAGTGCCGTTCGATCCGGACGCCTCCGGTGTCGCGCTGCTGCTGATCGATTCCCGCGCGCCACATCGACACGCAGGCGGCGAGTACGCCGCGCGCAGGCGGTCATGCGAGCAGGCCGCGGCGGCGCTGGGCGTGGACACATTGCGCGACGCGCAGGACTGGGGACTGGGTGCGCTTGACAAGGTCGCCGACCGTGTCGATGCACAGCGCGCCCGGCACATATTCACTGAGAACAGGCGCGTGCTGAATTTCGTGGCCGCGTTGGAGGCGAACGACTACCACGAAGCGGGTGCGCTGTTCAACGCCTCGCACGCATCGATGCGCGACGACTTCGAGATCACCACACAGCAGATCGACTTGATCGCCGAGAGCGCCGTCGCCGCAGGCGCTCTGGGCGCGCGGATGACCGGTGGGGGATTCGGGGGGTGCGTCATCGCGCTGGCCCCCGAGGACTCGCTGGACGCCATCATGTCGTCGATCCCCACGGCAGCCCGGGCGGCGGGGTTCGACAAGCCGACGTTGATCCGGGCCAGAGCGGCCGCGGGCGCAGGCCCGGTTCCGAACTGAGCCATTCGGTCAAAGGTGGTGACGCTGCACCCAATCGGCCAATGCGGCCGGCGCGGTGACGTGGTCCAACGCCAGCGCGACCGCGCCGTGGAGCGGGCCTTCCTCGCCATACTCGGCGTCACACACCGGCGGCGGCGTTTCCTTGCGGAAGGCCATCAGAGCTTCGCGATACGCATCGTCGAATGCGCTTGGCGCCGCGGCCTTCAGCATCGCGGCGGCACCACCCAGCGTCACCACTTCGGGGTCATGCAGGTTCACCAGACCTCCGATGCCGCGGCCCAACGTGGAGGCGACGGCCTCGAACGCGCGAACGGTCGCGGCGTCACGGCGCGGGTGGTCGACCAACGTGTGGACGTATGCCACCGGATCTTTCGGGGCCGTATCGCCGCGGTGGCGCGCCAACGCCCGCCCGTCGACGCTGAGGTCCCAGCACCCGCGCGCACCGCACGGACAGACCAGCGCCGGATCGCCGAGCGGCATGTGACCGTATTCACCGGCGGCCCCGTGCGCACCGGTGAGCGGCTCACCGTTGACCACGAGCGCGCCGCCGATCCCTTGCGCCACCATCAGATACAAGGCTGTCGAAGCGGAACGGGCGGCGCCGGATCTGGCTTCGGCCAGGCCTGCGAGCGTGGCGTCGTTGCCGACCAGCAGACCGACACCCGCGCGCTCGGGGATCCTGGCGGTCAGCACCGACAGGTCGACGTCGTTCCACCCGCGCGGGGTGAACTGCACGAGCCTTGCGTCGCTGACGGTGCCCGCCACAGCGACCGCAACCGCCCTGATTCGCTTGGTGTTTCGCCGGTAGATTTTGCCGATCGCATCCGCCAGCTGATCGAGTACGGGCGCTAGCCGCCTGCCCGCATATTTGGCCTGGGTCACAACGTGCGGCACACCGTCGATCCCGGCGAGCGCCAGACGCCAGTCGGCGGCCCGGAGATCGGCGGCGAGCACCAACGGACCCTCGTCATGGGGAACCAGCATCGTGGTTGGCCTGCCCCGGCCCTGTGCAGGCGCGGGTGTCTCGTCGAGCAGACGCGCTTGACGCATTCGCGTCACCAATTCGGTGGCGCCACCGCTGCGGATACCCAGGCGCTGCGCGGCGGCCGCTCGGGTGATGCCCGGTTCGGTACGCACCACTTCGAGCAGTTGCGCGGCGCCCGACCAGCGCAGTACGGCCTGCGGTGCTTGTCGTGCCATCGTGGGCAGTATCTCACTTGAATAAGCTCGCCTGCCGAGTATATTCGGCTCAGTGACCCTGACAGCCGAGCGCACACCCACTGCAGGCGTTCGCGACAGCCTGCCCGGACTCCTCTCGCTGGCGCTGGCGTCGTGCGTCGCGGTCACCACCGAGATGCTGCCGGTGGGGTTGCTGCCGCAGATCGGCGCGACATTCGCGGTCCCGGACTCCGTTACGGGCCTGCTTGTCAGCCTGTATGCCGTCATGGTCGCCGCGCTCGCGGTGCCGCTGACGATCGCCACGTCGCGGTTCCCCCGCAAGCCGCTGCTGCTGGCGACGTTGGCCAGCTACGCGCTGAGCAACGTACTGGTCGCCGCAGCGCCGACGTTCGGCGTCGTCGCGGCGGGGCGCACGCTCGGCGGGGTGACGCACGCCTTGTTCTTCTCGCTGGTCATCGGCTATTCGCCGCGGCTGGTTTCCGGCGCGCACGTCGGTCGGGCGCTCGCGCTGGCCGGCAGCGGCGCATCGGTCGGCATCGTCGTTGGTGTGCCGCTGCTCACATCGCTGGGCACCTCGGTCGGGTGGCGGGCGTCGTTCACGGCGCTGGCTGTGCTCTCGGCCGCGACATTCGCGTTGGTGGCCGCGCTGCTGCCCGGCGTCGATCACGAGCCCATGTCGACGCGGAACCACGCCGGTCAGCGGCGTCGGTTGGCGGCCGTGGCGACATC
Organism: Mycolicibacterium agri; assembly: GCF_002553505.1. Lineage (GTDB taxonomy): Bacteria > Actinomycetota > Actinomycetes > Mycobacteriales > Mycobacteriaceae > Mycobacterium > Mycobacterium agri. Next base: position 20,496 of record NZ_PDCP01000012.1, on the reverse strand, counting down.
GAATTCGCTGGTGTTCCTGGGCCATTTCACCGTCTACACCTATGTGAGCGTGCTGCTGCTGGCGAGCGGAGCCAGCCCGGCGCTGCTCGGCCCGATCCTGCTCGCGTGCGGGGCGTGCGGGCTGCTGGGCCTGTGGTACGCGGGCCGTGGCCTGGACCGCAACCCGAGGCGGACCGCGGTGATCCTGGTCGGGCTGATCGGCTGCGCGGTGATCGCGCTCGGTGTCACGGGACCGAATCTCGTGGCCGTCGTGATCGCGACCGCGGTCTGGAGCGGGGCGTTCGGCGGCGTCCCGTCGATCTACCAAGCGTGTTCGGTGCGCACCCACGCGATGCCGCCCGAACTCGCCGGGGCGTGGATCAACTCGACCGCCAACATCGGAATCGCCGGTGGCGCCGCGATCGGCGCTGGCCTACTGCAAACGGTCGGGCTCTCGGCGCTGCCGTGGCCGGGCGCCGTGCTGATCGGCTGCGGCCTCGGCGCAATCCTGCTGTTTCCCAAGGCGTTTCCCCGACACCCCTAGCCGCGCGTGGCGGACAGTGATTCCCCGAGGCTCCACACCGCGACACCGATCAGCACCAGATCCTTGAGCAGGAACTGACCTGGCATGCCCGACAGCACCGGGATCGGGCCGAAGTGGGCCGAAATGACGCCGGGCGTGGTGAACAGGAAGCTCAGCGTGCCGAGAAACAGGACGATCGCCATTGCGCTGCCCACCGCCGACGCGCGAGAGGACAAGGGCCGCAGCGCGATAAGGATGGCCGCCACGATCTCGGCTGTACCCAACGCGTAGGCGACCGCCGTCACGCTGAGGAAGTCGTAGAGCCAGCTCATCAGGGGGCTGTGTTCGATCAAGACCCGGCTCTCCATCTTGACGTACTTGCCGACCCCGATCCATGCCAGCACGACCACCAGGCCGTAGCGACAGATCATCTGCCCGGTACCTGTGAGCCGGGTCGCGTTGTCGTGTCTGGTGATTGTCGTAATGGCCATCGAGCCTCCTGTGGTGATCCTTTGGCGCGCTTGTGTCGTCGCCATCGGCCAATGTATGAGCGGAAAATCGTGCGGTCGGCGTGCAAAATCGAGACGCGGCGGCAAAAGGCCTGGTAGACGGGGTGTGACCGGCGTGAGGGCGCGTCACTGTTAATATTTTCGTCATCATCGGCGAGTCGACGCCCCGATTCGCAACCGTTTCGAACAGCAGGATCACGTGAGCAACAACGCGCGCACCAAGCCCAACCCTTGGCAATACATCCGCTACATCTACGGCGGACGGTTACCCGAGTCGATGCACGATTGGGTGCGCAACGACCTGGCCGGCCCCGGGGCGACGCGCCGCATGATGATCCGGATGTTCATCCCCGCGTTCATCGTGATGCTGCCGTTCTGGTTCATCCCGACGACGCTGGACGTGCATCTGAGCATGACGCTGCCGATCCTGATCCCGTTCGTCTACTTCTCGCATGCGCTCAACAAAGTGTGGCGTCGGCACATGCTGCGGGTGCACGGCTTGGACGCCGGCCTGGTCGACGAGGCCGACCGGCAGAAGAAGGCCCACATCCACAAGGCCTACATCGAGCGTTACGGGCCCAGGACCGGCCCGAGCTCGAGCCACGACATCTGACCGGCCGCTACGCGAACGCGGCCGTCACTCCTCGGGCAGGCCGTGACCGCGTTCTGCGTAGATCTGCAAGACGCGGTCGCGCGGAATGACACCGCACCGCTTCGCCCACGCGTCGTATGCGGCTTCGAGTTCTTTGACCAGATCGGGGTGTTGCGCGGCGACGTCATTCAGCTCGGTGCGGTCGGCGTCGATGTCGTAGAGCTCCCACGGGTGGCGGTACTTGCGGACCAGCTTCCACTTGCCCCGGCGCACAGCGCAATTGCCCTCGTGTTCCCAGAACAGGTCGCGCTCGGGGTTCGCCTCTCCGCGTAGCACCGGCATCAGACTCCGGCCCTCCGCAGGCGGAATCGGTTGTCCTCTACGGTGACTGGGATATTGCGCTCCGGCGATCTCGGCGAGTGTCGGCAACACGTCGACAAGCTGGCAGGGTTGCGTGGAAAGGCGGCCGTCAGCCTCGCCAAGGCCTGCGGGCCAATGCACGATGAACGGGGTCGCGATGCCGCCCTCATGCACCCAGTGCTTGTACTCGCGGAAGGGTGTGTTGGACAGGTTCGCCCATGCCCGCCCGTAGCTTTGATACGTCTCCTCCGGCCCTGGACGGAGGCCGGTCACGTTGCCCGGCACCACCGGCCGCCCCGACCGGGAGGTCTCCTTGAGCGGGACGAACGCGGTGACGAATTCCTTAACGGACTCCGGTGGCATCTCCTCTGCGCAGCCACCGTTGTCGGAGAGGAAAATGATGAGCGTGTTATCAAGTCGCCCAGTTCTTTCCAGTTGATCCAGGATTCGCCCGATGCCCTGATCCATCCTGTCGACCTGCGCCGCGTAGACCTCCATGCGGGAGGCTTCCCACGCCTTGTCCACCACGTCCTCCCATGCGGGCACCCGCTCGTCGCGATCGGAAAGCCGCCACGCGGGGTCGATGATGCCGAACTTGATGAGCCGCTCGAGACGCTGCTCGCGCAGCGCATCCCAGCCTTCGTCGAATCGGTTGGCGTATTTGGCGATGTCTTCCTCGTGTGCGTGCAACGGCCAATGCGGCGCGGTGTAGGACACGAACATGAAAAAGGGGTCCTCGGCCCGCTGCGCCTCGTGGTCTCGAAGGAAATGCAACGCGTTGTCGGTGATGACGTCGGTGTAGAACCAGCCGTCGGCGGTGGCCTCGTCCTCGATGTTCTCCTCGTCGCGCACCAGCGTGCGTGGCTGGTAGTAACTGCCTGCACCCTCGAGGGTGCCGAAGAAACGATCGAAACCGCGCCGCGTCGGCCATGCGTCGTTCGGGTTTTCCATATCCACGGCGAGGTGCCACTTGCCTGACAAATACGTGGCATAGCCGGATTTCTTGAGCACCTCGGCGATGGTCGCGCAGTTTTCGCTCAGGTTGCCCGGATACCCGTCGGGGGAGTCGTCGAAGTTGAGGATCCCGATTCCGACTTGGTGCGGGTGCAGTCCGGTGAGCAGCGATGCCCGAGATGGGCTGCAGCGCGCGGTGTTATAGAACTGTGTGAGTTTCACCCCGCGTTCGGCGAGGCGGTCCAATGCCGGGGTGTCGATCTCGCCGCCGTAACCGGCGATGTCGGAGAATCCCATGTCATCGGCGAGGATCAACACAATGTCGGGACGTCGATCCGGCGGGTTGTGGGTCGGGTTGTGGGCAGTCATACAGGTTGTCCTTATCGTCTCAGCGAGCGGCTGTCGCCGAATCCGCCTTGTCGCGACGGAGATCGGCGTCGGCATCGGCATCGTTGATGTCGCGTTCGTTGGTTTCGGGCAGGAAGTACAGCGACACAAGCGTTATCGCGGCCATCGCCATCACATACACCGCGACCGGCCACGCCGATCCGGTGAAGGCCGACACCAGCGAGGTGGCGATCAACGGCGCGACGGCACCGGTGGGGATGACGCCGACCTGATACACGAGCGACATGCCCGAATACCTGACGCGCGTGGGGAAGACCTCGGCGAACAACGCGCCTTCGGGGCCGAACATCGTGCAGGCCGCAAAGCCCCAGCCGATGACGACCGCCAGCGTGATCAGATACGGGTTTCCGGTCGTGACGAGCCAGAAGATGGGGAACGCGCTGACAAGGGCCAGCGCGGCACCGGCGCCGAACACCGGTCGCCGGCCGACGCGGTCGGACATGCGGCCCGCGGCCAGGATCACCCCGAAGCCGACGACGGCGGCAACGAGCAACGCATTCAACACAATCGACTTGTCGAGATTGAGCACGGTCACGGTGAAGGTCAGCAGGAATGCGTTGTAGACGTTGAAGGTGACGCTCTCCGATACGCGGGCGCCCATGGCCAACAATGTGACCTTGGGATGACGCGTCACCACCTCGAGCAAGGGGAGCTTGGCCTTGTTGTCAAGGGCCTCAAGGGACTTGAAGGGCGGTGGTTCGTCGATCCTCAGGCGGATGATCAGCCCGACGATCACCAGCACGATGCTGATGAGGAACGGGATGCGCCAGCCCCAACCCTGAAAGTCCTCGTCGGGCAGCGCGGTCACCGCTGTCACCGCGATCGTCGACGTCAGCAGGCCGATCGGCACACCGAGTTGCGGCCAGCTCGAGTACCAGCCGCGTCGCCCCGCGGGTGCGTGCTCGACGCAGAGCAGAACAGCGCCTCCCCATTCCCCGCCGAGGCCGATTCCCTGCAGCATTCGCAATATCAGCAGCAGCACAGGGGCGGCGATGCCGACGGCGGTGTAGTTGGGCAGCAACCCCATGATGAAGGTCGACAGCCCCATGATGAGCATCGTCATCACGAGCATCCGTTTGCGCCCGATGCGATCGCCGAAGTGACCGAAGATGAAGCCGCCCAGCGGACGGGTGATGAATCCGGCCGCAAACGTGGCGAACGCGATCATCGTCCCGACCAGCGGGTCGAATTCCGGGAAGAACTGCTTGTTGAAGACCAGGGCGGCCATCGTTCCGTAGAGGAAGAAGTCGTACCACTCCACGACGGAACCGAGAAGGCTCGCGGCCGCGATCTTGCGGATCGACAGGGTGTCCGTGGTGTCCGGTATGGCCACGGCGTGCTCCTTATGCTTGCCGACACCGACTGTGTCCCATATACTGGGTCACTGATGCGTTGATTGGGACATACGAAGTCTGCCCATGTCGGACAGCACATGTCAAGGGAGGTCGCTGCCGTGAGCGAGGGCATCGTCCAGCGCGCTGTCCGCGTCCTCGACGCGCTGGCCGCCGCCCCGCAGCCGCTGTCGATCCGGGCATTGGCCGCCGAGAGCGGGCTGTCGAAGAGCGCCGTGCAGCGCCTGCTTTCCGACCTGGTGTCGACGGAGCTGGCGTCCCAGGATCCGGTCACCCGCCAGTATCACCTCGGGCCCAGGACGCTGGCCCTCGGCATGGCGTATCAACGTCGGGTCGACGTGCGTCGCGCGGCGTTGCCGCACATGGCGCAGCTGAGGGATGCCACCGGCGAGACCGTCGGGATCTCCGTCGGCCTGGCCAATCAACTACTGCACGTCGATCAGGTGGAGAGCCACTCCCAGCTGCGCGCGCATTTCGACATCGGCAGGCCGTTGCCGCTGTGGACCGGCGCCCCGGCCCGGCTGCTGCTGGCCGTCCGCAGCGACGAGGAGATCGGCCGCATCGTGTCCGAACGCGTCGGCACCGATCTCACCCCCGCGAACCCTCCGACGCCCGAGGAGTTCATCCGGGATGTCGAGAAGGCGCGCAGGGTCGGTTATGCGTGCGCCTTCGAGGAGACGTTGCCGGGCGTCAGCACCCTGTCGGTTCCGGTCTTCGGCCCGAAAGGTGAACTTGCGGCGGTGCTTTCGGTGACGGCACCGAGCATCCGGCTGACCAGGGACCGCATCAAGGAGCTGCTGCCGGAGGCGTCGCGCTGCGCGTCGCGCATCAGCGCGGAACTGGGCTACGTCCCGACGGTGACGGCGTCACTTCCACTTCCGCAACCGGTTGCCGGCCGCTGATTCCGCCAGCCCGAGTTCCGCCAACCCGCAAGTGTATGGCCTATGGATGTCGAACCGGCCGTTTGCATCCATAGGCCATACAGTCGTGACGCAGGGCGCGGATCAGAGCAGGCCGAGCAGCTTCAGGTCCGTCGCGTACTTGACGATGACCTCCGCGGTGACGTGCGGGATGTCCTTGTCCGGGCCGATCTTGTTGTCCTGCACCGCCGCCCGGAAGTGATCCGTGGGTGCGATCGACCCGTTGATCGGCGGTTGGGGCTTGCGGTAGTTGTGCAACAACGGCAGAAGTGATGCCTGACGCTGCCTGTCGGGTAGGCCGCGCAGAGCGGTTTCGAAGCGCGCCAGCCAATCGGTGTACTCGGGCACCCGGGTGATCGGGTGGCCGGCCTCGATGAGCCAGTCGACGTAGGTGTCCATGCTGATGCCGTCGTCGTACGGGTTCATCACGTGGTAGGTCTCGTAGCCCACGACCGTGTTGACGCCGAGCGTGGATATCGCCTCGGCGATGAACTCCACCGGCAGCCCGTCGTAGTGCGCCCGTTGCCGATTCCCGTCGGCGTCCAACTCGTAGAACGAGTGCGGGGCGATCCCGGTGGCCATCAGCGACAGCATCATCCTGGTGAACATGTCGGGCACATTGAGCTGTCCGGCGTAGGTGGTGTCGGCCAGGATCATGTCGCAGCGGAACACCGCCGCGGGAAGGCCGCACAGGTCGTGTGCCTCGCGCAGCAGCACCTCGCCGCCCCACTTGCTGTTGCCGTAGCCGTTGGCGTAATCGTCGTTGATCTTCCGGGTCGGGCTGATCTGCCGAATATCGGCGTCCTCGACAAACTCTCCCGGCGCTATCTGGTCACCGACACCGATGGTCGACACGTAGATATACGGCTTGATCCTGTTCGTCAGGGCGACGCGGATCAACTCCGCGGTGCCGACCACGTTCGGGCCGAACAGCTCGCTGTAGGGGAGCACGTGGTTGACGAGGGCGGCGGGGTCAACGATCAGGTCGACGGTCTCGGTCAGCCGTCGCCAGGTGGCGTCGTCGAGTCCGAGGTTCGCCTCGCCCTTGTCGCCGGCGATGACGTCGAGATGGTCGGCGGCCAGCGCCCGATAATGCTCGAGCAGATTGGGGTCACCGCTGTCGAACGTCGCGTCGACGCGCTGCCGCGCGGCTTCGTCGTCCTTGGCGCGCACCAGCAGGATCACCTTGCCGTCGACCAGATGCATGCGCTCGAGCCACTGCAGCGCGAGGTAGCGGCCGAGGAAGCCGGTGGCGCCGGTCAGCAGGACGGTACGAACCTCCCGCCGCGGTCCCGGCAGCGTCGATGCGGCCGCCAGTGTCGCCTCGTCGAGGAACTTGTCCAACGTCAGATCGCCGGCGTGCACCTCCGTCGCACCGCGGCCGTGCACGGCGTCGAAGGTGGGGCGTTTCGATCCGCCGGCGCGCTGCGCGTCGACGTAGGCCGCGATGGCAGCGAGATCGCTTGCGGGGCTGACGATCACGCCGACAGGCACATCGAGACCGAAGATGTCGTATAGCAGATTGGCGAACGTGAGAGCCGACAACGAATCGCCGCCGAGATCGGTGAATGCGACGCCGGGAGCCACGTCGCCGGCCGCCGCGCCGAGAAGCGCACCGGCGGCCCTGCTCACCGTCTCGAGCGTGGGCCGGTTCGCGCCGTCTTTGCGCAACGCACGCAGAACGTCGGCCTGCCCTTCGGCGAGGTCTGCGTAAAGCTGCTCGAGCGCCGGGCCGTAGTGCTCCTTGAGCTTGGGACGGGCCAGCTTCCGAATACCGGTCAGCAGTCCGTTCTCGAGCGTGAACGGCGTCGTCTCGACGATGAAGTCGCGGGGAATCTCGTAGGACTGCAGGCCCGCATCCCGAGCGATGCTCTGCAACGCCTCACTCAAAAGGGGTTTGGCCGCAGCAGAATCGCCGCCGACTCTGGCCAGCGCGTCGTCGGTTGGCACGATGACGGCCAGAAGATAGGAGCGGGCGGAATTGCCGTAGACAAAGATCTGGCGGATGTCGGGGTGCCCGCCATAGACGGCCTCCAACTTGGAGACGGTGACGAACTCGCCCTGCGAGAGCTTGAGCACGTTGTTGCGGCGGTCCACATAAACCAATTGGTCAGGCGCGGTTTCGGCCATCACGTCACCGGTGTAGTACCACCCGTCGGCGTCGAACAGTTCGGCGGTGACGTCGGGCCGCTTGTAGTAGCCGGGGATCAGATTCGGTGTCTTGACCACTAATTCGCCGCGCGGGTACGGCCGGTCGCTGGCGAAGTAGCCGAGGCTCGGCACATCGACGAGCTTGTAGTCGATCACCGGCGGCCGCTGAACCCGCCCGTTGACGAAGATGATGCCGTCCTCGGTCGAGCCGTACACCTCCGTCAGCGGGATGTCGAGGAATTCCTCCACCCAGGTGAACAATTCGGGCGAGATCGGCGCCGAACCCGTCAACGCCGAGAAGTGGCGTCCCCCAATGAGTCTCTCGCGTTGCTCAGCCATTACCTGTCGTTCGACCGCGGCCCGGTCGTCTCCTTCGATCCAGCGGTGATCGACCGCGCTCTGCACCTCCTGGAACAGCATCTCCCAGATGCGCGGTACGAAATCGAGCTTCGTCGGGCGGACCAGCGCCAGATCGTCGAGCAGTGTCGACAGATCGCTGCGGGCGGTGAAATAGGCGGTTCCGCCCGAGCCCAGAGTGGAGTACAGAATCTGCCTGCCCATGATGTGGCTGATCGGCATGAAGACCCAGCGTGATGAACGGCATTCTGCCGTCGGGGTTGAACTCGATCCGATGCCAGCCGCGAAAGTTGTTGACCATCAGTCGGTCGGTGTACATCGCGCCCTTGGGGGGTGCCCGTGGAGCCCGAAGTGTAGATCAGCAGCCGAAGTGTCTCAGCGTCACCGCGAAAAAATCTGCCGACTACCCCAATATCGGAGCGGTCAGCCGCCCACTGCGACTCAGGTCCCGTTCTCCCTCTGGTGTCATGAAATGACTCAGTTATTCTTGCCGAATTTCGTCCCGGTGCAGGCTTTAAATGACCAAGCTCCGAGGGTGCCGGTAGCTGCAATTGCTACACCGACGCGCGGGGCTCGACCCGGCAGGCGCTCATGTTGCGTCCATCGCTTTGACATTGAGCTCGTCCAGCAGTTGGCGCACTCGTTTTTCGATTTCGTCTCTTATTGGCCGGACTTCGTCGACGGTTCTGCCGGCGGGGTCCGGCAGTATCCATTCCTCATAGCGACGGCCGGGGAATACAGGGCACGCGTCGCCGCATCCCATCGTGACGACGACGTCGGCGCTCCGCACCATTTCGTCGGTCCAGCGTTTCGGTTGTTCCGCGGTGATGTCGATGTCCACCTCGGCCATTGCCTCGACAGCGGCCGGGTTGATGCGATCGGCGGGCTCGGAGCCGCCCGAGTATGCCGCTGCCTGATCGCCTGCGAGTCGGTTGAAGAATCCGAGCGCCATTTGCGAGCGGCCGGCGTTGTGGGTACAGAGAAACAGCACGGTTGGTCTTGACACTTCGGACATTCCCTCTCAGTTGTCGGTATTCCCGTGTGGGACAACGACTTCGTCTGCTGCTGCCGCGACGCCGGGATACAAGGCGACCACGAGTGTGAGCCCGATTAGCGCACCCACGAGCTGGGCAGCGATGAACGCGGGCACAGAGTTTGGAGCGATGCCCGCGAAAGAGTCGGAAAATGCACGCCCGATGGTGACGGCAGGGTTGGCGAACGAGGTGGAGCTCGTAAACCAGTAGGCCGCGCCGATGTATGCGCCGACGGCTGCGGCGGATAGCCCCGCCCGACCGGTGCGGGCGAGCGTAAAGATCAGTGCGATGAGCCCGGCGGTGGCGACGACCTCACCGATGAGATGACCTGTCGTCAAACGGTCCTTGGTGGCAATTTCGAACACTTGCCGGTCGAACATGATGTTGGCCAGGAGCGCACCGGCGACGCCGCCGATTGCCTGGACAATGGTGTAAGCCACGAGGTGTTGGCCGCTGATGCCGGTGCCGGCGCGCCGGCCTAATAACCAGTCGGCGGCCGACACTGCGGGGTTGAAGTGAGCACCCGACACGGGGCCGAACAGCAGGATCAGCACGGCTAACCCGAACGCGGTGGCGATGGAGTTTTCCAACAACTGCACACCGACATCGCCGGGTGATAGTTGGGCCGCGGCGATGCCGGAACCAACTACCATCGTCACCAGCAACGCGGTGCCGACGAATTCGGCGAGGAGCCGACGCGCCAGCACGCGACTCGCGCTGCTCCTGCCGTTCACGCTGCGTCAGCAGCAGGACGTCGAGGCGCTGGCCTTTTCGCCCTCTTGCACGGAGGCACCGCAGCACACATCGCCCTGGGGGTCAGGCTCGTGATGCTGTGGGCTAGCGCCGAACGTCTCGGAGTCGGCGAGCACCGTGTAAACCTCCCACTTTTCTCCGGCAGGGCCGGTTACCCACACTTTGTCCTGGGTGGCAAAGCAACAGGTGGTGCCGATTTCCTCGTCGGTGAACAAGCCCTCGCCGGAGAGCCTGGCGATCTCGGAGTGGACCTGGTCGCTGGATTCGACCTCGACCCCGAGGTGGTTGATGGTGCCGCCTTTGCCGGGGTTTTCAAGCAGGACCAACTTCAATGGTGGGTCCACGACGGCGAAGTTGGCGTAGCCCTCTTTGAGCTTGGCCGGCTCGGTGTTGAACAGCTTCGAGTAGAACGTCACGGCCTCGTCGAGGTTGTCGACGTTGAGAGCGAGTTGAACGCGGGACATGGCGTGATCCTTTCATAGTTGTGAGACATATATCGAACTAGCGCGCTCGCCTAGGATGCCCACCTTTTTGATATATGTCAAGAACCATGCCATCATGGGTTCATGCCCAAGACGTTGCCGATGGTCGATATTTCTGCGCCCGTGTGCTGCGCCCCCGTCGCGGCTGGACCAATGACCGACGAGGCTGCACTCGAGGTTGCATTGCGCCTCAAGGCACTCGCCGACCCGACCCGCGTGAAGATCATGTCGTGCCTGTTCAGCTCGTCGGCAGGCGAGGAAATCAGCGGCCAGCTCGCCGCGGTCCTATTACTCAGTGAGTCGACGGTCAGCCATCACCTTGGCCAGCTACGCCGCGCCGGGCTTGTCGAGTCCGAACGCCGAGGCATGAATGTCTACCACCGCGCACGTCCAGAGGCGCTCAGTGCCTTGTGCACCGTGCTGGACCCGAAATGCTGCATGTAGCCGCTGTTGTCAAGGGCTCGGCCTGATGTCTGGCCGCTCATGAAGAATTTTCGACGACCGCTCGGCAGCCGAGTGAGAGGCCCTCGATTTTTTCCGCGGGTCACATGCTGGCCAGCGTTAATTGTTGGCGGTGGTGGTCGTAGTGCTGGCCTGGATAGCGGTAGACGTCTGCGAGCGTCATGTAGTCGCGGAAATAGGGGTCCCAGCCGGGCGGGTAGTGCATGCCCCGGTGCAAAGACGTTTCAGTCTCATTATCGAGCGACCGCTGTAGCTTGCTGATTTCGCGGTCCATCTTCTTGCCCATCCGGCGGCGGTTGTAGTACAGACTGGCCGCGCAGGACCCGTAGTAGTTGATGACGTGGAACGGCGATGTGGCGGCCTCGAGCATCCGCGCATAGGCACGGCTGACTCGGTCAGGCAGTCGCCCGAATATGCGCACGAGAAACAGCAGTCGTCGCACGAGCATGTAGGCGAAAACCATGTGAAATAACAGCTGTTCGTTCGTCCAGCGTGTGTCTGAAGTGAGTTTGTTCCAGTCGTCATCGGCTGCGGCGGCTAGGAGGTGATGAAAGTGGGCGCGGACGCGCTCCAAGTCGGCCGCGATTGCTGCCCGATCGGTTGTTGGTTCCGACATGGCTCGCCTCGATCCATACGGTTATCGCGCCATCGTCAAGCCTATGCACCCATGGGCCGGTCAGAACCGCCATTCGGGCGGTCGCAGGTCGCACGCTGCCGGGCCGAGTTTGGACGCAGTTGTGACACCGTCGTGACACCAGCCTGTTTTCGGGGAGCGGGCCGCCCCGGATATGGGCGGTCAATGCGCAGGTCAGATGGGGTGCCCCCGGCAGGATTCGAACCTGCGGCCTTCTGCTCCGGAGGCAGACGCTCTATCCCCTGAGCTACGGGGGCGCGTTCACAATCCTCGCGCCATGGGCGTGCCAAGGGTAGCGCATTACCGTCGAGGTTTATCGATTCGGGGGCTCACCACCCGAGACCATAGGATGGAGCCTCGTGACCCCCGCCGACCTCGCCGAGCTGCTCAAGACCACCGCCGCCGCGGTGTTGGCCGACCATGGCCTCGATACCGCAGCCCTTCCGGCTTCCGTCACCGTTGAGCGTCCCCGCAATCCTGAGCACGGCGATTATGCGACCAACCTGGCGCTTCAGCTGGGCAAGAAGGTCGGCGCCAACCCCCGTGAACTTGCCGGATGGCTGGCGACCGCGCTGGCCGACGCCGACGGCATCGCGTCGGCCGAGGTGGCCGGGCCCGGCTTCGTCAATCTGCGGCTGGACGCCAGCGCCCAGGGCGTCATCATCAACAAGGTCATCGACGCCGGCTCCAAGTACGGCAACTCCGACGAGCTCGCCGGGATGAACATCAACCTCGAGTTCGTCTCGGCCAACCCGACCGGCCCCATCCACATCGGCGGCACCCGCTGGGCGGCCGTCGGCGACGCGCTGGGACGGGTGCTGTCGACGCAGGGTGCCAGGGTGGTGCGGGAGTACTACTTCAACGACCACGGCGCCCAGATCGACCGGTTCACCAACTCGCTGATCGCCGCGGCCAAGGGCGAGTCCACCCCCGAGGACGGCTACGCAGGCGCCTACATCGGCGACATCGCCCAGCAGATTCTCGCCAAGGAACCCGACGTGCTCAGCCTGCCCGAGGACGAGCAGCGCGAGACCTTCCGCGCGATCGGTGTCGACCTGATGTTCACCCACATCAAGCAGTCGCTGCACGACTTCGGCACCGACTTCGACGTCTACACCCACGAAGACTCGATGCACACCAGCGGCCGCGTCGACCAAGCCATCGCCAAGCTGCGCGAAGCCGGCACCATCTACGAAAAGGATGGCGCAGTCTGGTTGCGCACCACCGACTTTGGCGACGACAAGGACCGCGTCGTCATCAAGAGCGACGGCACGCCCGCCTACGTCGCCGCCGACATCGCCTACTACCTCGACAAGCGCGAGCGCGGGTTCGACCTGTGCATCTACATGCTCGGCGCCGACCACCACGGCTACATCGCCCGGCTCAAGGCGATCGCCGCCGCGCTCGGCGACGACCCCGCCACCGTCGAGGTGCTGATCGGCCAGATGGTCAACCTGGTCCGAGAAGGCCAGCCGGTCCGCATGAGCAAGCGAGCGGGCACCGTCATCACGCTCGACGACCTCGTCGAGGCCATCGGCGTCGACGCCGCCCGGTACTCGTTGATCCGCTCGTCGGTCGACACCCCGATCGACATCGACCTGGAGCTGTGGTCGTCGGCGTCCAACGAAAACCCGGTCTACTACGTGCAATACGCGCACGCGCGGCTCTCCGCGCTGGCCCGCAACGCCGCCGAGCTCGGCCTGATCCCGGACACCTCCCACCTCGAGCTCCTCACGCACGAGAAGGAAGGCACGCTGATCCGCAATATCGGCGAGTTCCCGCGTGTGCTGAAAACCGCCGCCGCGCTGCGCGAGCCGCACCGGGTCGCGCGCTATCTGGAAGACCTCGCAGGTGACTACCACCGGTTCTACGACTCGTGTCGGGTGCTGCCGCAGGGCGACGAAGAGCCCAACGAACTGCACACCGCGCGACTCGCGCTGTGCCAGGCCACCCGTCAGGTCATCGAGAACGGCCTGAGCATCCTCGGGGTCACCGCACCGGAGCGCATGTAATGGCCCATCCCGCCGGCCCTCGGCACGCCGAGGAAATTCATCACCCGGGCGCCCCGCCGCGCCCGGAGTCGGCCGAGCAGCTGCTGGCCCTCGCGCCAAACGTGTGGCCGCGCAACATCGTTCGTGGCGCCGACGGCGTGGTGTCCATCGCCGGTGTCAGCGTCACCGACATCGCCGACGAGTTCGGCACGCCGGTATTCATCGTCGACGAGGACGACTTCCGGTCCCGCTGCCGCGAGATGGCCGAGGCGTTCGGCGGCGGTGAGAACGTCCGCTACGCGGCAAAAGCGTTCCTGTGCACCGAGATCGCCCGCTGGGTGGACGAGGAAGGCCTGTCGCTGGACGTCGCCAGCGGCGGCGAACTCGCCGTGGCGCTGCACGCGGGATTTCCAGCGGAGCGAATCGCCTTGCACGGCAACAACAAATCCATCGACGAGCTGACCGCCGCGGTGAAAGCCGGCATCGGCCACATCGTGGTCGACTCCATGCTCGAGATCGAGCGGCTCGACGAGATCGCCGGCGCCGCGGGCGTGGTCCAGGACGTGCTGGTGCGGGTCACCGTCGGCGTCGAGGCGCACACCCACGAGTTCATCTCCACCGCGCACGAGGACCAGAAGTTCGGGCTGTCGCTGGCCAGCGGCGCGGCGATGGAAGCCGTGCGTCGCGTGTTCGCCACCGACCACCTGCGGCTCGTCGGCCTGCACAGCCACATCGGCTCGCAGATCTTCGACGTCGACGGCTTCGAGCTTGCCGCGCACCGTGTCATCGGCCTGCTGCGCGACGTCGTCGGCGAATTCGGTGTGGACAAGACCGCACAGATCTCGGTCGTCGACCTCGGCGGGGGCCTGGGCATTTCCTATCTGCCGCAGGATGATCCGCCGCCGGTGCAGGATTTGGCGGCCAAGCTCGGCAGCATCGTCCACAACGAGTCGGCGGCCGTCGGGCTGCCGACCCCCCGGCTCGTCGTCGAGCCCGGACGCGCCATCGCGGGCCCGGGCACTATCACGCTGTATCGGGTTGGCACCGTCAAGGACGTGACGGTCAGCCCCACCGCACACCGCCGCTACGTCAGCGTGGACGGCGGCATGAGCGACAACATCAGGACGTCGCTCTACGCCGCCGAATACGACGTGCGGCTGCTCTCGCGGTCCAGCGACGCGGGCCCGACCATCAGCCGCGTCGTCGGAAAGCACTGCGAAAGCGGCGATATCGTCGTCCGCGACGCCTGGCTGCCCGACGACGTCGCGCCCGGTGACTTGTTAGGAGTGGCGGCCACCGGCGCCTACTGCTACTCCATGTCGAGCCGCTACAACCTGATCGGCCGCCCCCCGGTGGTGGCCGTGCGCGACGGGCGGGCCCGCCTGATCCTGCGCCGGGAAACGGTCGACGATCTGCTCAGTTTGGAAGTGAGGTAATGGTGAAACGCGAAAAACCGGTCGGCGTAGCGGTATTGGGTCTCGGCGTGGTCGGCAGCGAGGTCGTCCGCATCATCGAAGAGAGCGCCGAGGACCTGGCGGCACGCATCGGCGCACCGCTGGAGCTGCGTGGCGTCGGGGTGCGACGGATCGCCGACGATCGCGGCGTGCCGGTCGACATGCTCACCAACGACATCGAGGCACTCGTCTCCCGCGACGACGTCGACGTCGTGGTCGAGGTGATGGGCCCGGTCGAACCCGCCCGTAAGGCCATCCTGTCCGCGCTGGAGCAGGGCAAGTCCGTCGTCACCGCCAACAAGGCGCTGATGGCGCAGTCCACCGGCGAGTTGGCCCAGGCCGCCGAGCACGCCCACGTCGACCTGTACTTCGAGGCCGCGGTGGCCGGCGCCATCCCGGTCATCCGCCCGCTCACGCAGTCCCTCGCCGGTGACACCGTGCTGCGGGTGGCCGGCATCGTCAACGGCACAACCAATTACATCCTCTCCGAGATGGCCAGCACCGGCGCCGACTACGCGCAGGCGCTGGCGGACGCGAGCGCGCTGGGCTACGCCGAGGCCGACCCCACCGCCGACGTCGAGGGATACGACGCCGCCGCCAAGGCCGCCATTCTCGCGTCCATCGCCTTCCACACCCGGGTGACCGCCGACGACGTCTACCGCGAGGGCATCACCAAGGTCACCCCCGCCGACTTCGCGACCGCGCGCGCACTCGGCTGCACCATCAAGCTGCTGGCCACCTGCGAGCGGCTCAACAACGACGAAGGGCGGCAACGTATCTCGGCCCGGGTGTACCCGGCGCTGGTGCCGCTGTCGCATCCGCTGGCCGCGGTCAACGGCGCGTTCAACGCCGTCGTCGTGGAGGCCGAGGCGGCCGGCCGGCTGATGTTCTACGGGCAGGGAGCCGGGGGAGCGCCTACGGCGTCGGCGGTGATGGGCGATCTGGTGATGGCCGCCCGCAACCGCGTGCAGGGCGGACGCGGACCGCGCGAGTCCAAGTACGCCAAGCTGCCCATCTCGCCGATCGGTTTCATCCCGACCCGTTACTACGTCAGCATGAACGTCGCCGACCGTCCCGGCGTACTGTCCTCCGTCGCAGCCGAATTCGGCAAGCGCGAGGTCAGCATCGCCGAGGTCCGCCAGGAGGGCGTCGTCGACCAGGGCGGTCAGCGCTGCGGTGCGCGCATCGTCGTCGTCACCCACGAGGCCACCGACGCGGCGCTGTCCGAGACCGTCGCCGCGCTCGCCGACCTCGACGTCGTTCAGGAAGTGACCAGTGTGCTGCGACTCGAGGGAACCAGCGAATGAGCGCGACGCGCGCCGAACCGGTGCACAAGCCGTGGCCCGGCCTGATCGCCGCCTACCGTGACCGGCTGCCGATCGAGGACAGCTGGAAGCCGGTCACGCTGCTGGAGGGCGGCACACCGCTGATCCACGCCAAGCGGCTGTCCGAACAGACCGGCTGCACAGTGCATTTGAAGGTTGAGGGCCTGAACCCGACCGGCTCCTTCAAGGACCGCGGCATGACCGTGGCCGTCACCGATTCGGTCGCGCGCGGCCAGCAGGCGGTGTTGTGCGCCTCGACCGGCAACACCTCGGCGTCGGCGGCGGCTTACGCCGCACGGGCAGGCATCACGTGCGCGGTGTTGATCCCGCAGGGCAAGATCGCGATGGGCAAGCTCGCGCAGGCCGTCATGCACGGCGCCAAGATCCTGCAGATCGACGGCAACTTCGACGACTGCCTTGAGCTGGCCCGCAAGCTGACCACCGACTACCCGACCATCGCGCTGGTGAACTCGGTGAACCCGTACCGCATCGAAGGCCAGAAGACCGCCGCGTTCGAGATCGTCGATGTGCTGGGGACCGCGCCCGACGTGCACGCACTGCCCGTCGGCAACGCCGGCAACATCACCGCCTACTGGAAGGGCTACACCGAGTATCACCGCGACGGCCTGTCCGACCGGCTGCCCCGGATGCTGGGCACCCAGGCCGCAGGCGCGGCGCCGCTGGTGTCGGGCAAGCCGGTCAAGTCGCCGGAGACGATCGCCACGGCGATCCGCATCGGCGCGCCCGCGTCGTGGACGTCGGCCGTCGAGGCCAAGGACCAGTCCGGCGGCCGCTTCCTGGCCGCCACCGACGAGGAGATCCTGGCCGCCTACCACCTGGTCGCCGCGAGCGAGGGCGTGTTCGTCGAGCCCGCGTCGGCGGCGAGCATCGCCGGGCTGCTGAAGTCCATCGAGGACGGCTGGGTGAAAAAGGGCTCGACGGTCGTCTGTACGGTTACCGGCAACGGCCTCAAGGACCCCGACACCGCGCTCAAGGACATGCCGACGGTCACCCCGGTTCCGGTCGACGCGGGCGCCGTCGTCGCAGAGTTGGGCCTGTGACCACAACCCTGCCGGCCGGGCTGACGGCGACCAGCGTTGTCGCGGCATCCAGCGCCAACCTCGGCCCCGGCTTCGACAGCCTGGGCCTGGCGCTGAGCCTCTACGACGAGATCGCGGTCGAGACAACCGAATCCGGCCTGGCCGTCGAGGTCCACGGCGAAGGCGCAGGCCAGGTGCCGCTGGATTCGACGCATCTCGTTGTGCGCGCCATCCAGCATGGGCTGCGCGCCGTCGGATCCACTGTGGCCGGCCTGAAGGTCTGCTGCCGCAACAAGATTCCGCACTCCCGTGGCCTCGGCTCGTCGGCGGCCGCAGTCGTCGGCGGACTCGCGGCGGTCAACGGGCTTGCCAGCCAAGCCGGTCTGAAGCCGATGACCGAGGTAGAGCTCATCCAGCGGGCCTCCGAGTTCGAAGGACATCCGGACAACGCCGCCGCCGCCGTCCTCGGCGGAGGCGTGGTCTCGTGGACGTCGACCGGTCCCACCGGGCCGCGTTATGCCGCCGCCCCGTTGCGGATACACCCCGACATCCATCTGTTCCCCGCGATACCCGAGCAGCGGTCGCTGACCGCCGAGACCCGGGTGCTGCTGCCGCGATCGGTCAGCCACGGCGACGCCCGATTCAACGTCAGCCGCGCGGCCCTGCTGGTCGTGGCCCTCACCGAGCGCCCCGATTTGCTGATGGACGCCACCGAAGACGTCCTGCACCAGCCGCACCGGGCCATCGCCATGCGGGCGTCGGCGGAATATATGCAGCTGCTGCGGCGTTACGGTATTGCAGCGGTGCTATCAGGGGCCGGACCAGCGGTGATCGGCCTGAGCACATCGCCAGAGCTGCCCGAAGAGGCCCTTGAATACGGCGCCGCGAATGGATTCACAATCGGCGAGATGACCGTCGGCCACGGCGTTCGATGGTCACAAGGCAACCCCGTCCGGAGTTGACAAATGCCAGACACGGATCAGCGTGTTTCTTGCTTCCCTGGCAGAAGCAGACTATTCTCGCTGTCGTCCAGCAATCGCATGGTGTTCACCTGCGCCGACACTAGGACAACCACTCACACTTTTGGACTTCCACTCGTGGATTGACGGTTCGCCTTACCGCCGCGAATCCCGACCATCGCCGTTGCAAGTGTGACGGTGCAGCTTCGCGGTCAGTCACTCGGCTGGTCGCAACGAACCCTCGTGACGTGATCACCGGGGGAAAGAAAGGAAATCCGTGACTGATACGGACCTCGTCACGGCTGGTGGCAGCCCCGAACAGACTGAGCTGCCGAATACCGTGAACTCAGAAAAACCATCTGCTGCGGGCACTGACGCACCAAACGCGAAGTCGGCCCCGGCTGCGGAGCAGAAGACGAACGTCTCCCTGTCCGCGATGGTGCTGCCGGAGCTGCGCGCCCTGGCAAACTCCGTGGGCGTCAAGGGCGCCTCGGGGATGCGCAAGAGCGAGCTCATCGCCGCCATCAAAGAGACCCGCGGCGAGACGACTCGCGCCAAGACCGCCGAGAAGACCGACGACGCCTCCGCGAGCAACGGTGCGCCCGCCGACGCCTCGGCCCAGGTCAGCGTGCCCGCAGAGGCAAGCGCACCCGCAGAGGCCGGCGACCAGCAGGCCCCGCCGCGCCGTGAGCGTCGCGCCGCCCGCGACGCCGGCACGCCCGGCAGTCAGGACAAGCAGGACACCAAGAGCGGCGCCGACACCGATGGCGCCGAGAAGACCGCTGCCAAGACCAAGGATCAGCCCGACACCAAGCCGGACACCAAGCCGGACGGCGGTGAGCAGGGCGACCAGCAGGGCGGCCAGCCGCGCGGCGAAGACGACGGCGAAGGTCGTCAGGGCCGCCGAGGCCGGCGGTTCCGCGATCGCAGGCGCCGCGGTGAGCGCGGTGGCGGCGACAGCAGCGGCGAGACCGAACTGCGCGAGGACGACGTCGTTCAGCCCGTCGCGGGCATCCTCGACGTGCTCGACAACTATGCGTTCGTTCGCACCTCCGGCTACCTCGCCGGGCCCAACGACGTCTACGTGTCGATGAACATGGTCCGCAAGAACGGCCTGCGCCGCGGCGACCACATCACCGGCGCCGTGCGGCTGCCCAAGGACGGCGAACAGCCCAACCAGCGGCAGAAGTTCAACCCGCTGGTGCGCATCGACACCGTCAACGGCAAGCCCGTCGAAGAGGCCAAGAAGCGGCCGGAGTTCGGCAAGCTGACGCCGCTGTACCCGAATCAACGGCTGCGGTTGGAGACCACTCCGGACAAGCTGACCACCCGCGTGATCGACCTGATCATGCCGATCGGTAAGGGTCAGCGCGCGCTGATCGTGTCACCGCCCAAGGCCGGTAAGACCACGATCCTTCAGGACATCGCCAACGCGATCACGACCAACAATCCGGAATGCCACCTGATGGTGGTCCTCGTCGACGAGCGCCCGGAAGAGGTCACCGACATGCAGCGCTCGGTGAAGGGCGAGGTCATCTCGTCCACCTTCGACCGGCCGCCGTCCGACCACACCCAGGCCGCCGAGCTGGCCATCGAGCGGGCCAAGCGGCTGGTGGAGCAGGGCAAGGACGTCGTCGTGCTGCTCGACTCGATCACCCGGCTCGGCCGCGCGTACAACAACGCGTCACCGGCTTCCGGCCGGATCCTGTCCGGTGGTGTCGACTCCACCGCCCTGTACCCGCCGAAGCGGTTCCTCGGCGCGGCCCGCAACATCGAAGAGGGCGGCTCGCTGACGATCGTGGCCACCGCCATGGTCGAAACCGGGTCGACCGGCGACACGGTGATCTTCGAGGAGTTCAAGGGCACGGGTAACGCCGAGCTCAAGCTCGACCGCAAGATCGCCGAGCGCCGCGTGTTCCCGGCCGTCGACGTCAACCCGTCAGGCACCCGCAAGGACGAGCTGCTGCTCTCGCCGGACGAGTTCGCGGTCGTGCACAAGCTGCGCCGCGTGCTGTCCGGGCTGGACTCGCATCAGGCCATCGACCTGCTGATGAGCCAGCTGCGCAAGACCAAGAACAACTACGAGTTCCTGGTCCAGGTCTCCAAGACCGCGCCGGGCAACATGGACGACGTCGACTAACTTTTCCCGGCGAGCAGACGCTAAGGTCCGCAAAAGCCCAGGGCGATTTCTGGGGGTGATTGCAACAGCCACCTTGTTGGAGGTTGTTGTGTATCTGAAGGCTTATCCCTGGATTAT
>NZ_PDCP01000129.1 GCF_002553505.1 Mycolicibacterium agri | reverse complement strand
CCCGATCGTGCTGCTGCCCCGCCGCGACGATGCCCCGGTGTCCGAACACGTCGCCCCCGCCAACCCATGGATCGGGGTGATGCTGCCGTACTCGCCGATCCACCACCTGCTGCTCAACACCGTCCCGGGATCGGCGACCGACCCCCCCGAAGCACTGGTATTCACCAGCGCCAACCACTCCGGTGAGCCGCTGTGCTACACCGACGACGACGCGGCGCAACGGCTTCCCGCACTGGCCGACGCCGTGCTCGACCACAATCGGCCCGTCCATGTGCCCTGCGACGACTCAGTGGTACGCGTCGTCGACGGCCGACAGCTACCGATCCGGCGATCACGCGGCTATGCGCCGCTGCCGGTCGACCTCGGCCGCGACGGACCCACAGTGCTGGCCGTCGGGGGCGAGCTGAAAAACACGTTCTGCCTATTCGATGGGCGCCGTGCGTTCATGTCTGCACACGTCGGCGATATGGGTAGCGCCGCGACCCTGCAGGCGTTCGGCCAGGCGGTCGATCAACTGTGCGAGATTCGACCGGCCCCACAGCGGGTGGCAGCAGACCTGCACCCCGCTTACGTCACGAGGACATGGGCCGAACGCCATGCCGGCGCGCGCCCGCTGGATCTGGTCCAACATCACCACGCGCACGTGGCATCCCTTTTGGCCGAGCACGGCCGATTGGGCGAACCGATCATCGGCGTGGCGTTCGACGGCACCGGCTATGGCTGCGATGAAGCCGTATGGGGCGGAGAAATTCTGCGCCTGGGTATCGACAGTCACCGCTTCACCCGGGTGGGTCACCTCGCGGCCGTCCCGATGGCCGGCGGCGACGCCGCGGTGCGCAACCCGTGGCGGATGGCCTTGGCCCACCTGTGGGCGGCCGGCATCGGCTGGGAGAACGATTTGGCGCCGGTGCAGGTCGCAAGTAGTCAGGAAATGCGGCTGCTGCGTTCACAGTTCGAGACCGGCAGCGGCTGCGTGCCCTGCACGAGTATGGGTCGGCTGTTCGACGCGGTCGCCTCCCTCCTGGGTGTGCGCCACCGCATCGACTACGAAGGCCAGGCTGCCATCGAGCTCGAGGTCCTCGCCGCGACGGCCGGCGACTCGCGACTTGCCACCCCGCTGCGGATCGCGGTAAGCCCCGACGGGACGTTGCAGCCCGCGCCGATGTTGGCGGCAATCGTCACCGCCCTGCGTGAAGGCGTCAGCCTTGCCGAACTCGCGGCCGGATTCCACCGCGCGGTGGCCGCAGCGCTCACCGAGGCGGTGTGCCGGGCGGCCGGTCAGATTCGGCTGGCCGGGCTCACCGGCGGCGTGTTCCAGAATGTCCTTTTAGCCGCGGAATGCCGCCGTCGACTACACAACGCCGGCTTCACCGTGCTCACCCACCAGACCGTGCCGCCCAACGACGGCGGTCTGGCACTCGGCCAGGCAGCCGTGGCGGTCCTCACAGCCCTTGAGGAACGCCAGCGTGCCGAACCGGAACGGAAGGATTAGACGATGTGCTTAGGTATCCCCGGCCGGATCACCGAGATCTGGGACGAACCCAGCGGTGCGCGGCTGGCACGGGTCCAGTTTCCCGGCGACGTGAAAACGATCTGCCTGGCCTACCTTCCCGACCTGCAGGTCGGTGACTACACCATCGCCCACGCCGGGTTCGCATTGAGCCGCATCGACGAGGAGTCGGCGACCGTCACGCTGGCCACCATGGCCGAATACGGCGTGTTCGGCGACACGCAGACAGCGCCATGACCACGGTCACCGATCCGCTCATCGACCACGGCCTGGCCGGCGACCTGGCCCGCGCGGCACTGTCGCTGGCACAACGATTCTCGGCCGGCGCCACCTTGTGGTGCATCGCCCCGCACTGGGCTCCGCACGCCCAGCACATCGCCGTGGAATTCGTGCACCCGGTGATCGTCGGCAAGAAGGCCCTTCCCGCGGTCGCACTCACCGGGCCAGACCCGATGGATAGCGCCCGGGTCTCCGTGCGCGCCGGCGATGTCGTGATCGCCGTCGCCACCGCCGACGACCAGGACGTCCTTGCGGTCATGCGCCGCGGCCCGGCCTGGGCAGTGACCACGATGTGGATCGGCAATGGTGCACGACCGCGCCCGGGTACCGCCGACCACGTGCTGTGGTTGGACGACCCCGACCCGACGACTCCCGCCACCGGACAGTTCGTGCTGCTCTACCACCTGCTGTGGGAGCTCACCCACGTGTGTTTCGAGCATCCCGGTTTGCTGAACCCCCCGCCGTCGGAATGCACCGATGAGGTGTGTATCACCTGCAGCGACGAAGGACGCCTCGGCGAAGTCCTGCGCCCCGCCGACGACGGGACGGCGCACGTGCGTACGGCCACCGGCACCGAAACCGTGTCAACCGTCCTCGTAGAGGCGCTGACCCCGGGTGATCTCGTGCTGGTGCATGCCGGGATGGCGATCACCAAGATCAGCGAGGACCAACGGCCATGACCCAACACCCGTGCGGCACCGATCGACTCGAATACGCAACCGACTTCCTCTATCCCTTTATCGACGGGCAGGAATCCGACGCAGACGCGCTCGTGGCCGACCTGATCGCCTCGGCTGAAGCCAAGGCCACCGAAAGCGCCGCGCTGCGACGCGCGACTCTGCAGACGTGCGCGCCGTTGGTGTCCGCCGCCGGCGCCGAGATGGCCCGCCGCTTCGCTGGCGGCGGCCGTCTGTTCACCTTCGGCAACGGTGGCAGCTGTACCGATGCGGCCACCCTGGCCGGACTATTCGCTAGTCCACCCAGTGGCCAGCCGCTGCCCGCCTGGTCACTGACTGCCGACCAGGCCGTGCTCACGGCACTGGCCAACGACGTCGGCTTCGAGCTGGTCTTCGCCCGGCAGCTCATCGCCCGGGCTGGACCCGCAGACATCGCCATCGCCGTGTCCACCAGCGGCAACTCCGCCGACCTGCTCACCGCGATGCGGGAAGCCCGCCGTCGAGGCCTTTACACCATCGGTTTCGCCGGATACGACGGCGGCGCGTTCGCGGACAACCCGGACGTCGACGTGTGTTTCACGGTTGAATCACAAAGTGTGCACCGCATCCAGGAGGCCCAGGCCCTGCTTGGATACCAACTATGGGCAACCACGCAAGGTCAGGCTGGGCAGCGATGACCGATCACGCACACCAGTACCTCGCGTCAGGTCCCAACTTCGCCGAAGGCGAGGTGATCGAACGCATCGAAGTCTTTCGCAAGAGGCGCCCCCGCCTGCGCGACACCGTCGTCACGCTGGCCCACGGCGCCGGCGGCAAGGCATCCGCGGCGCTGATAGACGCGGTGTTCGTCGAAGCGTTCCGCAACCCCTACCTGGAGTCCCTTGGTGACGGCGCCGAGGTGACGCTCCCCACCGGTCAACGACTGGCCATCTCGACCGACTCATTCGTCGTGCAGCCGCTGCGTTTCCCCGGCGGATCGATCGGACACCTCGCGGTGCACGGCACGGTCAACGACCTCGCCATGGCCGGTGCGATACCGTCCTGGCTGACAGCGGCGTTCGTGCTCGAAGAGGGGCTGCCCATCGAGGTGCTCCAAGGCATCGTCGCCGACATGGCCGCGGCGGCCGCCGCCGCCGGCGTCGACATCGTCACAGGGGACACCAAGGTCGTGCCCAAAGGAGCCGCCGACGGCATGTTCATCACCACCGCCGGGGTGGGCCTGATCCCGCCCGACCGAAAGTTAACGCCGCAATCGGTGCGTCCCGGTGACAAGGTGCTGGTGTCGGGAACGATCGGCGACCACGGCATGGCGGTCATGCTGGCCCGCGGCGATCTGGCGATCGAAGCCGACATCGCCTCCGACACCGCGCCGGTCAACAGGCTGGTCGATGCGCTGTTCGCCGCCGCACCCGACACCCGCTGGCTGCGCGACCCCACCCGCGGCGGCGTCGGCACCATCTGCAACGAACTGGCTCACGACGCCAATGTCGCGGTAGCACTCGACGAACAGTCCCTGCCGGTGCGCACCGACGTCGCCGGTGCCTGCGAAATGCTCGGCATCGACCCGCTCTACGTCGCCAACGAGGGCAAGGTCGTTGCCGTCGTGCCGCCTGACCAGGCCGATGCGGCGCTCGCGGCGCTACAGCAGCACCCCTTGGGCCGCGACGCCGCGCTCATCGGAGACATCGCCGCGCAACCTGCCGCTACCGTCGTCGTGCGCACCGGGTTCGGTGGCACTCGCATCGTCGACAAACTCGTCGGCGACCCCCTGCCGCGAATCTGCTGAGAAAGGAGCCCCGCGGATGTGTCTTGGAATCCCCGGCCGAATCGTCGAAATCACCGACCCGGCCAACTGTTTGGCGAAGGTCGACGTCAGCGGCGTCCGGCGCGTGATCAGCATTCGGCTACTCGAGAACGACCCGCCCGCACCCGATGAATGGGTGCTGGTCCACGTCGGATTCGCGATGGCGAAGATCGACGAAGCCGAGGCGCTGCTCACCCTGGCCGCTGTCCAGAAGCTCGGCGAGGCCTATACCGACGAAATCCAAGCCTTCGACTCGTCGGTGATCCTCTAAAAGATCGGAGTAATGATCAATGCGATTCGTTGACGAATTCCGCGATCCCGCCGCCGCGCGAACGCTGCTCGGCGTCATAGACGCGCTCGCTGCGCAGTTCGACCCCGACGAGCGCCTCAAATTCATGGAAGTGTGCGGTGGCCACACCCACACCATCTACCGGCACGGCATCGAACACCTACTGCCCGAAAACGTGGAGCTGGTGCACGGTCCGGGCTGCCCCGTGTGTGTCATCCCCATGGGCCGCGTCGACGATGCGATCTGGCTGGCCGAGCAGCCAGACGTCATTTTCACCTGCTTCGGCGACATGATGCGCGTGCCGGGATCCAACGGCAGCCTGCTGGACGCAAAGGCGCGCGGCGCCGACGTCCGGTTCGTCTATTCACCGTTGGACGCGCTGAAGATCGCCACGGACAACCCGGCCAAGCAAGTCGTGTTCTTCGCGATCGGCTTCGAGACCACCGCTCCGTCCACCGCGGTGACGCTGGTGCGGGCCAGCGAACTCGGCGTGACGAACTTCAGCGTCTTCTGCAACCATGTCACCATCGTGCCGCCCATCAAGGCGATCTTGGAGTCACCCGACCTGAGGCTGTCCGGGTTCCTCGGGCCGGGCCACGTCTCCACCGTCGTCGGCAACCGGCCCTACCGATTCGTTCCCAGCGTTTACGGCAAACCGTTGGTGGTGGCGGGATTTGAGCCCCTGGACATTTTGGCCTCGGTGGCGATGCTGCTGCGCCAGATCCGCGAGGGCCGCTGCGAGGTGGAAAACCAATACTCGCGGGTGGTGAACGAAGAAGGCAACCCAGCTGCTCTGGCTTTGATGGCTCGCGTATTTGCGCTGCGCCCGCATTTCGAATGGCGCGGACTCGGATTCATCTCTCAAAGTGCGCTGAAGCTTCGCGAGGAATTGGCCGAGTTCGATGCCGAGCATCGGTTCGCGCTGCCCGGCGTGCGCGTCGCGGACCCGAAAGCATGCCAGTGCGGTGAAGTCCTCAAAGGGGTGCTCAAACCCTGGGAGTGCAAGGTTTTCGGCACGGCGTGCACCCCGGAAACACCGATCGGCACGTGCATGGTGTCCCCTGAAGGAGCGTGCGCGGCGTACTACAACTTCGGCAGGCTTCACCGTGACGCCGCCACGCTCATCGGGCAGGGCGCTCCGACATGACGCCCGCCGATGTGACCAACCGCGGTGCGGAGATGTTCGCCCACTACGCCTATGCCCCGAACCAACTCGGCTATTGCGGCCCTGCTGGCTCAACGGCTTTGGCCGACGGTTCGCGGCGCGAGATCGAAAAGGCGGCAAGGCAATTCACCGGTGCCTCGCCGTATCTGCAAGTACTGTCACAGATGACGGGCATCGGCGATCCGCTCGATGAGCGTATCGTCGAATCGTATTGGCTCGGCGGCGGTGTCGGCGCGCGGCTGGATCGGCGTGAATTCACCGCGCAGCTGCTGGCTGTCATCGGCCCGCAGGCCGGCCACTACTGGCATCACCTAACCTCCGGGCTTGCCGACGAAGCGGCCCCCAACCATTGCTTCCACGTGTTCGGGGTGTACCCGTGGTCGCGGTTGCTGGGGAAAGGCATGGACGAACATCCGCTGTCGGTGCTGGAGAACTGCAGGATCACCTGGGGCACCGTGCTTTCCAGCGACGGCGTGACCGCCATCGTTTGGCGTCAGGCGCTGCGCTGGGACGGCAGGGCGCTGTCGTTGTCACCGCCGTCGACCCAACGCGTCGAGGCCGGCCTCGTTGCCGGCGACAGCTGCGCCGACCTTGCCGCCGGCGAGGTTGTGGCCGTGCATTGGGGGCGCGTGTGCGGCAGGCTCACCCCGCAACAGGCTGCGGCGCTTCACGACAGCACGCAACGCCAGCTTCACGCAACCAACCGGCGTTTCGCCAACCAGACGACATGAGGCCACGCATCGTGCAAGCCGACGGCCAGATCGGCTTCTACTGGGCAACCCCCACCGGCGAGCCCGCCTCACTACCGGAACTGATGCTCACCGATGATGAACCTGAACGGCTGCTGGCCACCCACCTAGAGGCACTCGATGACGCGATGATCATCGCCGCCGCGCAGTTCGGCGAAATCCTCGGCGGTGGCCGCCAACCCGATCCCGCCGAACGCGACGACCTGCTGACCCTGCACCGCACCCTCGACATCCTCTGCCGCCAATACGCGCTCGGGGCCGAACTGAGCTCCTCGGTCCCCAACCTGCGGGCCGGCAAGATCATCGGCACCGCGGCGCTGCTGTCCATCAAGGCTCGCGAACCGCTCGGGCTGCTCGGCCAAGCACCCCTCGACGACCGATTGGACCCACCACCGCAAGGCGTCGTCTCCGGCTTCGGCCAGCTGCAGCTCGTCGACCAGGACAAGCCGTGGATGGGGGGACGGTGGGTGCTCAAAACTGAAGCCGGCCAACGCCACCCGCTGACCCTGTCGATGATGATGTTCGACAGCTCCGGGGTCAACAAGAACGCAGCCCGCCAAGAACACCGCGACCTGCTGCGCACGTGCATCGACGCCGCAGGCGCCGACGTCGACCCCTTCACGCTGGCGTGCGCACTGGATTGGCTGCTCTATGACTGGCTGATGGCGCATCGCGCCGACCCCGACAGCGCGGAGATCGAGATTCCCAAGGGAAGTGAAGCCGACGCCATCATGATCGTCGACGCCACGGCCGCGTCAATGCGAACCCGCGCACGGTTCGACCCCGGTTTGACCGGCGCACTGATCGGACGGCCATGACACCCGCACAGCCCCAACCTTGGCCGGCAAGCCCTCCACCCCCCGACACTCACGCACCCATTGAGGGTGCTCGCCGCTGTGACGTCACGCCCCAAGCGCATCAAACCCCGATATCCGACGAACACGACGTCTTACTGCTCGACCTCGACGGAACCGTATACCGCGGCAAACAACCCACCCCCGGCGCGGCCGAAGCCCTCCTACGAGCCGCCGCACGCGCCATCTTTTTGACCAACAACGCATCCCGCCGCCCGTCAGACGTCGCCATTCAGCTGCAATCGATGGGGGTCGCTGCCACCGCACGCGACATCGTGACCAGCGCCCAAAGCGCAGCACTGCTACTGGCGTCACAACTGGCACCCGAGGACCGCGTCCTCATCGTGGGTACCGACGCTCTGGCAGAGGAAGTCAGCAAGGTGGGACTGCGACCCGTCCGGCACTACGCCGACGCGCCCGTCGCGGTGGTGCAAGGTCACTCACCCACCACCGGCTGGCAAGACCTCGCCGAAGCGGCACTGGCCATCCGCGACGGGACACTGTGGGTGGCCACCAACCTCGATGTCACCTTTCCGACCGACCGCGGGCTGGTGCCCGGAAACGGGTCGATGGTCGCCGCACTGCGCGCCGCGACCGAGGCGCAACCACAAGTGGCCGGTAAACCCGGGTCGGCGATGATCGAAGCCGCGACCGCGCGCGGCACGTTCTGCGCTCCGTTGGTCATCGGCGACCGGCTCGACACCGACATCGCCGGCGCCAACACCGCCGGTTTGCAGAGCATGCTCGTGCTCACCGGCGTCAGCACACCCCTCGACGTGCTACACGCCCCACCAGCCGCGCGGCCCACCTATCTCGCACACAACCTGCAAGCGCTGACGATGCCCAGCGCGTCGTTGCGCATTGCCAGCGACCCGGCATGGCACATCGACCTCGATCACGACACTGCGACGATCAGCACGACCGACCACGGTCTTTGCGTCGACGAGTTGTCGATGGTGCGTGCAATCGCTGCCGCGGTGTGGCAACACCACAGCGCGCCACCACGTCGGTTCGTGGCCGCAGACACAACGGCGCGGGCAGCCCTCCAAGATGCCGGGCTGCCAAGCGGATGACCACACGCACAGCCGTCCGCGGCGACTGGACGGGCGTTGCGAGCTCTTAGGCCTCAGCGGCCGAACATCTACCAAATACCGCGCAGAACCGGGTAGGCCGTGCAGGGCTACGGTTCAGATGATCGCCCCAGGATTGAGAATGTTGAGCGGGTCCAGCGCCGTCTTGATCTGCCGCGTCAGCTCCATGACGTCCTCCCCGAGTTGATCTGGCAGCCACGCCTTTTTGAGCCGCCCGACACCGTGCTCGCCGGTGATGGTGCCGCCAAGCCCTATCGCCAGATGCATGATCTGACCGAACGCCCGGTGCGCGCGGGCCGTCTCATCGCAATCGCTGCTGTCATACACGATCAGCGGGTGGGTGTTGCCGTCACCGGCATGAGCGATGACCGCACAAACGACGCCGCACTCGGCCGCGATCCCCTCGATGCCCTCGATCAAATCCGGCAGCGCACCCAGCGGCACACCAACGTCCTCCAACAGCAGCTCGCCGAGCTTCTCAACCGCCGGGATCGCCAACCTGCGGGCGGCGGTGAACGCCTCACCCTCGGCGGCGTCATCCGTGCTGAACACCTCCGTAGCGCCGCTGCTACGAAAAACCCCCGCCATTACCGCGGCTTCACGTGCGCGCTCAGCACCAGTTAGATCCGACTGCGCGATAACCATCGCAGCGGCGTCGCGATCCAAGCCCATGCGTGCCTGGGTTTCGACGGCGCCGATCGTCACACGATCCATGAATTCCAGCATCGCGGGGCGCAAGCAGCGACTGATCTCCAATATCGCGGCGGTGGCCTCGCGCACCGAGGCGAACACCGCGACCACGGTGCTGGCCGGCGGTTGCGCCGGCAACAGCCGCAATGTCAGCTCGGTGATAACACCCAAGGTTCCCTCGCTACCGACAAAAAGTTTGGTCAACGATAACCCAGCGGAGTCTTTCATCCGTGGGCCCCCGAGACGCAGCACCCGACCGTCGGCCAACACAACCTCGAGCCCCAAAATGTAGTCGGCGGTGACGCCGTATTTCACGCAACACAACCCTCCTGCGTTGGTCGCGGCGTTCCCCCCGATGGAGCACATTTCATACGATGACGGGTCCGGTGGGTACCACAGCCCGTGGGCGGCGACTGCCCGCTTGACTTTCAGCGTTCAGCAGGCCCGGTTGCACCACGGCAATTCGGGTACCCGGATCGATATCGATGTCCCGCATCGACTCCAGCGTCAGCACTACGCCACCGTCGACCGCTGTCGCACCGCCTGAGAGGCCCGAACCGGCGCCGCGCGGAATGACCGGGATGTGCTCGGCGGCCGCCCATCGCATCACCGCCTGCACATCCGCAGTGCACCGGGCGCGCACCACAGCCAGCGGACGGCCGGCATCGGGGTCGCGCGCCCAATCGCTTCGATAGCGCTCGATCACATCCGGATCAGTGAGGACCGGCGTTTGCGGAATGCGCGATGCCAGATCACCGACGCGCTGATCCAACACCATCATAACGATCCACTTCTACCACACGTAAACCGCTAAGCACAATGCAGAGTCAGCTGAATTGACTGTCCCACAGAACGATTCCGCCGAAATTTCAGTAATTGCAGACGTCACTTAAGCATTCAGTGAAACTGAATCATGAGACAAAGTCCGTCTACGGTATGCGCTTCATGCTTCAATTGACCACACACCGCGGCGGAAATGAGCCACAATGACCGAGAACCCCGATCAGGTAGCCGACCCCGATCCGCCTCCGGATCTGGCTGTGGGTGCGGTAATTCAGGTGTTCCCCGGCACCGACCGCGAATGCCGCGGAGTCATTGCCGATGACTTCGGCGAAGCTGCCGGTTGCGGAGTCGATATCGGTGCGACCCGCATAGCCGGCGCCGCACGCCGGTGGGCGGTCATTCTCGACGACGGCAATCTGGTATTCGTCGACAGGAACGACATCGCGATCCAGCCGGGCGGCAGTTGATGCACGCAAACGCCGCCATCACAGCGTCAGCGTCCAAAGCAGAACGGAGACTACGGAGCACAAAGCTGTTGCCGTCCAACACCTCTACGGCACTATACGCAAGCGCTGAGCCACCACGGCCTTCGCTCTGACGCGACTTTATGGTTGTTATCCACCGCTCCCGTTCCCTGCGCCCCGTCCACGTAGCCAATCTCTAAGTGCGCCGACGCCGGTGTGCTGGCTCAGTCCCGAAATGCGGCCTCGACGTATTGCAATGCCTCAGCTTTCTTGATTCCCAGCGTCCGCGCCAACCTCACATAGATGTGGGCCTCTTCAACCAGAGCCGACTCACTGGTATCGACACACGCCACGAAAGTGCCTAAATAGCCACGTGTCTCGATGACTCCAGCCGCCAGCAATTCACCGTACGCGCGAGCAACGGTGTTGACCGCGAGGTTAGTTCGAGCAGCCAGCGCCCGAACAGTCGGCAATCGTGTCCCCGGGCGTAGCCGGCCATCGCTGACACCGGCGAGGATCTGCGCGCACAGCTGATCGGACAACGGCCCGCGCGCGCCTATCAATGTGCACCCACTCAGCGCTTTCCATACGACAAGCCCCCGTCAATAGTCATCGATTGAATGCTTCAGCAATAGTCGTCGATTGAATGCATTAGCTGTTTGTCCGGTTACGGGCTGCGCCTCGAATCTCGGTAGTGTCAACAAAATCCGCCGCGCGACCGCAGTCACGCCGACAACGGGAGCCACGAGTAACAGCCCACTGATCCGTCCTCATGACAGCGCGAAACGGGCACACACGATTCAGTTGCAGAAGGCGAACACGAACCGCGCTCGTCGCGGTCGCCGCCGCAAATCTCTCAAAACGTGTGGCCCGCCCGGACCCGCCCGGACCGCCCGCCGAGCCAACAACCGCTGCGTCCGAATCCAGCAGGGCGTTGGGTTCGAGCTGAATCCCGTGATCGTGGCGCCACGACATCACCACCCGCCATATGCGACAGATCCGGATCCAACCGAATTCTCACGTACCTTCTGCACGAACTGCTTGATACCGTCCACATCGGCAATTGCGTCTCCCCCTCACGGGTGACGCGCGAGGGGGCAGTCTTAGCTGCGCTGGACCGGGAACCACCGCACACGCAGCGAGCGTGGAAGACTCCAGTTGGTACCCGTTACCGAATCATGACGTACCCACGTCGCTCGATGTCGGTGGACGGATTTCGACCGATTGCCCGCGCACCGCTCCAATCTGTGGCGCGCAGATCTGCATTGGTGCTGACCTCGCTACGAACTACGGGCAGCATCCGACCATGGGCAGGACTGCTCAGTTTTATTGCAGCCAGCTCAGTTGACGATCCGGCCGCGTTCTCGCTGTGTCGCCTGCCATGAGGATGGGACCAGTGTGACCTGATTTTTGCCAGGGTGATGGGACCACCTGGATTGCCAGTTAT
>NZ_PDCP01000128.1 GCF_002553505.1 Mycolicibacterium agri | reverse complement strand
TCCACTACGCTACAAACGCGGCCCACTCAGAGGCTGCACACCCATAAACCGGTGTGCATCAAACCCGGGGTGGTTCAGCAGTCCGCAGCCGCGGATCAACGTCCTTTCCGATATCCGCGCAGTCGCCGGCCGAGTACTGGCCTACGCGAGCCCGGCGGAACTCGAGGCCGTCATTCCAGCTCACTTGCTGTCTGCATTTCGGGATGCCGACCAACCGTTGAACCTCTGGTCTGGGCCTGCCCGCACCGATGCGAAGCCGGGACTGGCGGCACCTGCGCGAGCGGCGACTGCCGCCGTCGGAGTGGTGGCCGCTCTGCTGGCGATGGATAGCCCCGACATCGCGTCTGCCGGCGACGCGCTGCGCTGGCTTGTGACTTCGTCACGAGAACGCGGACTGGCCGTCCATGCGACAAACATGGGTTGGGGCAAGAACACCTCGCCCGTGCTCAGCGCCGTTCAGCTCACCGCCGTGGCGCCGTTGCGCAAGCCCAGTGATCAACTGCGCTACCGCATCGGCACACCATTGCCCACCCATCCTGCACCTGGCACGACACACACCACGGCGCTGGCCCGGCGGTTGCCATCAATGTTGTGGCCGGCATGGTCGCTGCCCCTGTCGATACCGAACTGCCACCAACGCCAACTTCGCCCAGTGCTATCGGCGGCATTGTTGATCGTCAACAGCAGACTCAACCTCGACGAGGCGGCTGACCTGATCGAAAGCCCCGTCGAAGGGCACGCAGTGTCCCGCGTGCTGCAACTGCTCGAACAACGTGAGCAATGGCCTAGCATTCGCGCCGCGCTAATTCGAATGGCCGGCTATCTGGCCGAGCACGACGTGCCGATCGACTACGAACGCCGCCGCGCACTCGACTACACCATGCTGCTTCCGGACAAGGTCTGGGCGCGGATCTGCCGCGACACCGCAACCCCAGGCCCACGAGCAATCCGAGCCAAGATCGCTCGGTGCTTCCTGTTCGAGAGACTCACCGGACTACCCGCAAGTGCGAGCCCATTCGCCGTCGACGACAACGCCTTTCGTACTAAAGTCGCCGACTTCCCTCAACACCTAACACCCGAACTGGGCCGCGCCCTCGATGCCCACACGCGCGAGTTCCTGGCCAATCAGGGCATCGACAGCGAACCAGCGATGTGGTACCCCCCAACTGATCTGCTGGACGGGCTCGACCTTCCCGGACCCAATCCCGACGCTGTGGACGTCACCGACATGCACAGCTTGACAACCGTCGCGGGAAATACGCTCGGAGCGACCGCAATTCGCTTGGGCACCAGCCTCGACACTGTGCGATATCTGCTGGAACTCCATCCCGCGCCCCGCCGCTATCCCCTCTCAGAAGGCCAGGCGACCCAGGTCCACAATCGTGCCTACTGCACCGCCAAAGCAGCCCTTCCGCGGGCCCGGCTCGCCGATCTGTATCACCAACAGCAGATGTCGCTACGCGAGATCGCCGCCACCGCCGGCGTCAGTCGGCAAATAATCGCTCGCCTCGCTCGCGATTACGACCTATCGCTGCGCAAACCCCAGCGACGGGCAAGAACGGCTATTGACCGGGACTGGCTCTATGAGCAGTACGTGACCAAACGGCGCGCACTTCCCGACATCGCCGACGAGGCCGGCATGAGCACCGCCAACATGGCTCGCTGGGCCAAGACGCACGCGATCCCGATGCGCGGAAGGGGTGGGCCCAGCCACAGCGCCAACCTCGCCGCGGAAGACGTGGCAGCGGAAGCGCCCGAACTTCTCCGGCCCGCACTGGCCGGCATCGGCGGATGGGAACGACTCGAAAGATTCGCAGCGGCGACACGCCACCCCACACTCACGATCGCCGCGGAGAAACTCGGCGTGCACCAATTCACCCTGGTCAACCAAATCAACCGCATAGAACGCGAACTCGGCGCCACACTCCTCAACCGTGCCGAGCGCGGACGACCGATGAAACTCACCGCCCACGGCGCACGAGTGGTGGCAACGATTCGAGCCTGCCAGCGTAGGGCCGTGCGGTAGGAGCCGTCGCCGGGAACTCACCGATTGTTACGCAGTCGTGTCAGCCAGTCATCGACGCGCTGCATCTCGTCGCGTGTGAGTCCGACCTCGCCCGCGCATCGGATCGACAGTGTCGGCGCGCCACGGTCGACGGGGTTGCCGTGCACGTCGATTCGCGCGAGGGGCGACGCGCGGTCATCGATCCAGACGAGTGGTCGCCCCTGGTGTCTGTGCCAGAGTGCTTCGCCTTTCCACTCGGCGGCACCGAACCCGAACATGCGCGGATGGTAGTGGCCGTTCTCCACGTCGGCGTGAAACTCGATAGCCAACGGCAGTTCCGGAAGGCCCAGCAGCGGACCGAATACCTCATTGGCGTAGTGCTCCCAGGTGGTTGCCCAACTGACTTCCACGCCGTGGCCGAGTAGGGATCGGATCCATTGGGCGTGTGCGTCGTTGACCAACACACGGCCCGTGATGTTGTCGACGCCGTGGCCGCGCAGATAGGGCAGATGACGATCACTTGCGGGCATGGTGATCTCGTGTTCGACGTATCCGGGCAGTCGGGCCACCAACGCCGGGTGGCATGGCTCCACCGGGTCAGGATTGAGTACGCCGTCGATGTCCAAGGCGACCAGTGGCCGCGAAGTGTTGACCATCCCAGTGCCGCCGGCAGTTTGGTGTTACGGAGATTCGGACGGGGCCGGTAGCCGGATATCGCCGACGGTCGGAGTGTGGTTGCCGTTGAGCCAGTCTTCGGGTGCCCACGGAATCCACCACCCGCCCCAGGGATACAACGTAACCGGATGGCTGTCGGGAAGGTCGGTGCTGCCGGCGAGCATATCGCGCAGCCGTGACAGCGCCCGGACGGATTCCCACATCCATTCGATCTCGGCGAGCGCTAGCCGCAGCTCGCCCTCGGTGAGTTCGGCTTGATGGATCGTCTGCTGTGACCATTGCTCGTCACGCCATGTCAACTCGGTGGGGACGCCCTTGACGGTTCGCGGTTGGCCGGGTTCGCCGAGGCGGACGAACCGCAAGACCTGTGTGGGGCTGTCACCGGCAATCTCCTTGATGAACAACATGTGGGCGAGTTGATGCCTGACGTTTCCGGCATGGTCAGCGGCGGTTGCGAAGTTGTCGTGTGGCCACCGCACTCGCGAGTCCTCGGCAAGCTCGCGGACGGCCTTCACGAGCTTGTTCTCCTGGACCCACTCGGAATCCGGTCCAATTGCGTTGAATCGTGCGAGGTTCGTCTCGGCGATCACGTTCGACCATCCGCCCAGAATCTGAAGGACCAGACGCTCGATCAGCCGGGACGGCTCGAAGCTGCGACGCTCGGCATCGTTGACCGATTGAATGCGGCTGTAGGCGTGAAGAGCGGCGTTCTCCGCTATTCCGGCGTGCCCGCCAACCGCTGGGCCCCCGCCGTCGACCATTGGCGCTCCCTTCGCTGGTACGAAATCCTAGTCAGCACGATAGACACCCGATGCGACACCGCAGCCGTCAACGCCCGACGCGCTGACATCACCTGTATCCATCGTGCTTAGCGCGCAGCCCGGCGGGATCCGCAGGCTGGCACCAGCGTCCCGAGTGCCGAGTAGGGCTTGGGTAGGTCGTCGCGGTGGCGCGAATATTCCCGGCGGGCGAGATGGATTCGGATTGCATCGACGATGAACTGTGCCGCACGACAGGCGGCGTTTCGTAGCGCGTGGCCGTGCCGTCGGCGATGATCTCAGCGTCCTTGTCGGGCTTCTCCGGCAAGATCAGCTTGAGAGGCGGCTCGGCGACGGCGAAGTAGGGGGGTGCTATCTGAGATTGGCTGGCTTGGCGCTAGTTTCGGCGCCGCGATGCTCTCGTGTGGCGATGTACTGCTCCACAGCTGCGGAACGCACGTGTCCGGGCGGTACTTCGCGATTCTCGAGTTTGGCCGATGCTTTGGTGGAGCGTGCGCCAGCGGCCCAGATAGCTTCGTCTGTCACAGACCGACGTTTCATGCGACACCTCTTCCACGTTTCGAGCGCACACAGGTTATCAGCGGTTCTTGTCCCATTGCGACCGAATTTGCGTCGCGTCCCCACGATCAGTCGCCGGTGCGCAGAACCGTCGATGCGACCCAGAAGACGAGCGGGAGCAAGGAGAAGGTGGGCCGAATCCCGTTATTCGCCAGGACATTCCGGTCAAGACGGCGAATGCCCCTCACGGGTGACGAATTGGATTTGTCGCCGGTCAAACTGTCCGCGGCGCAGGCGACTCAACTGCGGCTTCATGCGTCGCGCACCGACCGGCCGATGCCGATTTCGCGGTATGAGCAGGACCTGTATGCAGCCGAAGGATTCGAGCCACCCAAGGGTTAGTCTCAACCACGCTTACCGCGTTCGCAGGCGTTTCTCCGGCGGCGGGAACACGCTTTCATTTCCCGTGTTGCGGCGACCCGTCAAGCGACCCGCGCCGCACGCGTCGATCAATCCTGGCGACCGGGCCACCGCAGATGGGTCATCGTCGTGGGCGTGTATCCAACTGTTGCCCAGGTTGTTTGGATCGGCACGACGCCGAGCACATCACCCGATCCGCGGCGTCAACCGTGGACGCTGAGTGGTTACCGTGCGGGCAGGCGGGTCCCGCAAGTTGGGCACCAGTGGGCCCCCGTGCCGAGGATGGCCTCGATCGAGGCCAGATGGTCGCGGTGATGCGTGCACGCCCGGCGGACCAAATGGATGCGGATCGTGTCCACGATGAACTGTGCCCGCTCGACGGGTGTCGTGCCGTAACCCTCGGTGTCGGTAGTGCCGGAGGCGATGACGTCGCCTTCGACCGACTCGTGTACTTGGTAGTGGACAGTGTCGTCGTGGTCGGTGCCGGCCATAGCCCGCACGAAGCGGCCGGTGGGCCGCAAATCGAGTTCGATGTGCCACTCGTCGTGGCGTCCGCGGAAGTAGAAGCTGTGGCCGTCGACGTCGCCGCGCCACTGTTCGGGTGCCAGGCCGCCGTGGCTGTGCACGCTGGCCCCCTGCTGTTGCGCGAGCCAGCCCGCAAGCTCGGCGTCGGCGGCCTGCTCGGCGGCGGTGATCCGTTGTCCCTCGGGTGATCGCCAGAACTCCGCAATGCTGTTGCGCCACTGGTTGAATGCGCGGCGACGGGCCTCGGGTGTGCGCGTGCACACGCAGTCGAATCCATAGTCGTGCAGATCGCTTTCCGGCAGACGAGGATGGCAGGAACAGATGCAGAGCTCGCCGCTGTCGATGTAGCGCCATACGGTGAGCGCATCCAGTGTCGCATCGGCCAGCTCACCGGGCTCTGCAACGCCGTGCTGGTCGAACACCGCTGCCAAGTGCTCGCGGTAGCGTGAACGCGCCCCACTGCGGGCACGCTCGATGCGTTGTCGGTATTCGACCGCACCAGAGATCTCCGCGGAGTCGGTCATCTCGAGCTCCGGTTCCTGGTCCACGGTGTTCGAGGGTGGCATGGGGCCGCCGGTCATGTCGCGTGAATTTCGGAGGCCCAGCCCCGGCTAACGGTCCCACCAACCTGCCTCCCCGGGGGTGCAGAGAAGAAGACCGCGGATGTCGTTGGGCGCGTGGGTGAACCAGCATCAGTCGCGAAACCCAGTTGACCACCTGCCGTCGGCATGCGATTCTGGTCGGCTGCCCTGTCCCCGAACAACCACGAAGCGATGACCCTGACCGACGAACAACTCGACGCGACCGCCGCACTCGCCAGCGGCGCGCAGGCACACCGCCAACCCATCACCGACGTCAATGTGTGGCTCGATGGACTGGAGGGCGGCGTCCGTCCCGCTCTGCGCGCACTCGGCGAGCTGCTGACCGGCGTCGCCGAGCGCGACCGCTCCGAAGACGCTGACCGGTTCACCGCCCGCTGCCTGGGCGTCGCCGATTGCGGGCAGCTGCTCGATGAGGAACGCCCACTCAGTCCGGTGTCGCGATTGACCACGGCAGTGGCACTGGCGGAGTGGATCGACCAACACCAGCACGGCTGCGAGATCGGTCCGGGCGAGCACACCCATCCCCCGACGTGGACGCAAACCGAGATCGGTGGCCAACGCTATCGCCACCCGTTGTGTCTGCGGGCGTACTTTCCGGCCGGGACGCTGCTAGAGGACACTGGATGCGTCATCGGCATCGAGGTCCGCGAGTCCATCATGCGCTCGCCCGAAGTGAGCGCCTACGTGACACCAGGGGCCCAGGACAGTGCCCGTGTCGTGTTGGACCGGCTCGCCGACCGTGCCAACGCGCTCAACCCGTATCGGGGCCGGGCGGTGCGCGCCACCTACACCCATGGGTTGAGCTTGACGGTGATCGACCTGCCCGCGACGGTGACCCGCGACAAGGTGATCGTGCCCGACAGGGTGTGGGCCGAGGTCGACCTCGGTGTGACCGCCGTGCGCGACCGCCACGACCTGCTCAACATCCACGGCCTCGGCGCCCGCCGCGGTGTGCTGCTGTGCGGCCCGCCCGGCACCGGCAAGTCGGCGGTCAGCGCCGTTATCGCGGGCGAGATCGTCGGGGATTTCACCGTCATCTACGTCGAAGCCAAAGCCGGTGCTCAACTGCTGACCGCCGTCGTCGAAGAGGCCCAACGCCTCGGCGGCCCCGTCCTGCTCATTTTGGAAGACGTCGATCTTTGGTGCCGGGACCGCAACACCGGCAGCGGGGGGCTCTCGGAACTGTTGCAGGCCATGGATATCCAGCCTGACGCCCGCATCCTGACATTGGCCTCCACCAACGACGCCGCCACCTTGGACAAGGCGGCCATCCGCACAGGACGCTTCGACTCCATCGTCGAGGTTGGCTACCCCAACCGCGCCGATGCTGCCCGCATCCTGGCCGCACTGATCGGCGGTCTGCCCGGCGGTCAGGCCGTCGACACCGCGGCGATCGTCGCCACGCTGCCCGAGCACACCAGCGGCAGCGACATCCGCGAAGTCGTCCGCCGCGCCGTCCTGGCCAGCGACGACGGACACGTCAGCACCGCGACGATGCTGGCCGAAGTGGGCAGCGGACGCTACCGAGCCGCCGTTCCGGAAGGCATGTACCTCTGATGGGCGACCGCAACGACTTCCCCGAGCTCACCGACGCGCAGAAGGCCAGCTGGCGGGCCGCGGTATCCGACATCCGCGAGATGTCAGCCAGCCTGCGCGACGGCACCGCAACACGGGAAGATATGGAGGGCGCGCTCAACCGGCTCTTGTCCTGCGACATCGACCGGGACACGCTGATCAACGCTGTGCACGTCCCGCCCGACGCCGGACCGTATGCCGCAGTCCTGGAACGGATTCTGTGCAGAATCCCCGACGGGTGGGGCCGTTGGATCAGCCACGACGCCGGCTGGTACCCGATCGTGGTCGCCTGCGATGAGCGCCTCGCCGCGATCGACCCCGACTACGTCGTGCACCAAGTCAAAGAGAAGTTCGGCACGCTGCGCTATTACTGTGCGCCCAGCGGCGACCCGAGTCCGGCAGTGTGGGAGACGTTCCGCGACGTCACCAGCGAGGCCGAGCACGCCTCCGCCATCACCTGCGAACGCTGTGGCGAACGCGGCTCGCTGCATGAGACCAACTACCTGCTCAAGACACTGTGCGCCTCCTGCGCTGACACGCTCGGCTACGCGCCGATGCCGCCACCTGATGTCGGGTAGCGCGTGCGTCACCCGTTCCGTTACTTCGGCGAAAAGTACGTGCGTGCCAACGTGACGGGGACGACGCGCGCATCGCGAGGCATACATCCCAGCCTCCCTACGACTATCTTGGCGCAGCTGCCGGAGTTTCGGCGTGATCGTCAGCTGGGTTGGTGAGCGAAGGCGGCAACAGGTCTTTGTACTCCTGGCGAACGTATTCCAGCCCTTCGGTAATCGATGGGTCGTGTTCAAGTGCTGTCGTCATGAACTCGAGGCGTCGCTTGTTCTCGTCGATTACGTCACGCCACCGTCGAACGAAGGCGCGCACCCGGGGTCGGCCAGCTTTGGCGCCGGGTGCCAAAAATTGGCCGGTGTCGCGATACTCCGCCTGGATCCGGTCATCGACCAATTCGTCAAAGTCTGTGGCTACAAGGATGAAGTCCCACGACGACTTCTCTGATGCGAACGCCGCGTTGGTCCGCACGGTGTTGACGTAGCCCTCGACCTGGTTGAGTTCCGTCTGTGACAGCGTGATGTCGGGGGCCTTCAGCTCAACCACAAGGTGCCGGATGTGGTCGTGCTCCTTGTATTGCGCGGCCAAATGGAGATCGACCCGCCCGCTGCTACCGTCCCAGCGCCTGACCGCAGCCACGTCGTTTGTCGGGAGACCCTCGAGCTTCAGATGTGTCCGGGCGAGCTGGGTCAGGCCGCGCTCGCTGTTCATCAGGTGGTACGCCTCGCCGAACACCCACAATTCGTGCTCGAGAATTTTGTGGAGGTGATCTCGTTCACCGACCGTGGCGGCGTCGGTTGGATCGAAGAGCAAGTGTTCAAGGCCAGCGAGGAACTTGTGCCGACTTGCCACGAGGTTTGCCGACCGAATGATCGCTGACAACGTCGTCTCGCTCAGCAGCCGCGTCAATGTGTCTCGATCAGCTTCGCTCAGCGACACCACCTCATGCAGGATGGTGGTCAATTTGTCGGGGTCATGACGGATCGCGTCCCGCAGCAGCGCCAGTGTCAGCCGGGCATCCTTCTTGGTCCTTGAGATATGTGACACCAGGGTTCCTGACACCACGTCGAAGACCGCTCGCTCCGCCTTCTCGGGCTCGTTGGTTGGCTCCCCCTGATAGGGGTAGATGCCGGACTCTTTCCACTGATCGATCTGCTCGCGGCGTTGCTGGCGTCGCCGCGAGGCAAAGTGATCGTGGATGGC
The DNA here is from genome assembly GCF_002553505.1 of Mycolicibacterium agri. Classification (GTDB taxonomy): domain Bacteria; phylum Actinomycetota; class Actinomycetes; order Mycobacteriales; family Mycobacteriaceae; genus Mycobacterium; species Mycobacterium agri. The sequence goes on along the minus strand of NZ_PDCP01000128.1, from coordinate 3,155 downwards.
CGTACGAGCCGACTTCCAGAGTTGGCCGACGGGATCGGGTGCCATGTCGCCGAGACCGAGAAGGGCAAGCTGGTCTGGGCCGAGGCCGTCCCAGCTCACGTATGCGGAGTAACTGAATTGGCGCTCGAGTTGGCTTCCTGACTCCTCGAACGGGAAATGAACACCGTCAGGTCCGAAGTAGATCGCCCGGTGCGTTCCCGAGCGCCACTCGATGACACGGACGCTGGCCGCGTGTTCGCCGGCGTCGCCGAAGGAAATCGTGATCGAGGTGTCGTTCTCAATCTCCTGCGCGGGATCGAGGGTCATCGCGTCGTACGTGATCGACAAGCTCGTGTCGTTCAGCAAGATTGGGGCGAAGTGTGACCGAAGCGTCGACAGGACGCCGTCTGCCTCGAGGGCGCCGAGGGACCTCTGCTCCTCGTTCGTCGCGATCACGGTGGTCCCAGTCGGGGATGCGCTTGACGGGATGACATCCCAACGGAAGCGATCACGGGTCCGACGGTTCCCACTGATCGTGACTTCCTGGCGCTCACCGGCCGTGTTGTCGCTGGTGCTCGTCCAGGTCACCGCCGAGCCCAGAGCGAAGGCACGCAGCCGACCCTCGCCGAGTTTTCCGTGCAGCTGCCGAAGTCCGTTCTTCGTCTTCTGGCTGTGTTGCTTCCACGAACCACCGATGCGGCCAAAGGTGGCCTCAACCTCGTCGGAACTGATGCCGTGGCCGTCGTCGACGACACGAACGACCGAGATCGCCTCACTCACGTCGCGTTCCAGCACAACCGTGACGGTGTTGGCCTCGGCGTCGATGCCGTTCCAGATCAACTCGACGACAGCGCGCACCGCATCGCCCTCATGGGCGAGTCGCGCGACGAGATCATCGCTTGCCTGGAGTACGAGCTCGGACATGAGATGACTGTATGGGCGCCGGGCGACAATCGGGCACAGCCCCCCTTCATGACGTCGAACTGAAGCGCCGTCACGCGGAGCGCGCGGTGACCTCCTCGTCAGCACGTCGCGCGGCGACGGCGACGGCAGCACAACGGTGACACTGCACAACCCGGATGGCACTCAACGTTGCTGCCTCAGCCCTCAGCCCTCACCCAGCCCCAGCGGCAGCGAAAGCAACGCCACCGCCTGGCCGTACGACCCGATCATCCGTGTCATCGACCGCGGCACCGAACTGACCCCCGCAGCAATCGCTGGCCGTCCTCGACCGCGACTGCCAGGAACTCGTGACGCTGCCGCGGCCAGCCGCCACCGACATCACCGGCATCGTCCCCGCCCCAGGCGCAACGCTCGTAATCCGCAATGACGCCAACGGAACTCAGATCGACGGCTACTCCCCCCACTAGCCGCGAATGGCCCTGCACCGCGCAAGCCTCCTGCAGGAACCTGGGCCGCCGTCGGGCTGCCGTTCTTGCCGGAGGTTTCTCAAGTGTTAGATGACCAAATATCCGAGGGACCGTGATGCGCCTGCGATGCGGAGTGCGAGGCCGGGGTGGGCCAGCGGCAGGGACAGTGTCGGCCGGTGTGGCATGGCGGTTGCTGCGGGCGTGAACAGGACGGTGCAGGGTGCGCCGGCGAAGCGGCTGTTGTAGTGCAGGCCGTCGAGGCCTGGGAAGGCTTCGGTGATGCGGCGGGCCCAGCGCTGGGTGATGGAGTGAGGACCGGTGGATAGGGCGTATGTGCCGCCGGCGCGGGTGGCCCAGGTGCCGGTGCTGCCGGTGGCCAGGTCGAGTAGGTGCAGTTCGCGTGTGAAGCGCAGTCCGGTCAGATAGGGGCGGCCGCGGAACCGGTCGATGGTGCGGTCGGTTTGGAATGCTTCAGCGAGGGCGGCCAAAGGGGTGGATGCGCCGTACCAGACTCCGTGGTCGCGGTGTTCCCGTGCGGGGGGTGGGTGCGGGTCAAATCGCAGGAGTGGCCCGTAATGGCGCAATGCGTTCCACGCCAGCACGTGGGCGCCGGCGGTGCGGTGCACGCGCCACCACGTCGTGTCGGTTCGCACGATGCGGTATTCGTCGTCGCGGATTCCTGTAGCGCGTAATTGCGCTGCGGTGGGTGGATTGGGCAGTCGTGCGCTCACCGGCCGTACCAGTCGGCGGTCGTGGCTGCGGTGACGGCTTGGGCGACGTCGCCGCCGCCCCGTAGCCATTCGAGCGGTGAGACGGCCTTGTCGACGAACAGGTCGGGCTGGGGGGTGTGCAGGAACCCGTCGACGGCGACCGGATGCAGGTCTGGTGCGAGTGCTTTGATCACTTGGTCGAGGCCGCGGATCTGGCGCACGGGGCCGCCGTTGGCGTCTCGTTCGAACTGGGAGATCGGGAACAGCCAGGTTTGCCCGTCGGCGATCGCCCACAGTTCGCGGGCCAGGCGCTTCTGGCGTACGCGTGAGGCGCTGATGCTCAGGCCGGCGGCCACCTCTTCGGCGGTGAACGCGGAGATCGTCAGGCGTCCGAGGTGGCCGGCGATGTCGGTGCCGGCGGCCAGGTATGCCCGGGGGTCTTCGCGGAAGTCGGCGTCGTCGAGGAGGCGGGATTCGGCTTCGGATAGGGCAGCGGCCCACGGTCGGACCGCGGGTAGCGTTTTGAGTGCGGCGACGAAGTCGTCGCGGGACAGGTCGAATCGGTCCTTGAGCAGCCGGTCGAGTTCGCTGGTCATTTCGACACCCACCCTTCCTAACGCGGTCTAACATCATAGTAGCTGCGTTAGGCCGCGTGGGCCATCGCGCTGTCAGTAGATGTGCTGTGGCGGGCCGCATGGAAGCAGGAACGGGCCGTCGACCGGATATGACGCCTCGCTCTGCTGCTCGACGCCAACGATGTCCGATGCCTTCTCGGCGGAGATCATTCTCAAATGGGCGATGAAGGCTGCATCTGCTGCGGCGGTAGCAGCCCGTAGCCGGTCGCATGCTCCCGTGACATCGTCGGGTTCGCACCTCGCGAAGCCCGCGCCGAACCATTCGATCGCTGGCGACTGCTCACAAATGCGACGGAAGTACTCCGCCCACACGTGATCGGGTGGGCGTCGAAACATCGGTGTGAGCTCACGCAGTCGCGCATAACGGGGGCACGACTGGTTATCGATGGCTATGTCAACTCGAATTGGCCCCGGCTGGGCGGTTCGAAGTGGCCCCGCCCGGGGAAGGCTGGAGTTGCCGT
>NZ_PDCP01000127.1 GCF_002553505.1 Mycolicibacterium agri | reverse complement strand
CCCTTAACCCGCCGCGCCCCACTACCCGCGAGACGGAATCCGCACAGGTCCTTACTCGCACTTTCGCTGCGTAGATTCCGCTTCGCGGCCAAGCGCCAGGCGGCCAGGCGCCAGGCGCCAGGCGGCCAGGCGTCGGGTGTAAGCAAGCAAGCGAGCAATTAGGGCTTTCGCCAGATCGACACGTGCCGCGTGCTCTCATGGGTGAACGGTGTGCCGTCCCAGTCCTGCCACCGCTCCTCGAGCGTCAGGCCCGCGATGCGCGCCATCAGGTCGAGCTCGGCGGGCCACACGTAGCGGAATGCGATCGACCGGAACCGCGCCTTGCCGTCGATGTCGTCGACATAGTTGGAGGTCATCGACTGGGTCGCGCAGTCGTACAGGTCGTAAGCCCAGGCCTTCTCACCCACATCGAACGGGACGGCCCGCTGCCCGGGCGGCAGCAGCCGCAGCGCCGGGACGCCGACCTCGATGACGAACCGCCCGCCCGGCTCCAGATGAGCCGCGGCGTTGGCGAAGCAGGCGACCTGGGCGTCCTGGGTGGTGAGATTCTCGATCGTGTTGAACACCAGATACGTCAGCGTGAAGGTGCCGGACACGCGCGTGGTGGCGAAGTCGCCGAGGGTCACGCCGATGTCGGCCCCACCCGGCTTGGCCCGCAGCCGCGCGACCATCGGCTTGGAGATGTCGATGCCATGCACCTCGACGCCGCGGCGCGCCAGCGGAAGCGCGATACGCCCTGTGCCAATCCCGAATTCGAGTGCGCGACCGTCACCGGCCAGGCCGGCGAGCACGTCGACGACCTCGTTGATGACGCTTTCGTCGTGCATACCGGAGGTCGCCTCGTCGTAGGTGGCGGCGACCTCCTCGTCGAAAAACCCATCGTCGCTCATCGATGCGGACAGTACTGCCTCGCCGAACGTGCAGCCACTGCGAAAAATCGGGCCGAAAGTCGCGAAATCTTCACGCTGGCCGCATGCAGACGCTGGCCGCATGCAGACGCTGGCCGCATGCAGCCGCGTGACCGCAAAAGACAGCAGCGCCAAGTCCCTACCGCGCGTCGCGCTTCGCCAGTTCGGCCAGCATCGCGTTGTAGGCAGCCAGTTCAGCGTCGTCATCGCGGTCGGCGGCGCGGTCCAGGCGCTTGGCGGTGCGCCGGTCGCTGCGGGTCCACTGCACGAGCAGCGCCATGACCACGATCAGCAGCGGGAGTTCGCCTGCAGACCAAGCGATTCCGCCGCCGAGCCGCTGGTCACCGATCAGGTCGGTGTGCCAGTCGAGCTGCAGGGACTTGTAAAAGCCTTCGCCCAGCACGGATTTGGTGCTCATCAAGACCACACCGAAGAACGCGTGCAGCGGCAGCGACGCCAACACGGTGCCGAGCTTGGCCAGCGGCGGCAGCGGCCGCGGTGTGGGGTCGACGCCGATGACCACCCAATAGAACAGGTATCCCGACAGCAGGAAGTGCACGTTCATGGCGACGTGCGCGGCGTGGGTGTTGACCGCGGCGTCGAAGATCCCGCCGAAATACAGCCCGTAGAAGCCGGCGACGAAGATCACCGTCGCCACGATCGGGTTGGTGAAGAAGCGCGACAGCCGCGAATGCAGCGCGGCCAGAAGCCATTCGCGCGGACCCGGCGGTTGGTCCTTGCCCGCGGTCGGCAACGCCCGCAGCGCCAGCGTGACCGGAGCGCCGAGCACCAGCAGGATCGGCACGAGCATCGACAGCAGCATGTGCGCGGCCATGTGCATGCTGAACATCACCGGCATGTAGCGACCGATGCCCGACGACGTGGTGAACAACAGCACCAGGCAGCCCAGCAGCCATGCGGCGGTGCGGCCCGGAGGCCAGGTGTCGCCGCGCCGCCTCAGCCGTCGCAACCCGGCCAGATACACCACCGCCATGACGATCGCCAACGTCCCGAGCAGCAGGTCGAAACGCCAGTCGAACAGCACCCGCGCCACGGTCGGCGGACCGGCGAAGTCGTAGCCGATCTCGACGACGGGAATCGACGGGTTGGAGATCGGCGGAGGCGGCGGCGGGGTGCGGCCCAACGCGACGGCCACGCCGAACGTCAACCCGAAGACCACCGCCTCGGTCAACGCCAGCCGGATCAAGGGCCGGCGGGCCTGCGGGTCGGCCTGCAACGCGGCGACGCCGTGGCGCCGTTGCCACCACCCGATGGCACCCAACGTGCACAGCGCAACCGCCTTGGCGATGACCAGCGCGCCGTAGGCACTGTCGAACAGGTCGCTCGGCCGCATCCGTACCAGAGCGTTGATGACGCCGCTGAGCGCCATCGCGACGAAGCACCACAGCGCCACGGCGGAGAACCGCCGCGCGGCCAGATCGGCGTGGCCGCCGCCGCGCAGCGCGTGCACCAGCAGCGCCAGCAGGCCACCGGCCCACAGAGCGGCCGCGACCAGGTGAATGAGCAGGCTGTTGGTGGCCAGGTCGTGTGAGCCGCCCGACGACGAGTGGCCGGTGAGCGCCAGCGGAAGCAGCGTGACCAGCGAACCGGCGAACAGTAGCGGCGTCGACGACCAGCGCAGCACCGGGATGCTCGCGACGGTCACGATCGCCGCGAGGAAGGCCGTCCACCGCCAGGCGCCCGCGGTCTCGATCAGGCTGGCCACCGACCAGATGTCCAGCGGGCTCAGCCGCGTCGACAACGGCTGGCCCGTGACGTCGGACACGGTCAGCGGCACCAGAAGCGCCGCGGCCACCGTCCACACCGCCGACGCGACGGTGCCGACGCGCAGCGCTCGGTACCCGTCCGCGTCCAGCACGCCGTTCTGCTGAGGCGGCACCAGAAACGCGGCGAACATGAACGACCCGACCGCGACGACGGCGGCGATCTCCCCCGCCGCCCGGACAAACGGCAGTCCGTAGGTGGTGACCGGGCCCGGGTTGGGCAGCCCGGTGGCGAGCAGCGCGTCGGCCAGCGTCATGCCGCCGATGCCCGCGGCGGTCAAGCCGGCCAGCACGCCGACGGCGAACAGCACGGGCCATACCGCGCTGCTGCGCACGCCGGACACCACCGCTGTCATCCCTCCAGCGTATGGCGTGCCCAGCTAGGTCCCGCTTCCCGCCGTCTCTTCGGCGCCGTGCTCGGCGCTTTGGCGCATCGCGCGGCGCTCCTGCTCGCGCGCGTAGAACTGCTCGAAGGAGATCTGCTCGACCTTGTCCATGTCGCGCAAGATGTCGCGCAGTTCGTTGCGGAAGGCGGTGCGCCGCTCCAGCAGGTCGGCGGCCGGTTCGAGCAGGTGCTGATCGGCGGCGACCTGCTGCGCGGTTGCGAACAGCAGCGCCGACACCGATTCGGTGCTGCGCACCCGGTTCTGCGCGACGTACTGGTTGCCGACGCCCAACGCGCGCCGCGTCAGTTCCTTCTCGTCGACCTCGGCGGGCAGGTCGCGCAGCACGTCGGCGACGATCTCGTAGGCCTCGAAGTAGGGCCGCAACACCGCCGCCGCGATCAGCGGCCGTTTCGCCCGCAGCATGGCGAAGATCTCGTCGGCGCCCGCGGCGACACGCTGCTCCCAGTTGGGAGCCTCTGCCTGCGAGCACTCATGCCACGCCATCTCCTCGGCGAGATGTTCGCGGAACGCCGAGGACTCCGCGAAGTAGAAGTCGAACTTCAGCAGATCCCGCAACCGCATCGCGCGATTCCAGAACGCCTCCAGGCGATCTCCCTCGGCGTGTGCCGCGTAGACGAGCGCCATCTCGACGATGGCCGTCTCGAGGAACGCGTCGATCACGGTGTTGCGGTAGAAGGCCGCCTCGTGCTCGTGCTCGGGCGCGATCCGCCACACGGGCTCGCGTCCGGAGTCGATGCACGTCACCGGGTGGCCGTTGGACAACGCGTCGAGCGCGGCGCGCACACCGTCGAGGGTGCGCAGCCGCAACACACTGTTGGTGACGGGAGTTCCCTTGCGCTCCAGGTAATCCAGCGAGTCCTGCAATGTGTGGTGCAGCTGATCGAGCGTGAGCGCCGTGCCGCGAGTGGTCAGCAGCAGCGCCGACACCAGACCCGTCGCGTTGACCGGAGTGGCGCGCAAGATCCGCCAGCACACCTCGATCGCCATCTTCTGCATCGCAAGGCGTTTGGCCGCCTCGTCGTGGGCGGTCGGCCCGCCGGGCGGCCCGAGATACTCGCGCATCGAAACCGCTTCGGGGAACCGGACATAGATCTTGCCGTAGCTGCGCTCGCCCTGCGCCTTGATGTAGTTGTACAGCCAGGACAGCCCTTCGGGTGTCTTCTCGCCGCCGCGGGCGTAGGCGGCGTACTCGGCGGTCTCGTGCAACTGGTCGAAGCTGATGGACACCGGTTGCAGGAGGATGTCCTCGCTGCGGCCCTCGAGGTAGGCGTCGGCGACGTAGCTCATCAGACCGAGCTTGGGCGGCAACATCTTTCCGGTGCGCGAGCGGGTGCCTTCGATGGACCAGCTGAGGTTGAAACGCTTCTCGACGATGTAGCCGACGAATTGGCGCAGCACGTACTTGTACAGCGGGTCGTCGAGCTTGCGGCGGATGAAGATGACACCTGCACGGCGCATCAGCGGGCCCATGAAACCGAACGACAGGTTGATACCTGCGAAGGTGTGCACGGGCGGAAGCCGGTTCTCCTGCATGGCCACCGGCACGATGACACCGTCGAGATAGGACCGGTGCGAGAACAACAGCACCGCCGGATGGGTTTCCAGCTTGTGCCGCATCCGCTCGATCTCGGCGCGGTCGTAATCGATATTGGGGTCGAACCCCCGACTGTAGATGGCCCGGCCCAGCGACGGGATCAGGTCGACGGAGAACCGGCTCCAACCAGTGGACAGTTCGTCGAGCATCTCGGCCGCCTTGGCCAACGTGGCGCCGGGGATCTTCTCCAGGCCCTCCCGGAACCGCGCCGACGCCAGGATTTCGGGCGCCATCAGCTTCGGCGACTTGTACTCCGGGCCGAGCAACCGCAACTCGACACGCTCGATGGCCAGAATTGCGCGGCGCAGCACGAAATGGGCGAACTCACGCGGGTTTTCGCCGGTGGTGGCGTCGTTCCACTGCTGGCGCAACTCGGACACCTTCGCCGGATCGCCCGCGACCACCCTGGCCCGGCTGGGGTCGCGCTTGAGGATGCGGTGCTGAAGGATCTCAGGCGGTCGATAGGTGTCGCGCCCGGAGATCAGCGCGACGACTTTGGAGCGCGTCGGCAGGCCGCCGGGCACCCAGAAGACGCGCACCGGCACGACGGTGCGGTCCTCGTCGGCCTCGAGTTCCTCGACGAGGCGGGCCAACACGCCGGGCGGCGGATCGCCCTCGGGGATCTCCAGCACCGAGACGTTGGATTCGGGATGCTCGCGGCGTTGGCGTTGCAGCCAGTCGTTCAACAGCTCTCGCTCGGCGGGCGATGACACCGAGGCCAACACCAGCGCGTCGTCGGCCGTGTCGAAGCTGGCCATCGGGTCGCTGGTCACGACCGCCCCTTCTTCGCAGCGGCCTTGCCGGCTTGTTTATCGGCTGCCTTTTTGGCCGCGGTCTTGGTCGACTTCTCGTTGTTGACCGCCGCGGCAGATTTCTTGTCGGCTGACTTCTTGGCCGCCTTCTTCGGCGCCGCCGTGCCTGCTGCGGCTTTCTTCGGCGTCGCCTTGCCTGCTGCGGCCTTCTTCGGCGCGTACGGCCCGATCTTCGGAACCTTGTCGTGCGGCCAGTTTTTCAGCGTGTCGAGGTAGAGCTGACGCACCTCTTCGATGCGCTCGGACAGATTGTCGACCGTCCAGTCGTCGACCGACAGCGGCGGGTACACCACGACGTCGACGGTGCCGGGGTTGAACGTCGCGGAGTCGCGCGCGGAGATGACCTCGGCATTGCGGATGACGATCGGCACGATCGGTATGCCCGCCGACATCGCAATCCTGAAGGGCCCCTTCTTGAATGGGCCGACCTCGGTGGTGTCGAGCCGCGTTCCTTCCGGGGCGATGAGGATGGACAGGCCGTTACGGGCAAGCTTCTCAACCTTTTTCAGGCTTTCGACGGCGGCCTTCGGGTTGTCGCGGTCGATGAACGCGACGTCCATCACCTTGCCGAGGGTGCCGACGATCGGGTCCTTCTCCAGCTCCTTTTTGCCGACCGAGGTGAAGTTGGTTTCGACGAGCCTGCCGGCGATGATCGGGTCAACCTGGTTGCGGTGATTGAAGATGAACACCGCAGGACGCTTCTTCCACAGGTTCTCGCGGCCCAGCACGTTGATGTTCACACCCGTCGCGGTCAGCAGGGCGCGGCCGAACGCGGAGGTGAAGAAGTTCAGGCCGGTGCGCTTGTTGCGGGTCAACAGTCCCAACCCGAAGGCGCTCGCGGCGATCGGCACCATCGACGCGACACCGGCGGCCGTGCGCAGCTGGGAGACGGGGTTGTTGCCGCTGCGGCTGGTGAACCGCAGCACCGGCCAACCGCGTTTGGCCGCAACGGCGGCCATCTTTCCGCCCGGGTTGGTGGGCCGCGGATTGCCGACCAGATACATCAGCGCGACGTCCTCGTCGCCGTCGGCGTAGAAGTAGCTCTTCGACAGGTCCACGCCGTGTTCGGCGGCGAATGCCTGCACCGCTCGCGCCTTGCCCGGCCCCCAGATGATGGGTGTTTCGACTTCGCCGGTGATCAGCCCGTTCTCGTCGGTCACGAACTTGTTGCTCAGCACGTTTCTGATGCCGAGGAAGCGCGCGACGGGCTCGACCTGCACGGTCAGCGCCGACGAGCTGAGCACGACGGTGTGGCCGCGTTCCATGTGGGCGCGCACCAGCTCACGCATCTCCGGGTAGATGCGGCCCATGATCTTCTGCACGAAGAGTCGCTCGGCGAGTTCGTCGATGTCGCTGAGCGAGCTGCCGCGCAGCATTCGGGCGCCCTTGCCGATCAGGTCCTCGAACTCAGAGCGCCCCAGCTGATGGTTCAGCCCGGCCTGCACCATGCCGATGAACTCGCCGACCCCCAATTGGCCGCGCCGCAACCGATCCCGCGTCATGATGACCCCGGTGAAACCGGCCACCAGCGTGCCGTCGAGGTCGAAGAACGCACCGATGCTCGGGCCGGCCGGGCTGGCCTGGATCTCGGCGACCGATCCCGGCAACCGCATGGTGCGCGGGTTGGCGCGTGGCCTCGGCTGTTGGTCTGCGGCGGTCATTGCGGGCTGCTCCCGTTGGGTGATACAGGACTGGATTCGTCGCCTGCCGGCGTGAACGATGCGGGCACACAGCGGCCGTCGCCGCCGAGGGCGAGCACCTCGTCGAAGCCGGCCTGCAGACACTGGGCGAAGTAGTCCCCGTCGACCACCGCCGCGCGATCGTAGCGTGCGGTGACCGTGATGTATCCGGCCCGCGAAACCAGCACGACCATCATCGCGACGCCGGGCAGCGGGCCAAGTCCGTACTGCCGCAGAATCTTTGCGCCCGCAAGGAAAGTGTCGCCCGGATACACGGGCACATTGCTGGCCTGCACATCGGCGTTCACGATCGAGCCCGCCATGCCCTCAAGGACCGGGTCGGGCAGCAGGCTGAGCACCGGCGCAATGGCGCCGACCATGTTGACGGCACGCTCCTCGCGTTTGCGGGTCATCTGCGACCGGATGCTCTGGATCCGTCGCTCGGGATCTTCGATGCCGACGGGTGCGGCGAGATTGACTCCGGCGAACCGGTTTCCGCCGGCCGGGTCGTTGTCGGAGCGCATGTTCACCGGCACCGCCATCGGCAAAGTGTCGATGGGCACGCCCATGTGTTCGTGGTACAGCCGCAGCGCAGCGCACAGGCCGGCGAGGTAGGCGTCGTTGATGGAGCCGCCCGCGGCCTTGGCGGCGCGGTGCATGTCACCGAACTCGATGTCGATGGCCTCGCTGCGCGACGACAGGCTCCGTCGCCGCAGCACCGGCGACGGTTCTGCGGCCGGCCCCATCACGCGTGCGCTGGAGACCGCGTAGTTGACGGCCCCGCCCACCGTCGACACCGGGTCGCGGATCACCTGACCGACGGCGCGCACCGCGCCGAACAACGACTTGCCGACGGTGCCTGCGATCGCGCCCGGCAGCCTGTTGATGCCCTCGCGCATCAGGTCATTCGGCGAGAGGTCCTGCGGAATGGGCAGCGGCGGAGGAGTTTCCGGCGGCGGGTCGCGCTCCAGGTCGTAGATGCTCGCGAACATCTCCACTCCGCCGACGCCGTCGGTGACGGCGTGGCTGAGGTGCATGACCAGCGCTGCGCGTCCGCCGGCGAGGCCCTCGACGAGCGTCGCGGTCCACAACGGCCTGGAGATGTCCAGCGGCGACTGCAGGGTGACCTCCGCGAGGTCGAGCACCTCGCGCAGCGTCCCTGGCTCGGCGACCCGCACCCGGCGCACGTGAAAGTCGAGGTTGAAGTCCGGGTCGACGACCCAGCGGGGCGCCGCCGTCGGCAGCGTCGGCATGACGACCTTTTGCCGCAGCCGCAGCACCTTGCGGGACGCGTGCTCGAAGCGCGTACGCAGGCGTTGCCAGTCGGGCGTCGTGTCGAGGATTTCGACGGTCATGATGCCCGACCGGGTGCGCGGGTTGGCTTCGCCGCGGTGCAGGATCTGGTCGACGGGGCTGAGTTCCTCCGGAAGCCCAGCCGCGCCGAACTCACGCACGTCGCTCACGCTGCGGCCACCTCGCCATCGTTGCTGCCCCTCCCGTCGGCCCGAACGTTCCCTACCCACGCTAGTCCGACGCAACTCACGACGGAGGACGTTTCCTATCCCCTACCTGCTAGCCCTTCCCCGCAGGCCCCCGTTCGCGCTTACGGCATCGGCCGCCGTATTCGCTAGGGTGAGTGCGCTGCCTCCGTAGCTCAGCGGATAGAGCAGCCGCCTTCTAAGCGGTTGGTCGCAGGTTCGAGTCCTGCCGGGGGCGCTTTTCGGCGATTGGCTCGCTATCCAGCCGTCGAGGCCGTCGTCGTTTACGGCGCGGCGAGCGGAATGGTCGCGGTCAGCGTGGTCCCGACACCGGTCGGACTGACGACGTCGAACTGGCCGCCGAGCACCTCGACGCGGTCCTTGAGCCCGATCAGGCCAGACCCGCTGCCCACCACCGCGCCCCCGATTCCGTCGTCTCCGACAACCAGACGCAGGATCGCGTCGTCCACGCTGGCGTGCACGGCAATCTCGGAGGCACCGGCGTACTTGACGGCATTGGTCAAGGCCTCGGCCACGACGTAATAGGCCGCCACTTCGATCGGCTCGGGCAACCTGCCGCTGATGTCGAGGTCGAGGTCGACGGGTATCGCGCATCTGCGGGCCAAGCCTCTGATCGCGGCCTCGAGCCCGCTTCTCGACAGGATGGCGGGATGCATTCCGTGGGACAGCTCGCGAAGTTCGGCAGCGACTGCCCTCAGGCCCGCGACCACAAGCGACATCTGGTCGTTCAACCGATGTTGGTCGGGTTCGACCAACAGCTGGGTGGCGCGAAGCTGCAGGCCAAGCGACACCACGTGCTGCTGCGCACCGTCGTGGAGGTCGCGTTCGAATCGTTGCCGCGCCTGATCGCCGGCCTGGACGATTCGAGCGCGAGAAGCGGTCAATTGCGCCTGGGTCTCGGCGTTGGCGATTGCGGTGGCCACAAGATCGGCGAAATCCTGGATGCGCAGTTCGGTCCCGATCGGGAGGGATCCGGCTCGAACCGACCCGACGATCAACGCGCCCCAGAGCCGGTCACCCACGAGGATCGGTGCACCTGCGGCTGACTGGAGACCGAGGCTGCGGATGTGCGCGTCAGTCGGGCCTGTCGTATCGGCATACGAGTCGATTCGGACGGCCCGCCGTTCCCGAAAGATCGTGGCAGTGACGCTCGCGCCATCCAGCGACACCTGTTTTCCCGCACACTGGATGGCGTCGCCTGATCCGTCGCGATGGCCCGCCACGACCGTGGCGCCGGACGATCCATATTCCAGCAGGACAACGTCTTCGACGCGCAACCCCTGAGAAAGTTCGAGCACGGCCGCGGGACAAATCTGCGACAACGCGACTCCGCGCGCCACCAAGGTGGCGACGCGCCGCAGCGCCGCTTGTTGGTCGGCGAGTGAATTGGCCAGCGCAGCCGCGCAGTCCGCCTCCCTGCGGCGGTCCTCCGCCTCGATGGCTCGCAGGCGCGCTTGCCTGCCAAGAATGTTGGCTGACAGAGCGATGGGCAGGAACACCAACAGGGCGACAAAGTCATCGCCGGTGAGCAGATTGTGGTCTTCGAGATGGAAGTAGAGATAGACGAGCATGCTCACGAAGGTTGTCGTGACGGCCAGTCCGAATCCCCAGCCTGCTGACACGACCAGCACGCCGAGCAGGAAGAGAGCTCGGAACGAATGGTGCGACCCCATGTGCTTGAGCCAGTAGACGACTGCCGTCTCCGCGATGATGAACGCGGCGGCGACGGCGATTCCGACGCCGACTGGCAGCGGTTCGGGTCGCAGGAGCGCGGCCAACGGCCCACGATGAGACCAGCCTCGCGCCGACTCAACCCGTCCGAACATCAACGACTCACCCAGGCGGGACGTTGTGATTGAAGCGGAACGAATTGCGGGCGTCGTACATGGTTTTCACGATTTGCAGCATTCGATAGGTGGCAGGGTCGTAGGCACGTCGGGTGCGCTCGACGGTGGCGTCGGCAGGGCCGAGGAGGCCGGGATGAGCATGGTCGTGTAGCCACGGCTTGAGCGCTTCGACGAGTTCAGCCCCACAGTCGCGATAGTCAGCGACTCGGTGACCGGGTGGCACCACAGTCAGCGCGAAGAAGGCGAAGGCCGCGTCGCGCGAGCCGACCGCGTTCGCAACAGCGGGTGGCCGCCCGAAGGCTCCCCCGAGATGGCGGATGTGGATGATGTTGATTCCGTTGTGGGCAGCGGAGTCGACCACCTCGACGATGGCCTTGACGGTGTCGTCGGTGAGTTCGCGCAACAGTCCGAAGTGCTCGAGGGCCGGCGCGGGGTCCGTCGGCTCGGCGCTGATCTGACCGAATTGGTTGTACGGGATGTCGGCCATGGTGTCCATCAACAGCGGCGCCGCGTGACGCAGCGGTTCGACCAATCGCTTGCCCACAACTGAATTGCCGACACAGGAGAGGCTTACGGAAACGATGAGCTTGCCGGTCATGAACGACGGAAGGCCAGGCATCGGCGGCAGATTCAACACGGTGACGCCCGAGCTGATCTCGTCGGGCGCCGTCATCGTGAACCGCCGATATTCCTGCAGAACCCCTCGGATGTGCTCCCCGGCATAGAACAGTGCGCCCGCGTACAGGTGAGTCACCGCAAACAGCGCGAATTCCATCGCGGTGACAACACCGAAATTGCTCTTTCCGCCGAGCAGCCCGCCGAACAGATCCGCCTCGGAGTGCGCTGAGACACGACGCAGTTGACCGTCCGCCGTGACCACGTCAATCGCGCTGACATGGTCTGCGGCCCAACCGAATTTGCGTCCCATGGTCAAGCTTGCGCCACCGCCGAGTGTGTAGCCGACCACCCCGACGCCAGGAGCAGATCCCGCTAACGGTGCCAGGCCATGAACTGCCGCCGCCTGCACGAGGTCACCGAACCGGACACCGGCTTCGACTCGTGCCGTGCCCGTGCCGGTATCGATGGCGATCTCCGACATCCGCCTCGTCGTGATCATCAGCGCGCCGTCCCCTGCGGGCAGCGATGGTCCGTGCCCTGTGTTGAGGACGGCGATGTGCAGGCCGTGGCGGGCCGCGAATCTCACCGCCTGGACGACATCTTCCGCGTCGGCCGCACCTACAACCAGTGCTGGCCGATGTTGCACTGCCGTGTTGAACACCGCAATTTCGTTGTCATAACCCGCAGATTCCGGAGTAAAAGCCCGCCCCGAGAGACGCTTCTGCAGTTCCGGCACGCTGTCCCGCCATGAGCTCATCGACCGACCTCTCATGTGCGATCGGCCGTCGGAACAGGCCGATGAATACGTCGATCCGGGTCGCTATGGCCGAGCAGGTGGGTCATGGCGACGAACGTATTGCGACGGTTGCCGGCGAACTAGGAGCCTGCTGAATTAGTGGCTTTGGGGGCGGGGTGCCTCAAAGCGCTCTGTGGCGCGTGTGTTCAGTCAGACC
>NZ_PDCP01000126.1 GCF_002553505.1 Mycolicibacterium agri | reverse complement strand
GCACGGCAACTCCAGCCTTCCCCGGGCGGGGCCACTTCGAACCGCCCAGCCGGGGCCAATTCGAGTTGACATAGCCACTCGGTAGTGCGCGATCTAGAGGCGGTAGCCCAATAGGGGTCGGCATCGTTATGTACGAGCTCTGCGGCAGAGGTGTGATACGAGCACACGTCGGGCCAATCTGCGCCACCGATTCTTTTTCTAGGTTGTGCGGTATGGGCTGCGCGTACCGTTGACCTGTCAAAATGAGCTTGTGTCCAGGGGGTGGGCGAACCTCCAGGGAGGTGGGCTGCGATGGTCGAGGGGCCGGCGAGCGGGCTTGGGATGGGGCATAGCCATTTTCCGCCGATCGAAGACTATGCGTTCCTATCCGATTGCGAGACGACGACGTTGATCGCCCCGGACGGGGCGGTGGAGTGGCTGTGTCTGCCGCGGATGGATTCACCCAGTGTATTCGGTGCCGTTTTAGATCGCGACGCCGGGCGCTTTCGCATCGGCCCGGCCGGGGTCGACGTCCCCGCGGCGCGTCGCTACCTCCCGGGCACGATGGTGGTCGAGACCAGCTGGTGGACGCCGGGTGGTGGCTGGCTGGTCGTCGCCGACGCCCTGCTGATCGGGCCATGGCATCACGAGGACGAGCGTTCGATGACCCATCGCCGCGCGCCGACCGATTACGACGCGGCGCACGTATTGCTACGCATGGTCCGCTGTGTCAATGGTCAGGTACAGGTGGACATGGACTGCACCCCCGCGTTCGACTACGGCCGCCTGGCGCCCCGTTGGTCCTACACCGGCAACGGCTATCACGACGCGATAGCCGAGCCGGCGGGCGACGGACCTCGGCTGCACCTCACCACCGACCTCAATATCGGGTTCGAGGGCCCGACGGCGACCGCACGGACGCTGCTCAAGGAGGGCCAGCGCCGGTTCATCGCGCTCTCCTGGAGCACGCACGCCCCGCCTACCACGATGAAGGAAGCGGTGCGCCGGCTGAGCTGGACCTGCCACCACTGGCAGCACTGGCTGGATCGCGGCACGTTCCCCGACCATCGATGGCGGGGCCACCTGCAACGCAGTGCCCTGACGCTCAAGGGCCTCAGCTTCGCCCCGTCCGGGGCGATCGTGGCGGCGGCCACCACCTCGCTGCCGGAATCGCCTGGCGGCGAGCGCAACTGGGACTACCGCTACACCTGGATACGGGACACCGCGAAGACATTGTGGGCGTTCAACTCGCTGAGCTTCGACTGGGAGGCCAACGACTTCTTCCGGTTTGTCGCCGACGTGGCCGAAGCCGAACAGGGTGATCTGCAGCTAATGTACGGCGTCGACGGCGAGCGCGAGCTAACCGAAACGACTCTGGATCACCTTTCCGGCTACGAGGGTGCGCGGCCGGTGCGGATCGGCAACGGCGCCTACAACCAGCGTCAGCACGATGTGTGGGGCGCGATCGTGCGCGCAGTCGACCTGCACACCGGGCCGCATCACCGCGTCAACGACCGGCTGTGGCGGATCGTGCAGACTCAGGTGGAACACGCGCTCGAGCACTGGCGCGAACCCGACCAGGGCATCTGGGAGGTGCGGTCGGGCCCTCAGCACTTCACCTTCTCGAAGGTGGCGTGCTGGGTAGCCGCCGACGCCGGAGCCCGGATCGCGGCGGTGCGCGGCGAGGACACGCTGGCCGGCCGCTGGCGCGCCGCCGCCGACGAGATCCGCGCTGATGTGCTGGCCAACGCCGTCGATGAACGCGGCGTGTTCACCCAGCACTACCACAACAAGGCCCTCGACGCCTCGGTACTGCTCATCCCGCTGCTGGGGTTCCTTCCGCCAAGCGACGGGCGGGTGCGCAACACCGTGCTGGCGATCGCCGACGAGCTCACAGAGGAGGACATGGTGTTGCGCTACCGCGTCGACGAGACCGAGGACGGGCTATCCGGCGCGGAGGGCACCTTCACGATCTGCTCGTTCTGGCTCGTCTCGGCCCTAGTCGAAATAGGCGAATTATCCCGAGCCAAGACCTTGTGTGGAAAGCTGCTGTCCGCGGCCAGCAGCCTCGGGCTCTACGCCGAGGAGATCGACCCGCACAGCGGACGACACCTCGGCAACTTCCCTCAGGCCTTCACTCACCTGGCGCTGATCAACGCGGTCACCGCGGTGATCAAGGCGGAACGGGCGATGGTTGGCAACCACGTAGTGCCATAAGTCTGGCGGGCATCCGCGGCGAGGGTGGCTACCATCGTCGCATCCGAAGTCGCCCGCGACTTCGGCGGTGAATACATGGGCGCGCAGAGAATGACAGGCGAGGCGGTGGCCATGCATCAACAACCCGACCGCGTTGCTAATTGCAGCGTGCTGCCGGAGGTGGACGGGGCCGAGTACGCCTCGTTACGCAAGCGGTCCACCCCGCGTTCGCAGCGGTACGCGCTGGGACGTAGCCTGCGCCAGCGGGTGCCGCGATCGGCGTTAGGAGAATGGTGCCCGCCGGTGGGCCGTCCCGACGCCGTGCATCAGATTATGGAATCGCACCAGGGCCGTGTGGACTGGCTCATTCCGGTTCGGGTGGGTCGGATGATCGCCTCGCCGTACGGGTTCCTACGGGGCACAGCGATCGTAATGGCCGAGGACGTCGCCCATCTCCCGGCGACCGGCATCAGACCGGTGATTTGCGGTGATGCGCATCTGGGAAACTTCGGGTTCTACGCTTCGCCGGAACGCGATCTGGTGCTGGACCTCAACGACTTCGACGAAGCACACACCGGCGGCTGGGAATGGGATCTGCGCCGCCTCACCGCGAGCATCTGGGTGGCGGGCAGGCAAAACCGCGCCACCGAAGAACAATGCGAGTCAGCGGTCACCTCGTGTGTGGCCGCCTACCGCAACCACATCCGATGGCTCGCCGAACGACCGTTGTTGGCGCGTTCGTTCGACCGCCTCGACCAAACCCGGTTGCAGGTCACCGCATCCGACGAGGCGCTGCGCGCCGAGATCGAGCGTTCGGCCCAGCGCGCTCGAAAACGCGTCAGCGATCGGGCGTTGCCGCGGCTCACCCGCGAAACCGAAACCGGCAGGCATATCGTCGAGGAGCCGCCGCTGATCACCCGGCTGGATGATGCCGAGGTCGGACAGCTCAGCATCGCGATGGACGAGTACCTGGCAACGTTGCCCAGCCACTGGCGCCGGGTGCTCGGCGGCTACACGATGACCGATGCTGCACACAAAGTGGTCGGCGTAGGCAGCGTGGGCCTGCGTGCGTACGTGGTGTTATGTGAGGGCAGCAGCCCGGATGACGTGGTGTTCCTGCAGCTCAAGCAGGCCCGTCGGTCGGTGATCGCACGCTTCGTGCATGGTGACGCGGCCTGGCATGCCCACCAGGGTCAGCGCGTCGTCGAATATCAACAGGCGCTGCAGACCGTCAGCGATCCGCTGCTGGGCTGGACCACTGTGGGTGGTCGCCAGTTTTATGTCCGGCAGTTCCGAAACATGAAGGGCGCGATAGCAATCGACGGCCTCACCGCGCCTGCGCTCACCGACTATGCCGGCATCTGCGGCAGGCTCCTCGCCAAGGGGCACGCCCGCACCAGCGGCGCATCGATGATCGCCGGATACGCGGGAAGCGGTGACAACCTCGACCGTGCGCTATGCCGTTTTGCCCTTCGCTACGCCGATCAAACCGAGCAGGACCACCAGATGTTGTGCAAGGCCGTCGCGCGTGGCCTGCTGCCCGCCGAAAGCGGGTTCTAAATCTGAGCCAAGGTGGCCGCTGCAAATCTCCTGCTTATCGCCAGCAGGCCTATAGCCCGCTAAACTCGGCCGCAGTGATGGTCTGGTCGCGGAGGCTATTGGGCGCGAAGGTCAACGCGATCCGACGGCAGGTTGACGCACCGGATGGATTCTGTCGGCGAAGTTCTCAGCCGCTGGCCTGCTTCACCAGCTCCGTACCGGCATTTCCGGATGTCGGGTTGCGCGAGCCGTCGCCGAGGCCTGGAACGTGGCGGCGTACCCGGTGCACGGTGTGCCACACCAGCAGCACCGCGACCGGGATGGCCAGCGCCGCCGTCAGGGTGTCGTCGATGGGCAGGCCCACCGATTTGAGTCCCTTGGCCAGGTAGCCGACGAGTCCGACGATGTAATAGGAGATCGCCGCGATAGACAGTCCTTCGACGGTCTGCTGCAGTCGTAGCTGTAGCTGCTGGCCTCGACGCAGCTCGCCTGCCACAACGAGGCCGCTTCGTCCTGGTTCATTCCGGCAGTCTATCCAGCCCGCCAACCTCCTGCCGTTTCAGTTATCAAGGGCCAGTTGTGATTTCGCCCTCAGAGGGCGTGTCGTTGAGAGTCGGCCAACATCCGAGCGGTGCGGTACCTTCGAGTCAAGAGCTGATCGAAGGACCGTGCCAACAATCCGTGCTGCCTCTCCTCGCGCCTGACACCGGGCACGTGAGCGTGTCTACAGCGTCGTCGCCACGGTCAGTTTCCGGCGCGAGCGATGCCGGTTGCTGCTGGGCGGGTGAAGTGCTCGCTCCGCCCACGCGCGCACCGGGACTTCACGGTCTCGTCCCCCGAATCTGCGGACGTCTTGCGCCCCTCATACGGCGGTACCTCGGGTTCGACGTCGCCCGTCGGTTCGTTCGAAAACGTCGTCTCAAAAATCGGGATTCTCCGGATCACCATACGTCGGGACCGATTCGTCGCCCTCGTATGTGCCCGACGGCCCCGCCCGATGGCTGATCAAACCCGGCCCCCGGGACCTTCGTTGTTCCGCATTACTCATGGCTAACCCCTCTCGGGCGCCGCTGCGCCGCGGCGAGTAAATCGCCGGGATACCCGCAATCGGTACCCAATAACCCCGGCGAGAGTCGCGTTGGCCGAGTAGCAGGGAGGTTTCGCGGTGCAGCCGGTCGAAGTTGTCCAAGGCCGCGCAGACGCCCTGCGGGAAAGCCCATGCACGTGCCGATCGGTGTCTCCGGCGTAGATGCAGTGCCGAAAACCTTGCACTCCACGGTTTGATCACCCTGAAGCACCTCGCCGCGCATGAAGCACAGTCCCCGCGCCATTCGAAGTGGGGCCGCAGTTGAATGTCTCGGCCATCAGGTTCAGCGCCTGGGCGGTGCACACGGTCTATCGTGTTCGCGGCGATCATGCCTTCTCAACCAGGCGAGTCATATGGCCTGCGCCTGGTTGGCGCGGGCCATATGTTCCTGGACCACCGACCACAGCCGGTAACCGAGCATGGCGTGGCTTTCCTGGATGCGGTGGATGCTCTGGCTGTGCACGGTGAAGCAGAAGTCGACGTCGTCGGCGACCGCCATCCGGCCGCCGTCGTGACCGGAGAACCCGATGGTCAGTAGGCTCCGCTGTTTTGCTTCGGTGATCGCCGTCATCAAGTCCGCGGAGCTGCCCGACGTCGACAACGCGATCGCGACGTCGCGGTCGCGGGCATGGGCGATGATCTGGCGCTTGAAGATCAGCTCGAACCCGACGTCGTTGCCCAGCGCGGTCACCACCGCGTTGTCGGCAGCCAGTGACCACGCCGCGACGGGACGACCGCGTGCTGGCCGGCTGAACAGCGACGCCAGCGTCGCGGCGTCGGTGGAACTGCCGCCGTTGCCGAAGGTGTACAGCCGCCCGCCGCGGCGGAACCGTTCGGCCATCGCGCTTCCTGCGATTGTCAGCGCGTTGCCGTACTCGTCCAGTGACTCGCCTTGCAGGCGCGCGCTCTCGGCGGCCTTGCCCCGGGCCGACGCCGCCAGGTCGTCGAGCAGACTGGTGGCGTCGGTCTCCTCGGACTCGATAAACGGATACAGAAAGCTGGTGTTTTCGGACTCTGTCATCGGCTCACCTCGCTTTCAATTCGGGTGATCGCGGCACCCGCGTGCAGCAGCACGAGGTCGTTGGGTGCGACATCACCCAGCATCGTGACGTCAACCGATTCCTCGCCCCTGGCTGTGCGGACCAGCGCCTGATTGGTCGCGTCGGTCGGCTCCAGCACTACCTCGGCGAGGCGGCCTTCGTCACTACAGGTCACGCAGACCTCGTCGGTGCACTCGTCGGCGGAGGGTTTGAGCAGTCCCGGATGCTCGAAGCAGACGTGGGTGAGCTCCCACAGCAGGTGGTACATGAGCACGAAGGTTCCGGTGGCCGGCAGCAGGGGGTCGTCCGAGTCGATCCAGAGGATGTGGTTGGCCGCGCCCGCCGGCGGTCGCGGACCCGAACCGATCCACAGCGTCTGAACGCCCCACGCCGGAGCGCGGCGCATCGCATCGATCACCGCCGGTTCATCGGCCGATGCGACCGCGATGAGCAGGTCACCGGGCTGACTCGCCACCCGCACCTGTGCCACGGGATCCGGTTCAACCAGCGCGACCGACGGCAACGCCCGTTTGCCCATGATCACCGGATGGACGAACTCGACGGCGACGTGGTGTGCGTGCGGTTCCCATCGGGGAGAGATCACCCACAGCGTGGCGCCGTCGTGGAATCTGCGGGCTAGGTCCAGCGCGGCGGCGGCCAGATCAGCGGACAGTTCGGTATCGACGTAGGATCCACCCGGTTGCACGGTAGTCGTCATTCGGCAGTCTCTCCTCAGGGGGCTATCTGCAATTCACGCAAGCACACATCGCTGACCCCGGCTATCCACCAGTGTCCTCCGATCTCGCTACGGGGCAAACGCTTTCGGAGGACGAGCTGTTTACCAGTTCAAGCGTGGCCTGAGTTGTTGCTGCCGTCGCGGCCCCGTCGTTGTGGTAGTCGAGTCAGGCCAAGGCGGCTGCCGTTGTATAAACGAATGGCCGGAAGCTCACGCCCTGCACCACCCCGTGTACGTCGATGCGCGACCGGTGCCGGCTGGTCAAGGCGGGTCCTCGATGCCTTGACCTCTGCCCATCAACTCCAGGCCCGACGTCGCGGCGTCGGCGCCGGCCTTGTTGGTCTTCTCCACGACGAAGCCCATGTGGATGATCACCCAGTCGCCGGGGGCGAAGGTCTCCTCGGGCAGAATGCCGACGTTGACCTTCCTGGGCTCACCGGCGACATCGACGAGGGCGAGCTGGTCGCCATAGCCCTCCAGCATGCGGATGACTTGCCCCGGGATGCCCAGACACATGGTCAGCCCTTCCTCACCGGTTCGAGCAGCCGCGCGATGACGTCCTCGATTGCGCGCACCGCTGCGGGGACCGCGACCGTGACCTCCTCGGACAGCCCGATACCCTCGTCGACATTTGCGGCTTCACAGCCCACCACCACCGTGTACGGCGGCGTGCCGCCGAGCGCCTTGAGGCTGGCGAACACCGCCGCCGGGTCCATTGCGTGCGCATCGAGACCCGCTGTGGCGGCCAGGCTTTCATGGTCGGCCTCGAACACATGAATGGTGCCCGGCGCCCCCCGGCAGGGGATCGCGTCGACGAGGACGAGGGCTTCGCAGCCGTCGAGCAGGTCGTACGCCAGGTGCATGCCCCTGATCCCGTAGTCCACCAGCTGAACACGCGGACCACCGAGCCGTTGAGGGACGTGACGCATCACCTCGGAGCCGAAGCCGTCGTCGCCGAGGAAGATATTGCCGATCCCGGCTACCAGAATTCGAGACGTGATTGCATCTCCACGCTTACATCCGGCGGATCTTGAGGTAGCGCCTGGCATCCGGGATCGACATGACTCCGATCAGCGCGCCGGTCAGCACGACGGCCGCCACGACACCTACGGCAATCCAACCCACAACTTCCATTTCGGATTCCTTTCACTTCAGCGGTTCGACCTCGTCGGGGGCGAAGTACAGGTAGCGGCCGTACCAGTCGTGCATATCGGCGGCCGGATCATCCTCGAGGACGACACCGATGTGCTGGTCACCGTCGACGTCCTCATGCACCGAGGTGACACGCGCGATCTTGTCGGCGTAGAAGAGGTCCTGGGCATCGGCCCGCCGCGACGGCCGTAGCCGGACCCGACTACCGCGGGTCACCCTTGTGCCGTTGACGAGGATCGCGTCCACTTCGGGGCGTACCGCGTTGTCCGCCATGGGATCCCACCAGTCGACGTCCGCGGGGACCTCCGGAATCAGCCCCGGTTCCTGGGGAGGCCCGTGCGGATTGCGCAGCACACCGTGCAGATCCAGCATCGCCTCGGGTGACATGGCATCGCAGCGGTCGATGATCTGGGCCGCCAACGGATCGGTGGCGCGGGCCTGCGCCTTCTCCTCGTCGGTCATCGTCATGACCCGCAACGTGAGAATCTCGTCGATCTCGGTGGAGTCGTACAGCGCGCCCTTGCTCTGTTCGGCAATCTCGGGATGGTCGTAGAGAATGATCGGCGACACAAGCACCAGGTCATGCGCGCCTGGCGGTCCCGCAAGCACCGGGAAACAGCGGTGCTGCCGGCACCGCGCAACCGCGTCGGCCGCGGAGTCCGGTGGTTCCAGCAGCGACACCCATTCCCCATCGGCGACTTCGATGAGCAGATGCGTGCCGATCAACGAGGTCGCGATCGCCTCGTCCTTGTCGGCGGCCGGTGGCGCAGCATTGCGCACCTCGAACGACAGTCGCAACAGTTCGCCGTCCCGCTCGGCGGAGATATCCAGGTGACCGTGCAGCGCACGGCGGGTGCGCACCAGCCGACCGCCATCGAGCATCTCGATGTCGCTGCCACCGGGGATCGAGATATCAAGCGTGCGTGGCAGGCTCGTGACGGGGAACCGGTCGATCGCGACCTCGCGTTCGACCGCCTCATCCCAGCTTAGCCAGCTGGTTGACCCGGTGGCCAGTTCGTCGACTCGCTCGAAGCGGCCACCGCCGACGTCGCGCTCGGCCCCGCGGTGCTGCAACTGCAGGAACCGCACCACGCCCGAAAGTGACGGGACGCCGTTCGACCGCACCAGTACCTGCGCGGACAGCGTGTCATCCTCACCGATGCCGGTGTCCGCGGCGCCCTGCGGTCCGAGCACGCCGAACTGCCAGCGCGACTGGTTCTTTCGCGAGTTGGCGCGGTACGGGTAGAGCAGGTAGCCCTCGTACAGCACCGCGTCGGCGACGGCGCGTGCATGGTCCCACCCGGCGGTCATGGCATCTCCCGCGTCGCCGAGCTGGTCGCCAGCAGGGAGGTGATCGCGTCGTCGAACCCGAGCAGCCCGCGTGCGGAGCGGTACGCCGCAAGTGCGTCGATGGTTGAGCGGTCCAGCCGCAGCCACCCGGTGTTCGGAAAGTGCTGCTGCATCAGGTCACGCCAGACGGCCACGAGCATGTCGTAGCGCTCCTCGCGGTCCCACGGCACCTGCTGCACGGTGAAGCCGTTCGACCCACGGCCGAAAACCGTTCCGCTGAACAGGAACTGCAGCGGGACGGTGCCGTCTCGCAGCGCATGCAGGTACTTCGCCGCCGCCACCTCGAAGTCATACGTGCACTGCAGCGGCAGGTGCACCTGGGTGGTACCGGTGAAGCCCGGCACCATCGCGGTGGCGTGCTGCCACAGGAATGAGTGTTGAGTGCCCGCCCAGCGTTCCCGCGGCCCGAACAAGTCCATGAGCCCGGCGGCTTCGCCGTCGGAGTACTGGCGCCGCGACGGTTCGATGCGCACCTGACACCGCAGTGCGATCGCGTGCACCGGTTCCTCGCCGACCGAGGCGATGCCGACCCGCACCATCAGGATCGGCGTCACCGCGTGTGGCTCGGGCAGGACGTCGAGGACGGCGAACGTGACATCTGTCATGCTCGATCCACCACCCGGCTGCGGCTGTCCAGCGACTCGAAGAACTCGTCGATGTAGTTGCGTGCGTCCTGGCCGCCGTCGAAGCCTCGCCACATCATGCGCAGCCGCCCGACGAACTCGTAGCAGGCGTCAATCGGCACCAGATAACCCAGCGGGGGCGCGCTTTCGTCATCGGGTACCCGTACGAGCAGGGCCTCTGTGTCGTCGGCCATGGTGTCCACCCGCGGGTCGGCGGTGCGGATGTCGTTCCACGCCTGTAGGTCCAGCTCCGACTCCGTGGCGCCGGCCGGGCCCGGGTAGAACGCAACCGTGCGCCCCAGCGCCGAGTTGTGGAAGAAGAAGGCCAGCCCGACGGGTATCTGCAGCGCCTCCCACTGGCGTCGGTCCAGCGCGAAGTCCGGGAACGTGAGGTAGCGGTCGGGGATGGCGCGGTAGCGCAACTCGGCGGTGGTGTCGGTGAACAGGAGGTAGCAGCCGCGGCAGACACACATTATTTGGCGACCTTCGAGGTTCACCACGTGCTGGTGCTCGTCGGCGATGGCCTCCGAGCACATCTCGCAGCGCTCGCCGGCCACCTGCGGTGTTCCGCGGCTGGCGCGGATCCGCGCGAGAACGTCGGTGACGTTGCCGGTGCCGTTCATCACGCCACTTCTTGCGGGGTGGCCATCGACAGCACACCGTCCCGCATGAGCACGGGTATCGGCTCGAGGTGCCTGTCGCCGCCCACACCCGCGCCCGCATGGACCACGTCGAAACCGGCGCCGCAGCCCGGGCATCTCAGCACCGCACCGGAAAGCTGCGCGCCTGCCAATGTGCCGGTGCAACTTGGACATTGATCGCGATAGGCGAAGACATCGTCACCCATCCGGCAGACGAGAGTCGTCGTGCCCGACACCCGGAAGCCACCAACCTCGCCGTCGCTCAACTCGGCGAGCTCCGGGACCGGCTGCCACGCTGTCGACCGGTGACCGTTGCTGCGCAACCGGGTGAGCAGCGAATCAGCCGGTATCAACCCGGCGCTCGGGTCCTTGTCCGCGGCAACGACCTCGATCGAGGCGATCTCCGGCGCGGCGGCGCGGACCGCGTCCTCGACCGCCAGCTCCAGCGTGATCGACGACGACGGACAGGTCTTGCAGCTGCCCTGGAACTGAAGGCGAACGACACCGTCGGCCACCCCGAGCAAGGACACGTCCCCGCCGTGCGACCCGAGGTAGGGCCGCACGCTGTCCAGCGCGTCAGACACCCGCCGCTCGACGTCGTACGGATGCAACCCGTGCACCAGCAGCAGGCTGGCGACGAGGTCGTCGGCCGCGAACCGGTCCGCGAGACCCGGATCGGCGGCCAACGCCACCTCCATCATCCGCATCAGCACCGCCCCGTACAGGTCGGTCACTTCACGGACGAGTTGCTCCGCGCGTTCCCGCGCGACGGCGCCGCCCGAGGACGACGCGTCGAGCAGGGTTTGTATTCGCTCGCCCGCCGTGCGCCACTGCGCGTCGTCCTGGGAATCGTGGAGGCCTGGCAGTGTCGGCGGGGCCATACGCTATTCCCCGGTGACGGATTGGGTGGGGGAGTGCAGTAGATCCAGTGACTTCCCGTTGCCGAGGTACATGTGCACACCGCAGGGCAGGCACGGGTCGAAGCTGCGCACCGTGCGCATGATGTCGATGCCCTTGAAGTTCTCCCTCTTGTTCTCCTCGAAAATCGGGTGACCCTGCACCGCATCCTCGTACGGCCCGGGTGTGCCGTAGCTGTCGCGCGGGCTGGCGTTCCAGGGTGTCGGCGGATACGGGTGATAGTTGGCGATCTTGCCGTCGCGAATCACCATGTGGTGGCTCAGCACGCCGCGTACCGCCTCGGTGAACCCGCAGCCGATGGCTTCGTCGGGCACCTCGAACTTCTCCCAGGTCTTGGTGCGGCCCGCGCGGATCTCTACCAGCGCCTTCTCGGCGAAGTGCAGTGCGCATGCGGCGGCGTAGGCCTGGAAGTAGGTCCGGGCGCGGTTGCGTTCGATGGTGTTGCTGCCCTGCTGGGGGATCTTCCACTCGAGCGAGACCGGGCCCTTGAGCGCGGTCTTCGGCAGGTTGATCTGCACGCTGCGGCCGGTGGCCTTGACGTAGCCGATGTCCACCAGCCCGGCCAGTGCGGTCGCCCACAGTCGGGCCAGCGGGCCGCCGCCGGTGTCCAGCGCCAGGTGGTTCTTGCCGTCGAACCAGCGCGGTGACATCACCCAGCTGTAGTTGTCGTCGAAGTCACGCTTTTGCGGTCTCGGGTTGGTGTGCTGGTTCCACGGATGCCGACGGTCGACCGGGTTGCCCAGGGGATCGGTCTTGACGAACATCTCCTGGTCGGACCAGTCGTCGTAATACGAACTGCCCAAAAGGATTCGGATGCCGAGGTTGATGTCCACCAGCGAATGGGTGTGCAGCTTGCCGTCGATCACCACGCCGGGCGTGACGAACATGGCGTTGCCCCACTTTTCCAT
>NZ_PDCP01000125.1 GCF_002553505.1 Mycolicibacterium agri | reverse complement strand
CCCTGCACCCGTCAATCATCCCGAAAACCCCAGCAGAACCACGCCCGCCACGCGGGATTAATTCAGCAGGCTCCTAGGGCACCAGCACCACCTTGCCGATGTTCTCCCTGGCGGCCAGGATCCGATGTGCCTCGGCGGCTTCGGCGAACGGCACCGCCTTGTGCACAACCGGAACGGCCACCCCATCGGCCAGTGCGTCCGACAGCGGTCCGATCCACGGCTCGATGGTTCCGCGGTCGTCCCACAGCCGCAGCATGTTCAAGCCGATGACCGACTTCGAGTCCGACAGCTGCTTGACCAGGTTGAAGCCGCGAAGCATCGGCAGCAGCTGGGGCAGCGCTGTGCGCAGTGACCGCTTGTCGCCCTGCTGCATGGCCGAGAAACCGTAGGCCACGAGCCGGCCGCCGGGCCGCAGCAGGTTGTAGGACCGTCGCAACGACGTCCCGCCGATCGCGTCCAGCACGATGTCGTAGGGCGGCAACCCTTTCCACCAGCCGCTGCGGCGATAGTCGATGGCGCGGTCTACGCCGAACTCGCGCAGTCGCGCGTGCTTGCCCGGCGATGCGGTGCCGTGTATTTCGGCCCCCGCCGCCTTCGCCAACTGGATGGCGGCGATACCGACACCACCGGCCGCGGCGTGGATCAGCACCCGTTCGCCTGTCCGCAGTGACCCGTAACCGTGCAGCGCGGCCCATGCGGTGGAGTAGTTGACCGGAATGGCCGCGCCCTGTTCGAAGCTCAGCGAGTCGGGCAGGGGTATCGCATCGGACGCCGGGATGTTGACGTACTCCGCGTATCCACCGAAACGTGTTCGGCCGAACACTCTTTCACCGATGCGCGCCGCGTCGACGCCGGCGCCGACGGCCTCGATGGTGCCCGATACCTCGTAGCCGACGACACAGGGCGGCTTGGGGGCGTCGGGGTACAGCCCGACGCGGGCCAGATGATCGGCGAAGTTGACTCCGGCGGCACGGACCGCGATTCGGACCTGCCCCGCCGACGGCGGCGGCGGATCCGGCCGCTCCTGCACCTGCAGGACCGAGGTGTCACCGTGCCGAGTGATGACGACGGCGCGCATGTGGCATCACACCGTCTCGAGTGCGCGGCGCTGCGCCCGTTTCCGAAGGGGCACCTGAAACAGGTTGAGCAGGTCCAGATAATAGGTCGGCGACACCCGGGTCAGGACGTCGAAAACGTAGGCGTCCGGGCCGACGAGAATGCGGGCCTTGCCCCTCTCCACGCCGCGGTGGATGACTTCTGCGGCCTTGTCCGGCTGAGTCATCGCGAGCTTGGCGAACTCCCGGACCACCTCGTCGTGAGACGGCGCGTCGGGAGTGACACGGAAGCGCCCGTTGCGCACGATGTTGGTGTTGACCCCACCCGGATGCACGGTGATGGCGGTCACGCCGGTGCCGCGCAATTCTTGACGCAGCGAGTCGGTGAAGCCGCGTACGGCGAATTTCGCTGCGCAATAGGCGCTCTGGTGCGGCATCCCGGCCAATCCGAACACGCTCGACGTGTTGACGATCGAGCCGTCGTTCTGTTTGACGAGAATCGGCAGGAACGCCCGTGTCCCGTTGACGACCCCGTGGAAGTTGATGTCCCACAACCAGTTGTCGTCCTCGGGATTGGCGTCCAGCACGCTTGACGCGACGGCGACGCCGGCGTTGTTGAACACCGCGCCGATCGGCGCCGGGGCCCAGTCGGCCACCTCGGCGGCGAAGACGTGTTGCGCGTCGGCGTCACGCACGTCGAGCACCCGCGCCAAGGTCGGGCCGGAGAGGCCAGCCTCGGTCTCCTTGAGTCCGCTCTCGTTGATGTCGGTGATGGCCACCGGACAGCCGTGGGCCGAAAGCCGTTGCGCCAGTGCGCGGCCGATACCTGACGCTGCGCCCGATATGACAGCGGTGCGACCGTTGATGGTCCTGCGCGTCGACCTCTTCATCGCCTCTCCCCTATCCCGTCTGTTTCGTCGCTGCGGTTCGCCGAGGTCGTGATGTGCCCGGCGATGAGGTCAAGAATGCGGTCCCATACCCCGACAGGCAGGTCGTGGCCCATGCCCGCGATCGTCTCCAGTTGCGCTCCGCGTATGGCGCGTGCTGTCGCGGCGCCGCCCGTCGGATGCACCATGCGGTCGCGATCGCCGTGGATCACCAGCGTTGGGGCGTCGATCCGGGCGAGTTCGGCTGTGCGGTCGCCGGAGCGGAAGATAGCGGCGAGTTGGCGGGGGGTGCCCGCGCTGCTGCGGTCGCGGTCCCAGGCGATGGCGGCCCGCTCCCGCACGCGGTCCTCGTCGAACGGGAAGCCGTGCGAACCGATGTGACGGAAGATGGCCAGGTCACGCTGGATCGCTTGGTCACGCGTGCGCGGCGGCTTCGCGACGGCCAGCCGCAGCCACGTCGACAACGCCGGCCGCCCGATGCGCGCAGCGCCGGTGTTGGACATGATCGAGGTGAGCGTGCTGACCCGCTCGGGATGCCGCGCGGCAACCGTTTGGGCGATCATGCCGCCCATCGATATGCCTGCCAGATGGACGTCCTGGTAACCGAGCCTGTCCAGCAGCACGACGGTGTCGCGCGCCATGTCGGCAAGCGTGTACTGGCGCGGGTGGTTGCCGCCGCGGAGTATCGAAAGCGGTTTGGGCGGCGGGAAATCCATATGCGTGGACCGGCCCACGTCGCGGTTGTCGAACCGGGTGACGCAGTAGCCACGGTCGGCGAGCGCGGTGGCGAACTGCGTCGGCCACGAGCCGTGCAGCTGTTGACCCAGCCCGGCGATGAGCACGATCGGCGGGTTGCTCGGATCGCCGATCTGCTCGTAGCACAGCTCGACGCCGCCGCCGACGTCGACCACCCGCTCTTGCGTCATGCCCTGTCTCCCGCCGGCGTCGTCGAGTCACCCATGCCGCCTCCTCGCTGGTACTGTCTGGTACCAGCAACGGTACGTGACCGTACCGTCCGCGACAAGCCCTAATGCGTTGGCCGTCTCGCCGCGACGTCGGCGTCGATGCGGCATGCTGAGCGACGTGACGCGCTGGTATCCGCTACAACCCGCCGACGCCGACTTCTTCGAATCGGCGCCACACGTCTTCACCTATCAGAAGCGCTTCGCCGCGCCGCCGGCTCAAGTGTGGGAACAGCTGACCTCCGACGCCTCGATCGCCGCGTGGGGTCCGGCCGTCAAAGAGCTCAGCTGGACGTCGCCGCGACCGTTCGGGGTGGGCACCACGCGCGAAGTCGTCGCGCTCGGCGGTGCGCGGATGCGCGAGCGCTACTTCCGCTGGGAAGACGGCAGCCGCCACTCCTTCGCGTGCTACGAGTCGTCGTTGCCGTTGTTCAACCGATTCGCCGAGGACTACCTGATCGAACCCGACGGCGCCGACACCCTGTTCACGTGGGTGGTGGCAATCGAGCCGAAGCGCGCTGCCGCGCTTGCGGTCAAGCTGCTCGCCCCGGCGGCAAAGGCCGGTTTCGGCCGCATGCCCCGTGACGGCCAGCGCTACTGGGCCAACAAGACCAAGCGCAGTTAGCCAGCCGCGCTTGGTTTTTGACATTTCGAGGGCGACGGCGCCCTGTGGCGTTCACATTGCCCGCGCCCGCTTGCCGAGTGATTTAGGTCTCTACACAATCCCCTCGTGGATGCACTGGCGGCGGGCGGTGGCGCGAGCGCCGAGGCGATGTGGGGTCCGCTCGGCGGTCCGCTGTGGGTTGCGCACGACCCGTCGAAGAACGTCGAAAAGCTCAGAGGCGTCGGGGATGTACGCGGCGGCGTCCGGCGGCGCGCAGGGCGAAGTGGACCGGCTGCCGCCGGGATTCGGCAACGTCACCGGCGGGCTCATCGAGAGCATCGTGTTGAGCAACACCAGGAAGTTCGCCGACGCCGCTGCGGCAGCCGGTGTGCCGGTCGCCTTCGTCGTGCGCCCAGAGGGTTCCCACACCTGGGGACTGTTCGAGTCCGAGGTGCAGGAATCGTGGAACACCGTGATCGGACCGGCGTTGGGCGCCTAGCGGGGGTCGCGGGCTTGCTCGAGAGCCCACTGTCATGCCGAGGTAGCCCGTCTCCCCTCCCGATCACCATGAGGCGTTCCACTTGCACGCCAGTCTCTTGAAGAAAAACGCCAGGTGGCATTGATAATCGAATCTGATTTCGCGAAAACCCGTGCACACGGGCATTTACTCACAGCAGACGCACAGGTTCTTCCAGGTTTCGCCGTGGACGTCAATTCGATACCGTCTCGAAGTGACTGATCGTGTGCAGCCCACGTCTGAACGGGCCGAGGGCGAATCCGGCCCCACCGATATCGAGCGCTTCGGGTATCAACAGGAACTGCGACGCTCGCTGAGCACCGCCGATCTGGTCATCTACGGCCTGATCTTCATGGTGCCGATCGCGCCGTTCGCGATCTTCGGCAGCGTCTTCTCGCTGTCCGGCGGCATGGTCGCGCTGGCCTACTGCATCGGGCTGGTCGCGATGTTGTTCACCGCCAACTCGTATGCGCAGATGGCCCGCGCCTTTCCCATCGCCGGGTCCGTCTACTCGTATGCGGGCCGCGGCATCGGAAAGCCGGTGGGCTTCGTGTCCGGCTGGGCCATGCTTCTGGACTACATCTTCGTTCCGGCATTGCTGTACCTGGCCAGTTCGCTGGCGATGCACGCCACCATTCCCGCGGTCCCGGCATGGGTTTGGCTGATCGGTTTCGTGGTGCTCAACACCGTGATCAACTATCTGGGCATCACGCTGACCGCCCGGATCAACCGGGTGATGATCGTGCTCGAGCTGATCGTGCTCGCCATCTTCCTGGTGATCGGCTTGGCCGCCGTCGCGCAGGGCAAGGGCCGCGGCTTCAACTTCTCGGCGTTCTTCGACTCGGGGAACTTCTCGCTGACCATGGTGCTGTCGGCGGTGTCGGTGGCGGCGTTGTCGTTCCTCGGCTTCGACGCCATCTCCACGCTGGCCGAGGAGCACAAGGGCACCGCCCATCAGCTCGGCCGGTCGATGCTGATCGCACTGGTGCTGGTGGGCGTCCTCTTCGTCGTACAGACGTGGGTGGCCTCGATGCTGGTGGAGAACCCCGAAAGGCTTATCGCCGAAGGCGATTCAGAAGGTGTCGCGTTCTATGACGCAGCCGGCTTCGCGGGCGGGCACTGGTTGTACATTCTGACGGCGGTGGCCACCGCGATCGCCTGGGGATTCGCCGACGCCATGGTCGCCCAGGCCGCGACGTCACGGCTGCTGTTCGCGATGGCCCGCGACCGCCAACTGCCCAAGTTCCTGCGCCGGATCGACCCCAAGCACGACGTCCCCGTTGCCGCAACGCTGTTGGTCGCAATCGTCTCGCTGGTTTTCGGCATCTACCTGACGCTGCTGCCGAACGGGTTGACGGTCATCTCGTCGCTGGTGAACTTCGGTGCCCTGACCGCGTTCGCGATCCTCAACGTGGCCGTCATCTGGTACTACATCGGCAAACAACACAGCAGACGCTGGCTGGTGCACCTGGTGTTCCCCGTCGTCGGCCTGGTGGTGCTGGTGTTCGTCCTCTTCAATGCCCGCAGCAGCGCGCAAATCGTCGGCCTGGCATGGCTTGCCATCGGTGCGGTGCTCGGCGTCATCCTGCGCAGGCGCGGTATCGACACCACCATTGCGGCAGCCGAGTAAGGAATCGTGGTCGAGGTGAAACTGGTCTCCTACACGCCAGGACCGGACGAATGGGCACACCGCTTCGGCGGTTATCCGGCGCGACTGTCCATCAAGCCCGGTGACGTCTTGCGCGTCGGCACCGAGGACTGCTTCGGCGGCCGCGTGCAGCACCCCGGCGACATCCCGAGTGAGGTCGTGAAA
This sequence comes from Mycolicibacterium agri, assembly GCF_002553505.1. GTDB lineage: Bacteria > Actinomycetota > Actinomycetes > Mycobacteriales > Mycobacteriaceae > Mycobacterium > Mycobacterium agri. The sequence goes on along the minus strand of NZ_PDCP01000125.1, from coordinate 6,670 downwards.
TTCGAGGACATGAATCCGGTGTCCGGACCCATTCACGTCGAGGGCGCCGAACCTGGCGACATCCTTGCCGTGCACTTCATCGACATCATCCCCGCGCGCAAGTACGCGGTGTCATCGCTGTTCCCCCACTTCGGCGCCCTGTCGGGAACCCATGAGACGGCTCTGCTGCACGACGCGCTGCCGGAGTTGGTGTGGTTCTACGACATCGACGTGGAGAAGTGGACCGCGACGTTCCGCGCGGTGCGTTCGGACTTCGCGTTGACGCTGCCACTGGATCCGATGCACGGCACCGTCGGCGTGGCGCCGGCCTTCGGCGAGAGCCGGCTGGTGTTCGTGCCGTCGGTATACGGCGGCAACATGGACACCCCCGAACTGCGGGCGGGCACGACGCTCTACCTGCCGGTCAGCGTGCCCGGCGCACTGCTGGCGCTCGGCGACGGCCATGCCCGCCAGGGCGAGGGTGAGGTGACCGGAACCGGGCTGGAGTCGGCGATGCGCACAGCCATCACCGTCGACGTGGTCAAGGGCGCCGAACCGCTGGGCTGGCCGCGGCTGGAGAACGACGACTTCGTGATGAGCACCGGGTCGATCCGGCCGCTGGAGGACGCGTTCCGGATCAGCCAGAAGGATCTGCTCGGCTGGGTCAGCTCACTGTTGGGTATCGACACCTTCGACGCCTATCAGCTGGTGAGCCAGCTCGGGGTGTCGCCGGTGGCCAACGTGTGCGATCCCAACTACACATTCGTGGCCAAGTTCCCGAAGCGCTATCTCGATACGGCCGCCTACGGCGGCGTGCACAACCGGCTCAGCGCCATCGCCGACGACTACCGCAAGAGCTACGCGCGGCTCTGGTGATCGCCCGCAAATGAGTCGGAAGCGGTCAGCGCATGGCGCGGCCCGCTTCATGTGCCACGGCCACGAATGTTCGGACGCTGGGCGCGGTTTCGTCGGTGTGGTAAGCGACTCCGATGGTCAGCTGTGGACTGGGGCCGCGAATCGGACGGTAGGCGACCCCGGCACGGTCGATCCGCTGGGTTTCTGAGGCGATGAACCCGATTCCGACGCCTGCGGCGACCAGAGCGATGATCGACTGCGCCGGATGTGCCTCCATGGCAATTTTGAGGCTGAACCCCGCCTCGCGACACAGCAGCAGGATCATGTCGTACAGCTGCGGAGCGATCTCACGCGGAAAGATCACGACTTGCTCGCGCGCCAGGTCGCTGAGTTGCACTGACTCATGACGGGTCAGCGGATGGTTCACCGGCAGCGCGATGTGGAACGGCGCGCAACCGATCTCCTCGGTGGCCAGGCCCGGGTCATCCAGCGGCGGATGCACCAGTCCGACGTCCAGATCGCCGCGCCGCAAGGCGTGTTCCTGTTCGGCCGTGGTCATCTCGCGCACCACCAGCCCGACGTTGGGTAGTCGGCGGCGGAAGATGGCCGCGATCTCGGGGTAGATGACGAACAGTGCAGGTGCGGTGATACCCAGCCGCAACTGTCCCACCTCGCCACGGTCGGTGCGCAGCGCCATGGCGGCGGCATCATCCATCTGGCGCAGCATCTTGCGGGCCTCCACCAGGTAGACAGCCCCGGCGCGGGTCAGCGACACCACACGTTTGGTGCGGTGCGCGAGACGCACGTCCAGTTCCTGTTCGAGGCGCCGAATCTGCTGACTCATTGCCGGCTGGCTGATGTGGCACCGCTCGGCAGCCCGGCCGAAGTGCAATTCCTCGGCCAGTGCGACGAAGCACTCCAGGCCAGTGCGGTCCATGCAACCACCCAACAGTAAGAAGCATTCGAAATCAATTCATCAGCAAAAAGAGTTGGACGCAATCACTGGATCGTCCTAGCGTGGCCTTCGCCACAACAGATCAGGAGCAGTCGTTGCCGCAATCTCCCTTTTTGCCCGAAGCTTCGGGCGAGTCGCCGATCCGAATCACCGGCGTCGAGACAACGGTCGTCAACGCCGAACTGAGGAATTGGATCCTGGTCAAAGTGCGCACCGACCAGGACGGTCTCTACGGTTGGGGTGAGGCCAGCCTGAACTGGAAAACCCGCGCGGTGATCAGCGCGATCGAAGACCTGAGCCCGCTGGTCGTCGGGCGCGATCCCCGCGACATCGAACAGATCGTCCGGGTACTGACCAAACACAGCTATTACCGCTTGGGAATCATCGGCGCGACCGCTATCAGCGGCATCGAACACGCACTGTGGGACATCTTCGGCAAATCCGTCGGGCAGCCGGTCTGGCGCCTGCTCGGGGGTCGGGTCCGTGACTCGGTGCATGTCTACACTCACCTCGGCCTCGGCGACATGAGTTCGGTGTACGACACCAACGACACCGGACTGGTACGGGACAAGGCCGCGAGCGTCGTGGCGCAGGGCTACGACGCACTGAAAGTGGTGTTCATCCCCTACGGCGGTCACCTGACGGTCGCCGCGCAACGCCGCCATGTCGACAAACTCATGTCGACGCTGCGCGACACGGTGGGCCCGGATGTCGACATCATGGTCGACTTCCACGGCCGCCCGGCCTCCATCGCTGCGGCCATCCAGTACCTCGACGTACTCGCCCCATATCAGCCGTTGTTCTGCGAGGAGCCGGTGCAACCCGGAGACACCGAGGCGCTGCGGCAGGTCACCCAGCGCTCATCAGTGCCGATCGCCGCCGGTGAGCGTCTGGTGGGGCTGCGGGAGTTCCTACCGGTGTTGGCGGCCAAGGCAATTCACGTCGCTCAGCCCGATCTCAACCACACCGGCGGACTGCTCGAAGGCAAGCGCATCGCCGCCTTGGCCGACGCCGAAATGGTCGGGGTGGCGCCGCATAACCCCAACGGCCCCATCGCGGGCGCGGCGGCTCTTCACTTCGCCGTGAGCACCCCTAATTTCGTGATCCAAGAGGAGATGAGTGGCGCGGTGAGCTGGTATGCCGACGTGGTTCGGACACCGATGCGCCGAGTCGGCAGCCACTGGCAGATCCCCACCGAACCTGGGCTGGGCGTCGAGGTCGATGAACGCGAGGCCGCCAAGCACCCCTTTGCGCCCGAGGTTCCGCACAGCAGCTCGGCCGTGCTGGCTGACGGAACGGTGGTGGACTGGTGAGCACTCTGCGCAGCTTCGCCCATCCCGGCGGCGTGCATAACGCCACTCCCCCACGAATCGTGTTCGGGCCCGGCCGGTCGGCCGGCCTCGGCGACGAAGTCGAGCGTCTCGGGGCGCGTCGCGCGATGATCGTCACAACCCCGGGCCGGGCCTCGATGGGTGACCGATTCGCCGCAGCGATCAGCGATCGCTGCGTCGGCCTGCTACCCGAAGCCATCAGCCAGGTGCCGGTCGAACTGGTCAGACGCGGTGTCCAGAAGGCCGCCGGTCGCGGCGCGGACTGTCTTGTGGCCATCGGCGGCGGCGCCGCCACCGGCCTGTGTAAGGGAATCGCCTACGAATCAGGCTTACCGATCATCGCGATACCCACCACCTACAGCGGTTCGGAGATGACCGGGTTCTGCGGCATGACATCCGAAGGCGTCAAGCGCATGCACGAAAGCCTGGCGATGTGCCCGCGCACGGTCATCTACGACGCCGAGCTCTCGGTCGAACTGCCGCCATCGACCAGCGCCTCCAGCGCCATGAATGCCCTGGCGCACTGCATCGACGCCATCTACCTGCCGAGCCTGAGCCCCCTGCTGGCGATGGCCGCAGTCGAGGGCGCGCGGATTGTCGCCAACAACTTGCCCGAACTGCTGGCCAGCCCTCGCGACATCGGACTGCGTAACGAAATGCTCTACGGCGCCTATCTTTCCGGTGCCGCACTGACCGGTGGGTTCGCCCTCCAACACGCTGTCGCTCACATGCTCGGAGGTAGTTACGGGGTCGAGCACGGCACCGCGCACGCCGTCGTGCTGCCCTACGTCACCGCATATCTGCAGCAGTACGCGCCGCAACCGCTCGGGCGCATCGCCGACGCCGTCGGCACCACCGACCTGGCCGGCTACCTGTGGGATCTGGCCGGCGGCGCCGGGCTGCCGGTCCGCCTGGCCGATGTCGGTTTCCCCGCAGAAGACCTCGACCGTGCCGTACACATCGCGACCACTGCCGACGCAGCGCCGACCGATCCCGACATTCACGACGCGAACCGAGCCGGAAACCCCGCCCCGGTAACCGATTCCGCCGTGCGGGCGGTCTTGCAGGCGGCTACCGACGGCCGGCGCCCAGGTGCTAAGCGGTGAACATCTACCTGGTCGGTGAGGCCGCCGAGCACGTCGAGGACCTAAGACCACACCTGGCCAAGCCATACAACATCATCGGGTTGCCGTGGACGGCGGCGAATACGACCGCCTTTGACGGCGACATCACTGCCGACGACGTCATCGTCTCGCTGCGCCTGCGCAGACCCGGGGGCACCGCGCCCGCTGTCCGCCTGTTGCACGTCCCCGGTGCCGGGCTCGACCAGATCGACTTCGCTGCGCTGGCCCCAGACACCCTGGTTGCCAACGTGTTCGAACACGAGATACCGATCGCCGAGTTCGTGATGGCTCGTCTGCTCGAGTGGGAGATCCGCGCCGGCCGGCTGCAAGAATCGTTCAACCCGCAGGCGTGGCCGTCGCTGTACCGCCGACGGGTGCCGCACGGCGAGATGTACGGAAAGACCATGGTGCTGATCGGTTACGGCCGCATCGGTCGGGCCATCGCAGCGCGCGCCACTGCGTTCGGTGTCGAAGTGGTCGCTGTCGACGACTCCGCGTGCAGCGACGCCGCGGCGTCTGTGATGCCCACCGACCAGCTCGCCGAACTGCAACGGCGCGCCGACTACCTGGTGCTGGCGGCGCCCCTCACGCCGGCCACCACTGGTCTCATCGACGCCGCCGCACTTGCCCGGATGCCTGCCCACGCGGTGCTTGTCAACATCTCCCGGGCTTCGATCGTCGATCAAGTGGCTCTGTTCAAAGCCTTGCAGGACAACGAGATCGGCGGAGCGATCCTCGATGTCTGGTATCACTACCCAGATGCCGGGGACAGCGCGGTCATTCCCGCTGAGGCACCGCTGTGGGAGCTGTCGAACGCTTGGTGCACTCCGCATTCCAGCGCGTGGACGACCGACCTGCCCCGCCGCCGCTACGCGGTGATCGCGGACAACATCAACCGTTTGGCCGCAGGAGAACCACTTCGCAACCTCGTCCGCCCTGCCGGCGGCGACAGCTCAAGGAGGAGCTAATCATGACCGCTGCTACCACACCCGACCAGATCTGGGTCGAATCCCGGCGCCGGTTGATCCCCGGGACCGTCATCGGCAGCATCATCGAGTGGTACGACATCGCGGTGTACGGTCAGGCGGCGGCGCTCGTTTTCGGCACCTTGTTCTTCCCCAGTTTCTCGAAAACCGCGGGCGTGGTGGCGGCTTTCGCCACCTTCGGTGTCGGTTACTTCGCTCGGCCGGTCGGCGCAATGATATTCGGCCACATAGGCGACCGCTACGGACGACGGTTCTCGCTGGTGTGCACTCTGCTGCTGATGGGTGTCGCCACCGTCGTCATCGGTCTGCTGCCCACCTACGCCAGCATCGGGGTGCTGGCGCCCGTCCTGTTGGTGATCTGCCGGCTGCTCCAGGGGCTGGGGGTGGGCGCAGAGTACGTCGGCGCGGTCACCATGGTCGCCGAGTTCGCGCCCGTCAAGCGCCGCGGCTTCTTCGCGTCGCTGCCGGCCTCGGGCGTGTTCATCGGGATCGGCCTGGCCGCAACGGTCAGTGCCGCAGTGGCGGCGCTGCCCGAAGAGCAGTTGATGAGCTGGGGTTGGCGCGTCCCGTTCCTGTTCAGCATCGTGGTCGTCGCCATCGGGCTGTTGATCCGGTTGCGGGTCCCGGAGTCACCGGTGTTCACCGAACTCAAGGAGGCCCGCGCCCGCACCCGCGTGCCGGCGTTGGCGCTGATCAAGGCGATGCCGAGGCGACTGCTGTTGGTGATGGTCGCCAACGGCGTGCTTGCCTTCAATATCTATGTCGTGCAGACCTATTCACTGAGCTACATCGCGGGCAAGGGCGTCGCCAAGAGCGTGGCGCTGATCGCTGTGCTCGTCGGCTGCGCGGTCGGTGCCGTTGTCATCCCGCTGCTCGGCACGCTGTCGGACCGGTCGGGACGTAGGCCGGTGTACATCGCCGTCAGTGCGTTCTGCGCACTGGTGGCATTTCCGTTCTTCTGGTTGCTCGACACCCGCAGTACCGCGTTGATACTGCTGGCGTTCGCGCTCGCCCTCGGCGGCTGTCTGGCCATGTTCGGATCGCAGGCCGCCTACTACTCCGAGTTGTTCCCTGCAGAGTTCCGCTTCAGCGGGTTCGCGTTGGGCCGCGAGATCCCAGGCGCTGTGCTGGCCGGGCCGGCACCGGTGATCTCCGTCGGGTTGGTCAGCCTGGGCGGCGGCTCGCCGACGCTGCTGGCGGTGGCCATGATCATTGTCGCCGTGGCGGGCCTGGTCGCCGTCGTAGCGCTGCCTGAAACCCGCGGCATCGACCTCGCCCCGATCGTCGACCCCGACGCGAAGCCCACCACGCCTCGCACGTCAGCACCCACCGCCGCGCCGGACAGCAGGCCGATCGGGACGTTCTAGGAGCCTGCTGAATTAGTGGCTTTGGGGGCGGGGTGCCTCAAAGCGCTCTGTGGCGCGTGTGTTCAGTCAGACC
>NZ_PDCP01000124.1 GCF_002553505.1 Mycolicibacterium agri | reverse complement strand
GAGCTCGATATCTACTTCTGCGATCCGCACTCGCCATGGCAACGCGGCAGTAACGAGAACACCAACGGGCTGCTGCGCCAATACTTTGCTAAAGGCACCGACCTATCAGTGTTCCCGGCCGACTACCTCGACTACGTTGCCGCCCAACTCAACACCCGACCCCGCAAAACCCTCGGCTGGAAGAAACCCGCTGAAGTCCTCGACGAGCTACTCTCAAACCCGCCAAAACCACCCGCTGTTGCATCCACTGCCTGAAATCGCCGTCCTAATTGAGTCGGGGATGCTGAGAGTCGCTTGATTACACCTGGACACCGGCAAAGTGACGCTGCCCGAAACCCTCGCAGACGACTCCGCGGTACCGAAGGCTCCGGATAGTCCGCGTTTGGTGCCACGAGCGGCCCAAGTTACTGGCGGTAGAACCGTTCGTCTGCCACTTCGAGCGTCCCGGTTGTCAACCTGCGCAGGATGGTGACATGCACGTGTGGGATCTCGCCGGACTGTGCAGAGTCGATGAATTGCAGTGCGTGAGTGGTGCATATGGATTGCCCACCCTTTGGGTAGCAGATATCGATGGCGTCGACGGGGGTGAATCGGCCGCCGAGCTGATCGGCACCACTCACCCAGTCGAGCCGGCCTTGCCACCAGCGGGTTAAGGCGTACTCGTGGGCGACCGCTGGTCCACTGTCGACGCCATACACCTCGATGTCGGTGTACTCGGAGTCGGCGAGCTCACGAAATATTCTCGGGCCCTGGCCATCCCAGGTGAGCGTGCCTTCGATCACGACATTCTCCTTGCGGCGGATGCATATTCGTCGAATCTGGTCGGCCAGCTTCACCGATTCCAGGTGCACAAACCCGGAGAGTTCACGGGGCGCCAATGCGTATCCGTCGGCCAGAATCTCGGCGAGTAGATGATCGTAGATGCCGTCGTCGATCGCTTGCTCGATGAGGAAATCCTTGATGATGTCGGCGTCGATGACGCGGTAGTCGTCGAGATCGGCGACTACCGCACGGAGCATCGAGCTCTTTCCGGATCCTGGGGCGCCCGCTGTGATGATCGCTGACCGGCCATCGCGGCGCGGGTTCCCGCCGGCGAGGTACCTGTCGACGATGCGTTTGCGGAGCAATAGCCGACTGACGTCGGTGGCGTACCGGCGTTCAGTGCATTCGGATGCATCCCGATGCAGCGGTCCGCCAGGGGCCGATCGTGTGGTGAGCTGTTCAGCGACCTTTGCGCGCAGGCTATCGTCGCGCGCCACTGCCCATGCTCTTAAGGTGGCGCGTGGCCAGGCGTTGGAACTCCTCGTCGCTGAGCAGACCCCGGTAGAAGGCCATCTCGATATCGTCCCAATCACCGGTTGTGTAGGCGTCGGTCGCGACACCGTCGATCCGTACCACGCCGCCGAAGGAGTACTTCCAATTCAGAAGTCGTTCCATCATCTCGTGGTCATCGATCATTCCGGCGGCGCGGCGGTCAATGATCTCTGCGGGTGTCTCTTCGAGCAGCGACGGATCATCGGTGAGCCGGCGCAGGATGCGTTGCACCGTGGCCTGGGAGTGGATGCCCACGATGTCGCTGATTTGTCGCTGTGACAGTCCCGCGTGGTTGGCGGCCTGGTAGATCGCGCGCTCGAGTTCACGTTCGTCGATGCGTTGGCGTGCAGCTTTAACTGCGAGCCGCTTCTCGGCGGTGGTCGCATCGATAGTTTGAGGGGACATAACTTAGGCAACCTCCGTGATTCATTTTGAATCACGATCAAGTTTACGGCGGCCGCGTCCTTCGCGCCACCGCGAAAGCAACCAGCCGGACAGTTCGGACGCTTGCACCAAGGCTGCATTTATGCAATGAGCTTGAGACGCGGCCGCGCAGCTCTGGCGAAAGAGCGCGCCCCCGCGCGCACCGGCCCAGGCTGATCTCGCGGTCGTTCCGCAGGCCTCAAATGGGGACTGCCGCTAAGCCGCTAAGACGGACGGCCACCGTGATAATCAGCGAAAACTGGAGATAGACAACAAGATAGCTAAGTCTATTAGCGATTCTAATGTGTCCAAATACGTGTCCAAGCGGCATGAAAATGACCCCAGAGGTCACACCTCTGGGGTCATTTCCGCTGGTAGCGGGGACAGGATTCGAACCTGCGACCTCTGGGTTATGAGCCCAGCGAGCTACCGAGCTGCTCCACCCCGCGTTGACGATCGCCACGTTACCGAAGGTCTGGGTGCAGCGCCAAATCCCCTCGTGGCATCAGCGGCGTACTGCGCGAGATCCACTGCATCAGCTCGTCGGCGGGCAGCGGCGGGGTGTGCACGAATCCCTGGGTGATGTTGCAGCCGTACCGTCGCAGCGCGTGCAGCGTGGCTTCGTCCTCGACGCCCTCGGCGACCAGGTCGGCGCCCAGGCTGTGCGCCAGCGCCACCGTCGACCGCACGATCGCGATCGAACGCGGGTCCTCGGCCAGCCGCGACACGAAGACCCTGTCCAGTTTCAGCTCGTCGACCGAGAGGTCCTGCAGGCGCGCCAGCGACGGCCATCCGGTGCCGTAGTCGTCGAGAGAGATTCGCACCCCCAGCCGCCGCAACGCGAACACCGTCTTGCGCGAGCGGAAGGAGTCGTTGGCGAACGTGCCCTCGGTGATCTCCAGGATCAGCGCATCCGGCGGCACACGGTGCTTCGTGAGCAGCCGATCGATCATCTCGACGAGGTCGAGGTCCAGCAGGTTCGCCATCGACAGGTTGACCGCGACGGTCATCCGGCAGCCGTCGTCACGCCAGGCCCGCACCTGCCCCAGGGCGAGGTTGACGACGCGATTGGCCACCCGCCGCATCAGGCCTGCACGTTCGGCCGCGGGCAGGAACTCCTCGGGAGAAAGCAGGCCGCGCCGCGGATGCTGCCAGCGCAGCAACGCCTCCACGCTGTGCACGCGGCCGTCGTCGGCGCACACCTTGGGCTGGTAGAAGCAGGTCAGCTCGTCGTTGGACAGGGCGAGGCGCAACTCCTCGATGAGGTAGTCGTCGTTGTCCTTCTCCGAACGCACCCGACCCGCGTCGTACACCGCAATCTTGCCCGCGCTCTGCTTGGCGTGCGGCAGCGTCGTCTCGGCGCAGTTGAGCAGGTCGTTGGGATGCTGGCAATGGTCCGGGTACAGCGCGATCGCGACGCTGGCGTCGACCTGCACCCGGATCGGGTCCAGCTCGAACGGCCCGCGCAGCGCCTCGAGCATCGCCCCCGCCCTGGCTCGTGCCGTGGTGAGGTCGACGCCGTCGGCGAACAGCACCGCGAACTCGTCGCCGCCGGTGCGGGCGATCACGTCGTGGGGACGCACTGCGTGGGTAAGGCGCGCCGCGACAAGCCTCAACAGCTGATCGCCGACGTGCCGGCCCGCGAAGTAGTTGATCTCTTTGAACTGGTCGATGTCGAGCAGCATCAGCGCGCGGCTGGACCGAGACCGGAACAGTCCCGACGAATCGGCGGCAGACACCGCGGTCAGTGTCGTCGCCAACGAGAGCCGGTTGGGCAGCCCGGTCGCGTCGTCCGTCATGGCTTGGCGGTGTGCCTCGGCCGTCGCGCTGACGTCGCGGAAGGTGACGGCGAAGCGCCACGCCACGGCGATGAGGGTCAGCGCGGCCAGCGCCACCACGACTCGGCTGTGGTTGGCCAGCACCGCCACCACCAGCGCCAGTCCAGCGCAGCCAATCGCCGGAACATAGGCGCCCAGGCCTGGTTTCGGGCGAGGGCTGGCTCCCGAGGACGGCAACCAGCCGGCGACCGCGACGAGCAGCGACGCGATGGGCCACCACGCATCGATCCACGTGCCTTCCAGATACGTGCCCGCCGACGTCTCGAACAGATAGGCGGTGTCGCCGATCGCGTACGCCATGAAGCCCGCGGTGAAAAGTCCCCAGCGCAGTTCGGCCCGCCAACCGAGGATGGGCAGCATCCCCGCGGCCAGCGCCAGCAGCAGCACATCTCCGACCGGGTACGCGAGGCCCACCAGGACGGTGGCCGGTTCCCCTCGCATCGCCGTTTCGATCGGGCCGGTCGCCACCGCGGCGGCCACCGCGCCGAGCGTCAATCCGCAGATCAACGCGTCGATTCGGAAGACGGTCGGCACCCGCGTCAACCGCTCCCGCATCAGCAGCAGCACGCCGGCGTAGACGAACGGATAGAACGCCAGATAGAACACGTCGGCCACCGACGGCGACTGGCCCTCGGGCACCCACAGCGCATAGGTCACGTCGCCGACGGCGAAACTGGCCATGCCGGCCGCAATAAGAAGGCATGGCCATCGCTCGACGCGGACCCGCACCGCGCGCAGAAACACGAACGCGGCGGCCGAGATGTTCAACGCCGGATACAAGATGCTGTCCAGCAGCACAATACGGCCCGCGTGGTCCCGCAACACGGTCGACAACGTGAACACCACGACACCGAGAGCCAACATTGCGAGGCCGGCACGCACCGCGCGCGGCGGCCACATGACACCGCGCGCCGCTTGCGGCGCCGCCTCACGACGACGCCTGCGGCCACCGGCATTCCCTTGGGGCGTAATCGCGGGTTGTTGCGGCTCGTCGGTCAGCTGCTGCAGCTCCCATGGCACGGGAAGGTCAGGCACGAAGCTGCGTACGCAGCCGCCGCCGTCGCGTTTGGCGGCATACATCGCCAGGTCGGCGTTCAGCAGCAGGTCGTCGGCCGTCTGCGTGGTCTTGTCACTGGCGACCGTCAGCCCGATGCTCGGCCGCACCGTCTGCGGCATGCCCTCGACGACGATCGGTGTGCTGAACGCTTCAAGCACCCTGTTCGCGGCCGCCAACGCGTCGACCTGTCCCACGTGGATCGCGGCGAACTCGTCGCCCCCGAGGCGCGCGACAGTCCACGTCTCCCCCAACATCGCAGTCAGCCGTCCGGCCACCCGGATCAGCAGTTCGTCGCCGGCCGGATGGCCCAGCGCGTCGTTGACCGCCTTGAAGTTGTCCAGGTCCAGGCACAGCACCGCGACCGGTTCACCGGTGAGGCGTCGACCGGACACCGCACGCTCGAGCGTCGCGACGAAATGCCCGCGGTTGGCCAAGCCGGTCAGGTGATCGTGGTAGGCCTCGCGGGCAACGTCGCTCAGCAGGCGCCTGTTGTCGGCCAGCACCACGAATTGGCGCGCCAGTACCGCGGCCACCAGCACGCCCTCGGCGATGAGCAGCGCGCCTTGGTCGTAGTGGTGCAGTTGATAGCCGACGGCGACGGCGCCCGCCAACAGCAGCGGCACGTAGGGCAGCCACACACGCACACCCGGCTGCAGGTTCATCATCGGGGTCTCGACGGGCCGCTCGCCGACGCTGATCAGCGCGGCGAACGCCACCATCCCGAAACCGGCCACCCGGATGAGGTCGACGATGTGCCCGTTGTGGTAGCCGCCGATGCCCGAGACGTACACGCCGGCGATGTCGCCCACCACGATCGTCGTGACGCCGGCCGCCAACAGCCCGACGCTCTGCCGGGTCAGGGGCCGCGACCACACCAAGATCGCGGTCGTCATGAGCGCCACGTCGGCCACGACGTGAACGAGCGTGGCGACGGGCGCGCCGCCCTCGCCGGCCAGATTGTTCAGCACACAGACCCAAGACACCACGAACAGCGACATCGCAACGATGACCCCGTCGAGGGTGAGCCGCTTGCGCGGAGCCTTCTCGAGGTCGCCCAGAAGTAACAGGCATGCGAAGGCGGCGGCGGGAAACATACTGAGCACCGCCTGCGTCACGGTCGGATGCCACGGATCGGCAGTAACCCCCGCTCCCCCGACCAGCTGGACGACTTCGCCGACCGCCCACGCGACCAGCCACGACGATCGCCAGCCATCCGTACCTCCGGCGGCCACGACCGGCCCGGGCCGCTCTGAGCGCGCAGCCGGCGCCGAAGAGCAGACACACCACATAGGCGAGCTCATCGATGGGCCGAGACGCGGATGCGTGCTCCCAGGGCCACAAGTCCCAGGCGGCGATCGCCGCTAACGCCGCAGCGAAGATCCCGACGCCGACCCAACGAACGCGTCCCACATCCGTGAACCGACGCCACGCATACCGCGCGCAATGCTCCATCGGCGTCCCAAGGCTCGGATTGTTCCCCGGAGCCGATCATGCCCCATTTTGGGGCGATAGCAAACTGCTATCGCATTACTTGGCGTTGTCGTATTTGTTCATCGCGTCATTAAGACGCTGCAACGCGGCACCGAAACGCTCGAAATTGCCACTTTGCTGCGCGTCGCGCAGCTCACTCATTGCGTTTTGAAGATCCTGCAACGCGGCCGCCTTGGCGGACGACAGCTGCGTCCCACCGCCGGGGCCGGGCACCGCACCGGCGGGCGTCGGCACCTCAGGTGCCCTGCCCTGCTGGTTGGGCGGTGGTGCGGCGGCCGCCGCACCCTCCGACGACCGCGCCGATGGCGACGCCGCGGGCTGCCCGTCCGGCAGGTTCGTGGGGGCGGGCCCTGTCGCGGTCGCGTCGGCGCCGGGGCCGAACAACTCGGTGAGCGCATCGCGCACCGTCGGCCCGTAACCCACCCGGTCCTCGTACATCATCGCCACGCGGATCAAGCGGGGATACGACGACGCCGCGTCGCTGCTGCCGGGTGATGCGTATACCGGTGCGACGTACAGCAATCCGCCGTTGGCCACCGGCAGCGTCAACAGGTTGCCCCACCGGATCCGGTTCTGGTTGTCGCGGCCGATCACACCGAGGTCCTGGCTGACCGCGGTGTCGGTGCTGATCGCGTTGAACGCCAACTTCGGGCCGTTGACCTGACCCGGAATCGTCAGCACCGTGATCTTGCCGTAGCTCTCCGGATCGGAGCTGGCGCTGATGTAGGCGGCCAGGAAGTCACGCTGGAACCGGTTCATCGCGCTGGTCAACTGGAACGACGCCGACCTGTCGTCCTTCACAAGGTCTTTCGCGACGATGTAGTACGGCGGCTGGAAGCTGCTGGCCGTCGGGTTCGGATCCTGCGGCACGTTCCAGAAGTCCGATGTCGAGAAGAACGTCACCGGATCGTTGACGTGATACTTGGCCAACAGCGCGCGCTGAACCTTGAACAGGTCTTCGGGATAGCGCAGGTGCGACTGCAGTTCCGGGGTGATCTCGCTCTTCGGCTTCACCGTGCCAGGGAACACCTTCATCCACGCCTGTAGCACCGGATCCTTCTCGTCCTGCGCGTAGAGGGTCACCGTCCCGTCGTAGGCGTCGACGGTGGCCTTCACCGAGTTGCGGATGTAGGACACCTTCTTGTCGGGTGCCAGCCGGTTGAACGCCACCTCGTTGGAGTCGGCGGTGACGCTCGACAACGACGTCAGCTCCGAATACGGGTAGTTGTCCAACGTCGTGTAGCCGTCGACGATCCACACCATCCGCTTGTTGACGATCGCCGGATAGACGCTGGTGTCGGTCGTCAGAAACGGCGCAACCGCCTCGACGCGCTTGGCCGGGTCACGGTTGAACAGGATCTTGCTCTGCGGCCCAATCGGGTTGGGGAACACCAACTTTCGCTCGGAGAACTTCGCCGCGAACACGGCCCTGTTGAACCAGTTGCCGATCGGAACGCCACCCTTGCCGGCATAGGTGTAGTTCTTGGTTTCGGTGTTGGTCTCGTAGTCGTACTCGCGGTCGGGGCCGTTCTTGCCGACGATCGCATAGTCGGCCGACGTGTTCGCGATGACCGGGCCGTAGTAGACGCGCGGCTGCTCCAGCGGCGCGGGCCCCGGCGAGATGACGCTGCCGTTGGCGCCGACCACACTGGCCAGGAATTCGGGGTAGCCGCCGTTCTGGTTCGGGTCGTTGGCGACGCCGCGCACCGTGTTGGCGGGCGAGGCAATGAAGCCGTTGCCGTGGGTGTAGACGAAGTGCCGGTTGATCCAGTCGCGCTGGTTGTCGATCAGCCGGTCGGGGTTCAGCTCGCGCGCGGCCACCACGTAGTCGCGCAGGTTGCCGTTCTGGTCGACATAGCGATCGATCGAGAGCTGGTCGGGGAAGTAGTAGAAGTTCTTGCCCTGCTGGAACTGCGTGAACGCCGGGCTGACGATCGTCGGGTCCAGCAGCCGGATGTTCGACGTCGTCGCCCGGTCGGCCGCCACCTGCTGCGCGGTGGCCGGCGCATTGCCGGGGTAGTCGCGGTAGGTCACGACGTCGTCGGTCAGCCCGTAGGCCTGCCTGGTTGCGGCGATGCTTCGGCTGATGTATTCGGATTCCTGTTGCGCCGCATTGGGTTTGACGCTGATCTGCTCGACCACCAGCGGCCAGCCCGCGCCGACGATCATCGACGACAACAGCAGCAGCACCACACCGATAGCGGGAATCCGCAAGTCCCGCAACACGATCGCGGAGAACACCGCCACCGCGCAGATCACCGCGATCGCCAGCAGGATGAGCTTGGCAGGCAGCACTGCGTTGATGTCGGTGTAGCCGGCCCCGGTGAAGGGCTTACCGGCGCGGGAGTTCGACAGCAGCGTGTAGCGGTCGAACCAGTAGGCGATCGCCTTGAGCAGCACCAGCGTTCCGACCAGGCTGATCAACTGGATGCGCGCCGAGCGGCTCAGTGCCCCGGTCCGACCGGACAGCCGGATGCCGCCGAACAGGTAGTGCGTCAACAGGTTGGCGATCAGCGCCAGGAACGTCGCGACGAACAGATAGCCCAGCACCAGCCGGTAGAACGGCAGATCGAACGCATAGAAGCCGAGGTCCATGCCGAACTGCGGGTCGGTGACGCCGAAGCTGCCGCCGTGGATGAACAGCTGGATGCGGTCCCAATAGGTCTGCGCGACGATCCCGGCGAAGAAGCCGATCACCGCGGGGATGCCGATGCCGACAAGGCGCAGCCGCGTCATCACCGCGGTGCGGTAGCGGGCGACCGGATCGTTGGGTCCGTTGGTCGGGACGAACACCGGCCGGGCCCGATACGCCAGCGCCATCGCGGCGAACACGACGCCGCCGACCAACGCCCACACGACCAGGAAGACGACGAGTTTGGTCACCAGCTGAGTGGTGAACACCGAGCGGTATCCCAGTTCGCCGAACCACAGCCAGTCGACGTACCCGTCGACCAAGCGTGGCCCGATCAGCAACAGCAGCACGACCACCAGGGCGATCGTGATCAAGATCCGGCTACGTCGCGTCAGCTTCGGCATCTTCGCCGCGGGCCGCATACCCACTCGTCAACTCCCGATTTTCACCAAGCACGTCCCAAATGACGTGCCACAACTCTACGCATCGGTCTCCCAGCTCTCCCTCAGCAATGCGGCGCTTCGCCACCAGCAGAAATTGTCTTCAGGGCGTCGACCGCTTGCCCGAGGTTGTCCACCTTGACCAGGTCCATGCCGTCCTCATGCGCGGACTTTGCCTCCTCGCAATTCTCGGCGGGAACCAGAAACACCGTCGCACCGGCTTCGCGGGCGGCCAGGATCTTGTGCGTGATGCCGCCGATCGAGCCCACCTTGCCGTCGACGTTGATGGTGCCGGTGCCCGCGACGAACTTGTCGCCGCTGAGGTCCCCCGTCGTCAGCTTGTCGATGACGGCCAGGCTGAACACCAACCCGGCGGACGGGCCGCCGATGTTGGCCAGGTTGAAGTCGATGGTGAACGGCGCCCACGGCGCCTCGACCACGCCGATGCCGAGGAACCCGTGCGGCTTCTCGGGGTTGGAACCGAGCTTGATGGTCGTGACGCCGGGCGGCGCGTTCTTGCGCCGGAAATCGATGGTGATCTCCTGACCTGGCTTGGTCTTCTCCATGATCCCCTGGAACTGGTCGAGGGAGGTAACGGGAACTCCGTCGACGGCATCGATGGCGTCGCCCTCCTCCAGTTTGCCCGCCGACGCGCCGTCGGTGTTGACGGTCTCCACGGTGACCGCAGGCGCGTACTTCAGGTAGCCGAGGGCGGCGTACTCGGCGCTGTCCTCCGACCGCTTGAACTCCTGGGTGTTGGCTTCGTCGATCTCGTCCTTGCTCTTGTCCGGCGGGTAGACGAGGTCACGCGGCACCAATTGCTCGCGCCCCGACATCCACAGCGTCAAGGCCTGCCCCAACGTGAGATTGTCGCGCTGCGACACCGTCGTCATGTTGAGGTGCCCGGTCGTCGGATGGACGTCGGTGCCCTCGATGTCGACGACCTCCTTCCCGTCCACCTCGCCGAGGGTGTTGAACGTCGGCCCTGGACCCAGCGAGACGTACGGCACGGTCACCAGGGCCAGCAACACACCGAACACGACGATCGGCGCCATGGCGACCAGCAGCGTTGAAATCCGCCTGTTCACGCCGCCAACAGTAATGGGCCGCCGAAGTGGGGTTCACTCAGAGCGTGACCACGGCCGCCACGCGACGCGCCCGTGATGAGTACCGTTGGGGACATGGCTGACCTGCCCTTCGGCTTTTCGTCCGGAGACGACCCCGAGCGCGACAAGCGCAAGGATCCCGACTCGGGCTCGGGGCAGGACCCGTTCGGCTTCGGGGGAGGCGAATTCGACCTCTCCCAGCTCGGCCAGATCTTCACCCGCCTCGGCGAGATGTTCAGCGGCGCGGGCGGCGCCATGGCCACCGGCAAGCAGTCCGGCCCGGTCAATTACGACCTGGCCCGCCAACTGGCGTCGAGCTCGATCGGCTTCGTCGCCCCTATCCCTGAGTCCACCAGCTCGGCCATTGCCGACGCGGTGCGCCTGGCCGAGACCTGGCTGGACGGGGCGACCGCGATCCCCGCGGGCACCACGAAGGCAGTCGCATGGACCCCCACCGACTGGATCGACAACACGCTGGGCACCTGGAAGCGGCTGTGCGACCCGGTGGCCGAGCAGATCTCCACGGTGTGGGCGTCGGCGCTGCCGGAGGAGGCCAAGAGCATGGCCGGCCCGCTGCTGTCGATGATGACCCAGATGGGTGGCATGGCGTTCGGCTCGCAGCTGGGCCAGGCGTTGGGCAAGCTGAGCCGAGAAGTGTTGACCTCCACCGACATTGGGCTGCCGCTCGGACCCAAGGGGGTCGCCGCGCTGCTGCCCGAGGCCATCGAGTCGCTCGCGGAGGGGCTCGAGCAGCCGCGCAGCGAGGTCATCACCTTCCTCGCTGCCCGCGAGGCCGCGCACCATCGGTTGTTCAGCCACGTGCCGTGGCTGGCCAGCCAGCTGCTCAACGCCGTCGAGTCCTTCGCCAGGGGCATGAAGATCGACATGAGCGGCATCGAGGAGTTCGCCGCCGGATTCAACCCGGCGTCGCTGACCGATCCCTCGCAGATGGAGCAGCTGCTGAACCAGGGCATCTTCGAGCCGAAGGCCACCCCTGAGCAGACCGCCGCACTGGAACGGCTGGAGACGCTGCTGGCGTTGATCGAGGGCTGGGTGCAGACCGTCGTCGCCGAGGCGCTCGGCGAGCGGATCCCCGGCACCTCGGCGTTGAGCGAGATGCTGCGTCGGCGCCGCGCGACCGGCGGCCCGGCCGAACAGACCTTCGCCACGCTGGTCGGCCTCGAACTGCGGCCCCGCAAGATGCGCGAAGCCGCCGAGCTGTGGGAGAAGCTGACGCAGGCCGCCGGGATGGACGCCCGCGATCGCGTGTGGCAGCACCCCGACCTGCTGCCCGACTCCGACGATCTCGACGAGCCGGCAGCTTTCATCGACCGCATCATCGGCGGGGACACCAGCGGTTTGGATACCGCCTTGGAAGAGGCGCTCGCCGATCTGGAGAAAGAGGTCGAGGTCGGCGACGCGGCCGAGGATTCAGCGGACTCCGGGGACGCAGCGGACTCAGGCGACGAGGACTCAGGCGACGGCTCTGGCGAGTCCAAGTCCTGACGGTTTGTGGGTCTAGCGACGGAATTTCGCCGTAAACCGTCGCCAGATGCACACCCGACAGAGCGCATCCGCCACGGGTCTACCCGCCAAGCCTTGCGGCTGTGGATAACTCCGGGCACCCCAGCCGGGCCGTGGCATTGTCAGTTCATGACGCGCTACGCGCTGAATCCGGCCATGCCGGTGTTGTCCCGGCCCGACGGGGTGGTGCAGGTCGGTTGGGATCCGCGCCGCGCGGTGCTGGTGCGCCCGCCGTCGGGGATGACCAGCGCGGCGCTCGCTGAACTGCTGCGTGTCCTGCAAACCGGCGCGACGCTCGATCAGGTTCGCGGGCTGGCCGCAGGCGTCGATACCGCCGCGGTGACCGGCCTGGTCGCCGCGTTGGTGGATTCCGGTGTGGCAGCGCCGATGAGGCCGCCGCAGCACACCCGTACGGCGTCGATCCGGATCCACGGCCGCGGGCCGCTGTCGGATCTGCTGACAAGCGCGCTGCGCTGTTCGGGTGCCCGCATCAAACACAGCAACCAAGCCCACGCCGCGGTCACGTCGTCGACGACTGACCTTGTGGTGCTGTCGGATTCGTTGGCGGCCGACCCGCGGATGGTGCGCGAACTGCACTCCGCGCGGCTACCGCATCTGCCGGTTCGGGTGCGCGACGGCACCGGCCTGGTGGGGCCGCTGGTGGTGCCCGGCGTGACCAGCTGTCTGGATTGTGCGTCCCGATCATGGAGCTCGCGATCGCCTCGTCCTTGTCGGCGGCGGGTGCAGCTGTGTTGCGCACCTCGAAT
>NZ_PDCP01000123.1 GCF_002553505.1 Mycolicibacterium agri | reverse complement strand
CTACGATGCATCACGGACCGACCAACCCCTGGTCGGAATCCAATAGCTCGAGCCTCCGGCGAATCCAGGGCGATTCACCTGACGCTGAAGGCCGATCTTTACGTCGAAATCGCAACCGCGCCAGACAGCGAGTTTGTGAATGCATGGTTCATCGAAGTCGATCTCGGCACGGAGACTATCTCGACACTGCTGAAGAAGTGCCGGGATTACGAGGCCTACCGGCGTTCTGGCATTGAGCAAGCTGACGAGGGTGGCTTTCCGCTTGTTGCCTGGAGCGTGACCCACTCTGACCCGAGCAAAGGTCAACAGCGGCGCCTCGCTTTGCAAGCGGCGATCGAGCGTGATCGCACCCTGACGCCCGAACTGTTCCGCATTGTCGCGCCGGATCAGCTCGTCTCGCTGCTGCGGGTAGGAGGCGCATCATGACGGCCTCCCGCAACGAGCTGCTGATCGGCGATGCCCTCGACCGATTGCGTGAACTCCCAGACGACTCGGTCGACATGGTGCTCACCAGCCCGCCGTACTTCCGGCTGCGCAACTACGCTGCACGCGGACAGATCGGCCTCGAGCCGCATGTGGATCAGTGGGTAGACCAGCTGGCCGACATTTCCGCGGAGATTCGCCGCGTCCTGGTGCCCACCGGCACCTTCTGGCTCAACCTCGGCGACACCTACTCGACGCATCACTCCCAGGGCGCCAACCGCAAGAGCCTACTGATGGCACCCGAACGCTTGGCGCTGCGCCTGCAACAGACCGGCTGGATCATCCGCAACAAGATCGTCTGGGCCAAGACCAACCCCATGCCCACGAGCATCAAGGACCGGCTCAGCTGCAGCTACGAACCGATCTACGTGTTCGCCAAGCAGCCCACGTACTTTTTCGACCTCGACGCCATCCGCCAGCCGCACCGCTCCGCGCTATCGAAGCCGTCCGCGATGAAGCAGCGTGGAGACGAATCATGGCGTGGGCCCAACGCGGACAGCGAACGTGGCCTGGACGCGCTCAAAGCGCAAGGCCTCGTGGGGCATCCACTTGGCAAGAATCCAGGCGATGTCTGGCAGCTCTCCAGCAGTAACTACCGCGGCGCGCATCACGCGACGTACCCCGTCACGCTGGCCCGCCGAGCAATTCAGGCGGGGTGTCCTGAGGCCCGATGCGCGCATTGCCTGCTGCCCTGGCGTCGCAGGGTCATCCGGGCTATCGGTGGCACGGCGGTACGGGCATCCCTCGCACCCACCTGCGACTGCGATGCCCCACGCGAACCCGGACTGGTCCTGGATCCTTTCATTGGCAGCGGCACCACCGCGGTAGCCGCCGAGGAACTCGCTCGCGACTGGCTCGGCGTCGAGTTGAATCCTGACTTCGCCGCGATGGCGAGGCAACGGATCTCCGACGCACGAGAAGGTCGTGAAGTACCTAACAAGCCACACCAGCGGGACGACACCCGCGCTGGACCCGAGGAGCGCGCCGCATGACCGGCACCGCGCCTCATCGGTGTCATGCGGTCGTACCTGTAAGCGCAGGAAGCGCTTACCGGCCGCACAGCACCGAGGAGGTCGCAATGTCCGCACCGAACGAGTCCGCCAAAGGCGTCAAGACCCTTGGCATCAGGCTCCAACCGGACGTGCACGCCCAGCTGAGCTTCATCGCCCAGCTGCGTGACGGCACCATCACCGACGAAATCCAGATCGCGATCGCGGCGCACATCGCTTGCGCCAAAGACGATCCGGACCTGGCTGGCCGCGCCGCTGAAGCCCGCGCCGAAATCGAGCGTGAAGCAGCGGCCCGGCAGCAGGCAATCGCCACGCTGTTCGACGGCACCGGCGAAACATCGCCAACAAGCGGCGAGTCGGGTGGTAGCGCTGCCGGGCGGTCCCGGCCCACCCGTCGGGGCCAGAAAGGAGGCGAGAGCCCACCTGAGGGCTGATCGGCCTACTCCTGGTGCAGGGGGCCGGCGGGGAGCAGACCGGGCGCAAGCTCACTGCTCCCTGACCGGCCCCACACACACCAACACGACCATCTAATCGAACTAAAGGAAGGAGGTGATGATGAATGAGCAACAACCACAAACCAATCCAGGCGACCAGCCATCGGATAACTCAGAAGCGCTGGCCGGCCACGAAACGGAGCCGCGACCGTCGCCGCGTATCTATATCGCCAGCCTGGCCGACTACAACAACGGCTACCTGCACGGCGTCTGGCTGGACGCCGCCCGTGAGCCCGAGGCCATCCACGACGACATCCAAGGCATGCTGGCCGAGTCCCGGCAGCCCGACGCCGAGGAGTTCGCGATCCACGACTACGACAACTTCGGCGTGTGCCAGATCCACGAATACGACTCCATCGAGCTGGTGTCGCGGATCGCACGCGGCATACAAGAACACGGTCTTGCCTTCGCCGCCTGGGCAGAGGTCAACGAAGGCAGCCCCGAACGGTTTGACGACTTCGCCGAGGCCTATCTCGGCCACTTCGACTCGCTCACGGACTACGCCGACCATCTCCTTGATGATCTCGGCTATACCAACGAACTCTCGCTGCTGTCAGAGTCAGTCAGGCGATACCTTCGTTTCGACACCGCGGCAATGGGGCGAGACATGCTGTTTGGCGGCGATATCCATTCATATCCGGCGCCAGACGGTGGCGTGTGGATCTTTGATGCGCGTATGTAGACGACTGGTAACAACGCACTGTCAGCGCAACTCACTACTGGGCAAGCATGTAAGACTCGGCTATACAACGGATTTCGCGTCATCGGACGGTCCGGCACCATTGAAATTTCTCAACAATTCGTTGTATAATGTGAAATACAAAGAGAGACAATGGAAATGGACTCAGAACAGCTACAGCGACTTGGAGACCTACTCGTATCAAAACGAGTCGCTGCTGGCCTTAGTTCTGCCGAAGTCGCACGCCGAGCTGGCGTTGACAAGGCAACGATATCGCGCCTCGAACGCGGGATCGCCAGCCCGAAAGCCGGAAGTTTGCAGGCGATCGGTGACGTGCTTGGCATCCCGGCGAGCGATCTGTTCGCAATTGCAGGTTGGGTACCGCCGAAGGAACTCCCGACCATCAAGCCGTACCTGCGCACAAAGTACCGACAACTCCCACCTGAAGCCATGCAAGAGATCGAAGCCCACTTCGCCGAACTTGCCAAGAAGTACGGCGTCAGCTTCGACCCGAACAATGGCCCACGCGACGGCCAAGACGAATAGCGAACGCACCAAAGCAATTAAGCCACCCACGATGGAGGAAGGAGGCACCGTGCATAAGAAACATGAAAGAGAAGCACCACCGCACAGCGTCCTCGGAAGCCTCCGAGCCCTCATCCCGACACATGACCGTGTCGCGTTCGCCGAGGCCCTGCGCGTTGCCGAGCAGCAGGCTAACAAGCTGCTGCACCTACATGGACACCCCAAGCTACCGATCCCGGCCGAACTCATAATGGAGTTGCCCAAGGTGACCGTCGAATATACCCGGCACATCGTCTCCGGCGCGACCTTCTGGCATCACCACCGCCAAACATGGATCATCCATCTCTCGCGATCTGACTCACCGCGCCGCCAACGCTTTACCTTGGCCCATGAGTACAAACACATCATCGACCACGGGCGACATCACTTGCTGTACAAGGGCACGCGAAGGACGACCGCCGAGACCCAAGCAGAGCGGGCCGCGGACTACTTCGCCGGATGCCTCCTCGTGCCCCGCCAACTGCTCAAGCGCGCCTGGCACAACGGCGTCACGCAGACCCACAGGCTCGCCGAGCTCTTTCACGTCAGCGAGCAAGCCATCGAGGTCCGACTGCGGCAATGCGGGCTGGTCCACAACAAGCGTCGTGGGCTGGGATCGCTTGCGTTGGAGGACTTCCCGTCATGACAGTTCCAGCGGGACATAGATCAACTTAAGTAAAGGAGGGAGTATGACTCAACAACCACTCAATTCTTACACAAGCAACATTGCAGACCTGCGAAAGGATGGTCCGCTGCTTCTCAGCGTCGAAGAAGCCACCAAGGCGCTTGGTATTAGCCGCTGGCAGTTCTATCAAATGGTATGGGCACAGGAGCTTCCAACTATAACGATTGGTCGACGCCGCTTGGTGCCTGCGCAGTCGCTCCACGAGTTCATCAAGAAGCGGCTCGAGAAGGAGAATCCGAATGTCAGGGCGTAGATACGGCGAAGGCACGATCTACAAGCGCAACGATGGCCGCTGGGCGGGTTCAGCCTACGTCAAGGTCACGGGTGGCATCCAGAAACGCCTTACTGTATACGGCCGAACCCGAGAAGACGCTCACAAGAAGCTCCTCGCCCTGCTTGACAAGTCTCGTAGCGGGATTGCGCTTGCGTCCCGACAGTGGCGCGTCGGCGACTATCTCGACTACTGGCTCCCGATCGTCAAGAGCACGCGGCGTCCGCTGACGTATATCCAATACGAGTCGCTGTGCCGGTTGTACATTCGCCCCCGTCTTGGCACGAAGCTCCTCAGCGCACTTTCGGTTGCCGAGCTGCAGGCGTACTTCCACCACCTGCAGCAGAGTGGCGTCGGGTCGCGCACAATCCAGAAGCAGCGGACCGTTCTTTCCGCGATGCTCACGCACGCGCAGCGTGAAGACATTGTGATGCGCAATGTGGCTCGTCTTGTGGTGCTGCCATCGTTCGAACGCAAGGAGATCCGCCCGTGGACAGAGAACGAAGTCGGGCGCTTCCTTGCGGCTGCCACCGGTAACCGGTTCTACGAAGCCTTCCTGCTGCTCGCGCTCTACGGCCTTCGTCGCGGCGAGGTGCTCGGACTGCGCTGGCGTGACATTGACCTCGCGGACAACGTGATTCAGGTCCGCCAACAGATTCAGAGCATTCACGGCAGGCTGTCCGTCGAACCCCTCAAAACGCGGACCAGCCGACGCGCTCTTCCTCTGCTGCAAGTCGTCGCCACCGCACTAAAGCAGCGCTATGAGCAGACGACCCCGCCTCCGCAACCTGACGACTTGATCTTCCGGTCGCTTACCGGCACGCCCGTCGACCCGCCACGCCTGCTGAAGACCTTCTACCGGCTGTGTGAACAGCAGCAGTTGCCTCGTATCACCCTCCACCACCTCCGCCACACGACGGCGACGTTGCTGAAAAAGCTGGCAGTACCGGCACGTGACGCCCAACTCATCCTTGGTCACTCGAATATCTCCACGACACAGGAGATCTACCAACATGCGGATATCGATGGACAACGAGCGGCGCTCAGTCGCCTCGCTCAGTTGGTGACGGAAGCAGGCAGCAGTGACAATAGCTGTCAAAAACAGCTGTCAGACAACGAAAATGGACCCCATTCAGGGCCCATTTCCACTCGAATTACCTCTGGTAGCAGCGGCTGGGATCGAACCAGCGACCTTAGGCTTATGAGCTATGTCAGGTATTGGTTCGCTTGTCAAATAACAGAGAAATACTTGTTAGTGGACAGCCACCGCCGGCAGTGGAAAATGGGTATAGCTGCTGTCAAAAATAGCTGTCAGTTACCTGCGGAAACTCGTGGATCGTGGTGAAACGACTTCGGGGGGACAACCAGCGTAACGCCGCACCGCGACGCCTAGGTAGCCGTCTTCCGTCAACGCCCCAAATTCCTAGTACCGCAATAGCATTGGAAGTATCAACCCGATATTGCCCGGCCGAAGTGCAGGCCGCAATTTGTCCATCCATCGCCCACGACCGATAGGAGTTCCGTTGTTCGAGTTGCATGTTCGGATGCCGCGATGACTCACGTCGCCATCCAAGGAGTGCCCGGCAGAGAGACGGCTGCCAGAGTCGCTGTGTCCTACGCCCGCGTCTCAACAAAAGAGCAAGCCGAGCGCGACGGCGACCCAGAGGGCTACTCACTGCCCGCACAGCTGGAAGCCAATCGTCGCAAGGCGGCATCGATCAACGCTGTGGTCGTCGAGGAGTTCGTCGAGCGGGGCGAGTCCGCCAAGTTCGCCGACACGAGGCCAGAATTGCAGCAGATGCTCCGCTACATCCAGGAACATGCCGTCGACTACGTGATCGTCCACAAAGTGGACCGGCTCGCCCGCAACCGCCTCGATGACGCGCAGATCCACCTGCAGATCAAAGAAGCTGGCGCACAGCTCGTTTCGGCAACGGAAAACATTGACGAGACACCATCAGGCATGCTGCTGCACGGCATCATGAGCTCGATCGCCGAGTTCTACAGCCGCAATCTCGCTTTTGAAGTCGTCAAAGGCATGGAACAGAAGGCCAAGATCGGTGGCACACCAGGCAAGGCCCCGCTCGGCTACCGCAATGTCCGTGTCATCACCGAAGACGGCAGCGAAGTCCGGACAGTCGAGATTGACCCTGACCGTGCCCCGCTGATCACCTGGGCCTTCACCGCCTACTCGACCGGCGACTGGACACTCAAGAATCTCGCTGCCGAACTCGAACGCCGTGGCCTGACAACCCGACCAACACCGCGCACGCCCGCCCGGCCCGTCAAGTACAACTCCCTGCACAAAATTCTCTCCACGCCGTACTACAGGGGCGAAGTGACGTACCGAAGCGTCCAGTACCCCGGCCGCCACCAGCCGCTGGTTGACGAAGCCACATGGAAGCGCGTGCAAGACGTGCTCGCCTCGCACGCCACCGGTGAGAAGCAACGGGAGCACCCGCACTATCTCAAATCCAGCGTGTTCTGCGGCGGCTGCGGCAGTCGTCTGATCGTCACCATGTCGAAGAACCGCCACGACACCGTGTATCCGTACTTCATCTGCCTCGGCCGTCACCAGAAGTCAACCAACTGCACCCAGCGGGCAATGCTGATCTCCCTAGTCGAAGAACGCATCGAGGAGCACTACCAAGACCACCAACTCGACTCGCAGCTGCGCGACCAGATCGAGGCCATGCTGCGCGACGAGCTGTCATCAATGCAACGAGTTGCGGAGGCGGACAAACACCAGCTCCGGACACAGAAGGAACGGCTCACCAACGAACGGTCCCGGCTACTCCAAGCGCACTACGCCGGTGCCGTACCACTCGATCTGCTCAAGACGGAGCAAGACCGTATCGCCCGGCAACTCGGCGCTATCGAGACACGGCTGTCGGCCGCAAACATTGAATCGGACAAGTTCGAGACTTGCTTGCGAGTGGCACTCGACTACGCCACCCACTGCTACAAGGCGTACATGCGCGCCGCCCCGCAGGAGCGCCGCCTCCTGAACCAGGCGTTTTTCACTCACATCTACGTGCACGAAGACGACGTCCAGACGGAGCTGGCAGAGCCGTTCAAGACGCTGCTCGGCAATGAAATGGCCGATGCTGCCCGGTGCCATGCAATCGCCGCATACGCCTCTGGCAGCACGCAGCCGGACAATTCATCGAGCACGGCTAACGTTCCCTGCCGCGAGAACGAAAAACCCGCGCACAATGGCGCGGGTTTGAAAGAAACGTCTTTGGTGGAGCTAAGGGGACTCGAACCCCTGACCCCCACACTGCCAGTGTGGTGCGCTACCAGCTGCGCCATAGCCCCGCGAAAGCGTGCCCATCGAAGTTACACCACCTGGGGCTTTGCGTTCAAAACGGCTGGCTAGGGGACCTCGCCGCCGGCCTCGGGGCCGATCGCCCGCATCGGCGTGTGCTCAGCGGGCGGCCTGCCGCGGGTCTCGGGCGCAAAGGCCCAGCCCACCGCCGCGAGCGCCAGCACGGCACCGCTGACGAGGAAGGCCGCCGCGTACGACGCGTGCTCGGCCACCTGCCCCACCGCCAGCGAACCGACGATGGAGCCCAGGTCGGCCATCATCTGGAACGTCGCGACCGCCGTGCCGCCGCGGGCCTTGTTGCCGACGACGTCGGCGACCGCGGCCTGCTGCGGGGATACGAAGACTCCGGTGGCCGCGCCCGTCACGTAGGCCGCCGCCAGGAACACCGGCACCGACGACGTGAAGCCGACCAAGACCGTGGACAGCGCAGCCACCGTCAGCCCGACCAGCAGCAGCTTGCGCCGCCCCACCCGGTCGGACAGGTAGCCGCTGGGGATGACCGCGGAGATGTTGCCGATCGCGAAGGTCGCCAGCGCCAACCCGGCGAAGCCCGCACCGCGGTCGAGCGCCTCGACGACGAACAGCGGCACCAGCGCGATCCGCAACCCGAACGCCGCCCATCCCGTCGCGAAGTTGGAGAACAGTGCCGCCCGGTACGCCGGATGTCGCAGCACGGTGCGCACCGAAACCGTCGGCTCGGTGCTCTCCTCCCGCGCAGCCACCGGCGAGTGCCGCAGGCTGACGAATACCACCGACGCGGCAACCAGCAGCGCCACGCCGTAGATGACGAACGGCGCGGACAAGCCCAACCCCGCCGTCAAACTGCCGAGTACCGGCCCGCCGACCGACCCCACGAGGAACCCCGACGAGAACATCCCCGCCACCCGCCCGCGCGCATCCGGCGGCGATATACGGATCATCAGCCCCAGCGACGACACCGTGAACATCGCGGATCCCAATCCACCCAGCGAACGGAAAAGCAAGAGCTGCCAATAGGTTTCGGCGAACGCGCAGGCGCCGGTCGACAACGCCACGATCAACAGGCCGCTGACGTAGACCCGCCGCTCCCCCATGCGCTGCACCATCACGCCGGCCGGCGGCGCCGCGACCAAGCGCAGCAACGCGAACGCCGTGATGACGAACGTCGCCGCGCTGATGCTCACGCCGAAATTGCGCGCAAACTGCGGAAGAACCGGTGCGACAACGCCATAGCCCAGCGCCACCACCACATTGGCCGCGATCAGTACCCAGACTTCACGGGGCAGCTTGGACTTTGGCTCAGGTTCGGTTGTGTCGCAGCGACACTCCCCCTCCGCAGGCGAACTCACGAGATGACCTTGTTCACCACTTCGCGCGCCGCTTCCTGCACCTGCGCCAGATGTTCTGGACCCTTGAACGACTCGGCGTAGATCTTGTACACGTCTTCGGTGCCCGAAGGCCGTGCCGCGAACCACGCGTTCTCGGTCGTCACCTTCAGTCCGCCGAGCGGCGCGCCGTTGCCGGGAGCCGTCGTCAGCTTCGCAGTGATCGGCTCACCGGCCAGCTCGGTCGCGGTCACCTGTTCCGGCGACAACTTCGCCAGCCGTGCCTTCTGCTCACGGTCGGCGGGCGCGTCGATACGCGCATATGTTGGGGCGCCGTACTTTTCGGCCAATGCCTGGTAGCGCTGCGACGGCGTCGCACCGGTCACCGCCAGGATCTCTGACGCCAACAGGGCCAGAATGATGCCGTCCTTGTCGGTGGTCCACGTCGACCCGTCGCGACGCAGGAACGACGCTCCCGCGCTCTCCTCACCGCCGAATCCGATGCTGCCGCTGATCAACCCGTCGACGAACCACTTGAAACCGACCGGGACCTCGACCAGCTCACGGCCCAGGCCGGCGACGACACGGTCGATGATCGACGAGCTGACCGCGGTCTTGCCGACGGCGGTCGACGGCGACCACTCCGGCCGGTTGGAGTAGAGGTAGTCGATCGCCACCGCCAGATAGTGATTGGGGTTCAGCAGCCCGCCGTCCGGGGTGACGATGCCGTGCCGGTCGGAGTCGGCGTCATTGCCCGTCGCGATCTGATACGCGTCGGGGTCGGCCTTCATCGCCCGAAGAAGCCCAGCCATCGCGTTCGGCGAGCTGCAGTCCATCCGGATCTTGCCGTCGGTGTCCAGCGTCATGAACCGCCAGGTGGCGTCGACCAAGGGGTTGACCACCGTCAGCTCCAGGTTGTGCCGTTCGGCGATCGCCCCCCAGTAGTCAACGCTGGCCCCGCCCAGCGGGTCGGCGCCGATGCGGATCTTCTCCGCGCTGATGGCGTGCATGTCGACCACATTCGGCAGGTCATCGACGTAGGCGTTGAGGTAGTCGTGACGCTGCGCGGTCTGCAGCGCCCGCGCCAGCGGCACCCGCTTCACCGCCTTGATCCCGTCGCGCAGGATCTCGTTCGCGCGTTTGGCGATGGCGCTGGTCGCGTCGGTGTCGGCCGGTCCACCGTTGGGCGGGTTGTACTTGAACCCGCCGTCGCGGGGCGGGTTGTGCGACGGCGTGACGACGATGCCGTCGGCGAGATCACTCGAGCGGCCGCGGTTGTACGTCAGGATCGCGTGGCTGACCGCCGGCGTCGGCGTGTAGCGGCCAGCCGAGTCGATCATCGCCACAACGTCATTGGCTGCCAGAACCTCCAGCGCCGACACCCACGCCGGCTCCGACAGCGCATGGGTGTCACGGCCGATGAACAGCGGGCCGGTGGTCCCCTGCGCCTTGCGGTACTCCACGATGGCCTGCGTGGTCGCCAGGATGTGCGCCTCGTTGAACGCCGCATCCAGGCTCGACCCCCGGTGCCCGGAGGTGCCGAACACCACCTGCTGGTCCACATTGTCTGGATCGGGCTCGACGGTGTAGTACGCCGTGACCACCGCAGCCACATCGATGAGGTCTTCGGGTTGCGCCGGCTGTCCGGCACGTGGATTGGCAGCCATACCGCCGATTCTGCCCCGCCGGAATCCGTGCCGTACGGCGGTCCGGTACCTCGACGGCGATACTTTTGCTCATGCCCAAATTCGACGGACGTGAGCTGGCCGCGGTCTTCGTCGGCGGCGCGCTGGGGACCCTGGCCCGGGCCGGGCTGGAGGCGTTAGCCGCGCCCGATCCCGGCCGCTGGCCGTGGCCCACGTTCACCGTCAACATCGTGGGCGCGTTCCTGCTGGGCTACTTCGTCACCCGGCTGCTCGAACGTTTGCCGGTATCGAGCTACCGGCGACCGCTGCTTGGCACCGGGCTGTGCGGCGGGCTGACCACGTTCTCCACAATGCAGGTGGAGACCATCGCAATGCTCGAGCATCACCATTACGGCCTGGCCGTCGGCTACACCGCCGCAAGCATCGGCGGAGGGCTACTCGCGGTCTACGTCGCCACCGCCACGGTCAGGCGGGTCAGGGTGCGCCGATGACAGTCGCCGTCTGGATGGGCGTCGCGCTGCTCGGTGGCGTGGGCGCGGTGTGCCGCTTTCTGATCGACCGAGCGGTGTCGAAGCGCATCTCCCATCCGTTTCCGTCAGGCACCCTCGTCGTAAACATCTCCGGGGCCTTGCTGCTCGGTTTCCTCGCCGGCCTGGCGCTCAGCGCGCATATGGCGCTGCTGGTCGGCACCGCGTTCGTCGGCTCCTACACCACGTTCTCGACGTGGATGTTCGAAACCCAGCGCCTCGGCGAGGAGCGCCGGGTGGCCGCGGCATTCGCGAACATCGCGGCCAGCGTGGTGCTGGGTTTGGTCGCGGCTTGGCTAGGTCAGAGCATCGGAGCCGCGCTGTGACCGACTACCTCAAGCTCACAAGCTACTTCGGCGAGCGCGCGCGGCACGGCGACCGTTTCCTATCCGACGCGCTGCTCGACCTTTACGCGGAGAACGAACTCGCCACCAGCGTCGTGCTGCGCGGCATCGCCAGCTTCGGCCCACAGCACGTGCTGCGCACCGACCGGTCGCTGAGTATGTCGGAGGATCCGCCGGTCGCCGTGGTCGCCGTCGACACCGCCGACAAAATGGCAGGCCTCGCCGATCAGATCTGTGCCATGGTCCCCCGCGGCCTGGTGACGCTCGAACGCGCCAACTTCGGCGGGGCGGCGTCCATGCCGGAGACAGCGAAGCTGACCATCTACGTCGGGCGGCAGGACCGCGCGGATGGACAACCTGCCTACCGCGCGGTTACCGCCGCGCTGCATCGGCACGGATTCGCGGGCGCGACGGTGTTTCTCGGCGTCGACGGTACCGCCCGCGGCCAACGTAAACGGGCGCGCTTCTTCAGCCGCAACGTGGGCGTGCCGGTGATGATCATCGCCGTCGGGACCGGCCAGCAGGTGCTCAATGTGGTTCCCGAACTCGAATCGCTGTTGAGCGAACCGCTTTTCACGGTCGAGCGGGTGCAGCTATGCAAACGGCACGGCGAGCTTCTGACGCCGCCAGCGGCCCTACCGGCCACCGACGACCGCGGACGCGCATTGTGGCAGAAGCTGATGGTGTACACCTCCGAAGCTGCGCTGCACGACGGTATGCCGATTCATCGGGCGATCGTTTCGCGGCTGCGCGAGACTCGCGCAGCCAGCGGGGCGACTGTGCTGCGCGGCATTTGGGGCTTCGACGGTGCACCTGAACCGCACGGGGACAAGTGGATTCAGGTGGCGCGCCGAGTTCCGGTGACGACGGTCGTCGTGGACGCACCAAACCGCATCGCGGCCAGCTTCGCGATCATCGACGAAGCCACCCGCCGAGAAGGCCTCGTCACCAGTGAGCTTGTGCCCGCGCTGATGTCGATCGACGGCGCGGAACGACGGGGTGGCACCGCTCTGGCGCACTACGACTATTGACCGCTACTTCTTGGCCAGGTTCACCAGGGTTTCGATTGTGCCGGTCGGTTGCACGGTGACGAAGCCGGCGAAATCCGGTGGCGTGACACCGAAGTCCGTCCATGTGACGGGTACGGAGGCGGTGGCGATGACGGTGTCTCCGGCTCGCTTGACGTTGACTCTGGCGACGACGTCGCGCGTTGTGCCTTTGATCGTCATGGCGCCGGGAACGTCGACCGACACGGCCTCGCCGGACTCGGGCACCGCACTCAAGTCGACGGGTTCTGTCGATTTGAACTCGGCCGTCGGGTATCTGGCGACGTCCATGATGTCCTCGCCGCGGAACTGGCCATCGCGTGCACTTTCCGGCGACGTGATCGATGCGACGTCGATGGTTGAATCGCCCTGGATTCGCCGGAGGCTCGAGCTATTGGATTCCGACCAGGGGTTGGTCGGTCCGTGATGCATCGTAG
>NZ_PDCP01000122.1 GCF_002553505.1 Mycolicibacterium agri | reverse complement strand
GGCAAAGTCCGCCGCAACACCTGCATCGACCTCTACCGCACCAACCAACTCCCCCGCCAAGACACCTAACCGGCAAGGGAGGGGACGAATCAACGGGGAATCAGCGCAAAGTAATTCGCGCTGCTAATTTTGTGCCCTCCCGCGGTTCGCCGCAATTGACTCTGTAGAAAACAAACTTCCCCGCCAACGTGGCGGGGAAGTTTATGTGTAGGCAGATTTATGTCAGAACTGATGGCAGGTGAGGAACGCCTGTTCGACAGACCCGAGGTAGGGCTGAACGGCTGGCGCGCTCACCAACTGCTGCGCCATCCGCTCGCGCTGTGCCGGGCCGGAGACCAGGAACACCTGCAGACCGGCCTTCAGCTGAGGCGACTGGTTGAAGAACGCGCCAACCTGCGGGTCTTGGGCATTCAGCGCATTCACCAGCTGCGGATACGTGCATGTCGTATTGATGGCCGGACCCAGATCAGGCGTCGCCGAAGCGACTCCGGCACCAGCGACGGCAGATACCGCCGCGCCGCCTATCGCGGCAGCCACTCCGGCCCATGACAACTTCTTCATTCGAGGTCCTCCCCTAACTCCTAGGTCCAATTTAGACGTACAACTGGACGCCGTGCCAGAAATATGCCCTGAACCGGCTCAGCTCTTACCATCCCGTCATACCCATACGAGATGTACTACTCGTATCGGCGCTCGCACCTCCGACGTTACGCCGTTCATATCGCCGACGAAAATCCCATGATCAACGCTCCGCCAGCTAACGAAGTGGCCCGGATATCGGAATTGTCGGAGCATTGTCGTCCATGGGTCGCGCTTCGTTGAGCAGATAGCGCCTGGCGGCCCAGCGAGGAGCACGTGATTCGAGCAGAGCGCTCGCCGGCCGTGGGCGAACACGCTGCGGCCACCAGAACCAACGTCCGAGCAGCGCCGCGATGGAAGGCGTCATGAATGAGCGGACGATCATGGTGTCGAACAACAGGCCGAGGCCGATCGTGGTGCCGATCTGTCCGATGATGCGCAGATCGCTGACCACCATCGACGCCATGGTCAACGCGAACACCAGTCCCGCCGTCGTGACCACCTTGCCGGTGCCACCCATCGCACGAATGATGCCCGTATTGATGCCGGCGCCGATTTCTTCCTTCATTCGGGATACCAGCAGCAGGTTGTAATCCGAGCCCACGGCCAAAAGGATGATCACCGACATGGCGAGAACCATCCAATGCAGATGGATTCCCAAAATGTATTGCCAAAGAAGAACCGAAACCCCGAACGATGCGCCCAGCGAAAGAGCCACCGTGCCCACAATCACCAAAGCCGCAATGAGACTTCGGGTGATGATGAGCATGATGATGAATACCAGGCACAGTGCCGCGATGCCGGCGATCCATAGGTCGTAGGTGGAACCGTCGTGCCAGTCTTTAGCGGTGGAGGCCGAACCGGCCATATAGGCCTTCGCGTTTACCAGAGGTGTCCCCTTCAACGCCTCCTCAGCCGCCGCCTTGATTTGGTCGACGCGGGCAATACCGTCGAGGGACGCGGGATCGCCGCGATGCGAAATGATGAACCGCGCCGCTTTGCCGTCGGGTGACAAGAAGGACTCCATCGCACGCTTGAAGTCTTCGTTCTCGAACGTTTCGGGCGGTAGATAGAACGAGTCGTCGTTGCGACTTTCGTCGAACGCCTGCCCCATCGCCGTCACGTTTTGGCTTGACTCATCAACGGTTTTGAGGAAGCCGGACATGGTGCTGTGCATGGTGAGCAGCATGGTCCGCATGGTTTGCATGCTGTCGATCAGCAGCGGTATCTGCTCGAACATCTGCGGCATCAGCACGTCGAGCTGATCGAGGTTCTCGAGCAGAAGCTCGATCTTGCCGCTGATCCGATCCACCCCGTCGAGCGCGTCGAAGATCGACCGGATGGAATAACAGAGCGGGATGTTGAAGCAGTGCTGCTCCCAGTAAAGGTAGTTTCGGATCGGCCGGAAGAAATCATCGAAGTTGGCGACGTTATCGCGCACTTCGTCCACGGCCGCCTTCAGCTCATGCGTCGTTTGTATTGTGCGATGGGTGATCTGGTAGATCTCTTGAGTCACCCGGTATTGATCCTGCATCGCCGCAATCATCGTGGCGAGATCGTCGGCCTGCTTGAGCATGTCGTTCACGCGTTCTTCTTGGAACTTCATCATCTGCTTCTGGCTGGCGCTCTGCAGGCTGAGCAGAAACGGAATCGAGGTGTGACCGATCGGTGTTCCCTCCGGCCGAGTGATTCCTTGTACCCGCGAAACCCCGCGAATCTTGAAGACTGCCTTCGCCAATCGGTTCAAGACCAGGAAGTCGGCAGGGTTGCGCATGTCATGGTCGGCCTCGATGAGCAAAATGTCGGGCATCAATCGCGCCTGTGAGAAGTGACGCTCAGCAGCGAGGTAACCCTGATTGGCAGGAATGTCGTCGGGAACGTAGAGGCGGTCGTTGAAGCTCGATTGGTAACCCGGCAGCGTCGCCAAGCCGATGAGGGCCAGCGCAAGCGATGAAACCAAGATCGGAGCGGGCCAACGGACGATCGCGGTCCCGATTCCGCGCCACCGACGGGCGCGGATCGTGCGCTTGGGTTCCAGGGCGCCGAACCGACTGGCGAGAGCCACCCCTGCGGGAACGACGGTGACCGCCGCCGCCACCGACACGAGCATGCCGATCGCGCACGGTAGGGCCATGCTGTGGAAGTAGGGCAGCCGGGCGAAGCTGAGACAGAAAATCGCGCCTGCGATCGTGAGGCCGGACGCCAGCACCACAGGGGTGACGCCGCGAAACATGCTGAAATAGGCTGTTTTGGGATCCTCGCCGGATTGGCGCGCCTCTTGGTATCGACCGAAGAAAAATATCCCGTAGTCGGTCCCCGCCGCGATGCCGAGGAAGACCAGCATGTTCACGGCGAAGGTGGAAAGTGTGAGAACCTCGCTGTGGCCGAGAAAAGCGACGATTCCCCGGGCCGCCCCCAATTCGATCCCGACCATTGTCAATAGCAGGATCACCGTGACGATCGACCGGTAGACGAACAGCAGCACCGTGAAGATCACCACGACAGTCACCAGGGTGATCTTCAGGACGGACTGGTTCCCGGCGAGTTGCGTGTCCGACGCGAGCGGTCCAGGGCCGGTCACATAGGCCTTCACCCCTGGCGGTGCGGTCGACCGATTCACGATGTCGCGGACCGCGGCAACGGATTCATCGCCTTGCGCGGTCCCCTGGTCGCCGACAAGGTTCAGTTGCACATACGTCGCCCGGCCGTCTGGGCTCTGCACGCTCGACGAAGTGAGGCGATCACCCCACAGATCCTGCACATGCTCGACGTGCGCGGGATCGTTTCTCAAATCCCGAATCAGGCCCGCGTAGTAATTGCGGGCATCCTCGCCGAGCGGCTCCTCGCCCTCCAGCACAATCATCGCCGAACTGTCGGAGTTCGACTCCTGGAAGGTTCGGCCGATGCGCGTCATCGCCTGCACCGAGGGCGCATCCTTGGGCATCAGCGAAACGGAGTGCTCCTCGGCGACCCGTTCCAACGAGGGGATCGCGGCGGCCAGGTTCCCGTTGACCGACAGCAGCGTGGAGACCACGATGACGACCAGCCACGCGAGAATGATCAGTAGCGCGAACCTGTGAATGGTCCGCGCTACGAAGGAGCCCTGAGGACGTTTCCTGCGCATGTGGCTCTTCGCTAGTCCCTCAGCAGCAGAGAACGCACGAGTGGCCGCGGCCCCACCGGCCGAAGGAGTCCGCTCGCAGGCCGGGTCCGAACGTGTTGCGGCCACCAGAACCAACGGCCGAGCAGCGCAGCGATGGACGGCGTCATGAAGGCGCGCACCACCAAGGTGTCGAACAGCAGACCCAACGCGATGGCTGCGCCGAGCTGACCGAGCGTGAGCAGATCACTCACCAGCATCGAGGCCATGGTGGCGGCGAATACGAGACCCGCAGCCGTCACGATCCTGCCGGTGCCACCCATTGCCCGGATGATCCCGGTCTTGATGCCGGCCGACACCTCCTCCTTCATGCGCGACACCAGCAGCAGGTTGTAGTCCGAGCCGACCGCCAACAGCACCATCACCGACATCGCGAGGACCATCCACTGAATCTGGATACCAAGTAGGTATTGCCAGACCAACACCGACAGTCCGAACGACGCACCCAACGAAAGCGCCACCGTGCCCACGATCACCAACGCGGCCACGAAGCTTCGCGTCATCAACAGCATGATGATGAAGATCAGGCAGAGCGCTGAGATACCCGCTATCAGAAGGTCGTATTTCGAACCTTCGATGATGTCTTTCACCGCCGCGGCGCTGCCCGCAAGGTAGATATCGCTGTCTTCCAGCG
The DNA here is from genome assembly GCF_002553505.1 of Mycolicibacterium agri. Classification (GTDB taxonomy): domain Bacteria; phylum Actinomycetota; class Actinomycetes; order Mycobacteriales; family Mycobacteriaceae; genus Mycobacterium; species Mycobacterium agri. The sequence goes on along the minus strand of NZ_PDCP01000122.1, from coordinate 8,638 downwards.
GGGTACCTTTGAGCGCCTCCTCGGCCGCTTCCCTGATCGGCTCGACCTTCGAAACGCCCTCGGGTGTTGCGGGATCGCCGCGCTGGGTGATCAGCATGCGCGCCGCTTTCCCGTCCGGCGACAGGAAGATCTTCAGGACGCGTTTGAAGTCCTCGTTGTTGAATACGTCGGGCGGTAGGTAGAACGAATCGTCGTTATTGGAGGCGTCGAACGCCTTGCCCATCGCAGTCGCGTTGTCGGCGGTTTCCTCCATCGCGCTGATGGTGCCGGACATCGTGCTGTGCATGGTGAGCATCATCGTGCGCGTGCTCTCCATGGTGGCGATCATCTGCGGCAGTTGGGCCAGCAACTGCGGCATGAGCGCATCCAGCTCGTCGAGATTGTCGACGAGTTCGTCCATCTTGACGGTGATCTCGTCAATACCGTCGATCGCATCGGAGATGGATCTGATCGAATAACACAGAGGGATGTTGTAGCAGTGCTGCTCCCAATACAGATAGTTGAAAAGCGGCCGCCAGAAGTCCTGGAAGTCCGCGATGTGATCCCTCAACTCATTCGTGACGTCCTGCAACTCGTGAGTGGTCGCAACCATGCGGTGCGTCGTGTCGACCATCTGCGTCATCAGGTCGTACATGCGCTGCATGATCCCGATGGTCGTGCCCATCTCGTCGGCCTGCTTGAGCATGTCCTCCATGCGCGCCTTCTGGAAGGGCAGCCCCAGCAGTTGGCTGGCGTTTTGAGTGCTGATCATGAACGGAATCGTGGTATGCGCGATCTGCGTGCCCTGGGGACGGCTGATCGACTGCACGTTCGCGACGCCGGGAACGGCGAACACTGCCTTGGCTACTTTGTTCAGCACCAGCATGTCCGCCGAATTCCGCATGTCGTGGTCGGATTCGATCATCAGCAGGTCAGGCGAGGTCAGTCGCGACTCGGGGAAGTGTCGCGCGGCCGCCGAATAGCCCTGGTTTGCAGGAATATCCTGTGGCAGCGATTTCTGGTCGTTGTAGCTCGGCGAGTACCCGGGCAGCGTCAACAAACCGATCAATGAAAGTGCCACTGTGGCAACGAGGATGGGCGCAGGCCACCGAACGACCGCCGTGCCCAACCGGCGCCATCGCTTGGTGTGAATTCGGCGTTTGGGGTCGAACAAGCCGAAGCGCGACCCGATGGCGAGGATCGCCGGTACCAGCGTGAGTGCCACTGCCACCGCGATGAGGATGCCGAGCGCACCGGGCACACCTAATGGCTGGAAGAACGGAAGACGCGTGAAGCTGAGGCAGAAGATTGCGCCGGCGATCGTGACACCGGACGCAAGAACGACTTTCGCCACGCTGCTGTAGGCGGTATAGAAGGCGGATTCGCGGTCCTCGCCGACTTCACGCGCCTCTTTGTACCGCCCGAAGAAGAAGATTCCATAGTCCGTGCCCGCGGCAATACCCACCGACACAAGGAGATTGACGACGAAGGTGGTCAGCCCGACGACGCCGTGTAAGCCGAGGAACGCGATGACTCCACGCGCGACCTGCAGTTCGATCCCGACCGTCAGCAATATGACGATCGTGGTGATGACGGAACGGAAGACCAGCAGCAGCATCACGAAGATGACGCTGATGCTCACGACGGTGATCAGGATGACCGTCCGGTTCCCGCTCTCGCCCATGTCGGCGACGATCGCGGCGGGTCCCGTGACCCACGCCTTGACACCGGGTGGGGGCGGTGTCCGCTCCACGATGTCCTGTACGGCACGGACCGACTGATTGCCCTCCGCCTGGCCCGGTTGACCGACGAGATTGAACTGGACGTAAGCCGCCTTGCCGTCGGCGCTCTGGGCCGCGCCCGCGGTGAGTGGATCCCCCCAGAAATCCTGGATATGGCGCACATGCGCGGGATCCTCGCGCATCTGGCGGATCAACTCGTCGTAGTACCGGTGCGCATCGTCACCGAGGGTTTGCTCACCCTCCAAGACGATGACCGCCAAAGCGCCGGAGGAGGATTCCTGAAATACGTCGCCCATCCGCTTCATCGCTTTGACCGACGGTGCGTCCTCGGCCGTCAGCGGTATGGAGTGTTCTCTCTCGACCTTTTCCAGCGGCGGGACGCCGAGCGTCAGGAGAACGGCGATCGCCACCCATATGAGAATGATGACGAGTGAGAAGCGATGGATGGTCCGCGCGACGCGCGATCGCTTGACGGGTACGTGGCTGCCTGTGATCATGCGGACTTCAGCAGACAGGACGTGAAGGCGTTTACCTGATTCGACACCTTCTCGGCTTTCACTTCGTCATCCACGAGGATCCGGCATCCGATGCTGTCGCCGTCTCCTTGGGCGAGGACGCTGCCGACGGCCGATGCCTCGCTGAGTTCGAAGCGGACGGACCAAGGCAGGCTGGCTCCCTGAACATATGTGGGTTCACCGTTTTCGTCGAAGTAGCTGATGTTGGCCGTGCTCCCGGATCCGAAGACTTCGTAGGTCAAGTGCTTGGGGTTAAATGTTTGGCTGTCGTCAACTTTGGTGTCGGTATATGTCAGGCGATTCTCAGAGCCGAAAATGCCATGCAGGCGCGACACAGTGAATCCCCCTGCGCCGAGAACGCACAGCACGAGGATCGGAATCCACAGCCGTCTCACAACTCGGAAAATCGTCGCACCCCTCCCCTAACGCCACGCTCGGCACATGCTATCCGCTCCTACATGTGTGCTCACATCGGCGGTCAAACCCCACATGGCGGCACCGTGGAGAGGGGTGGCTCGCCATTTTCGCTTGCGGCATCACCTCATACATGCGGCGCCTGGGGAGCGCGACCAGTTTGAGGGTAGACCATCTCTGTGATCTGCCTAACCCTCGTTTCCAACACGATATGGGATGGTGATAAATTCTGAAGAGCAAAGACTTTCAATAGTTATTGACAACTGTCTTCGCAAACTCTATTTGAGCCAAAACAACCGGGTCAGCGAAACGTGCCGGCGGCCTACCCCCACAGTACGTAGGGCCGAAGACATTTCAGCCCGCCCGGTTGTGACATGCCCACACCGCCTGGTAGCGGCGACATCTGGGCGTAGACACAGCACCGACGAAGTGCTGGTGAAGAGGATTGCTGCGGGTTCCATACCTGCACATCACACACCGTCAAATGGTTGAACCCAGCTCTGAAGCCAGCAACAGAATCGACCCGGATGCCTTTTTCAATGTCCGCACTGCGGAATGACCCAGCCTAGGTGGCGGCATCGCGGCCATTCATTGACAAATATCCCGCCGACGAAGATTTGGGAACTCGCTTCCTTGCGGTACTCGCTAATCAATAACGCGGGTCGCGCACGGCCTCTAGTAAAAGCAGAATCGCCGCAAGAAGTCGATAGACCGAGATGTTCTGTCACCAGCGTTAAATACGTCGGGATGGTTTTTTAGTTAACCGCGATGCTCGTTTCTGACAGGCGACTATGAAGCGTTATTCCCGAATGCATCGATTACAGCAATCATCGACGAGCCGCGCGGTAGCGGGAATTGGCTGCGGTACAACAACACCTGAAACATCTTGCTGTCGGCTCGGCCAAATCAGTTGACAGCGCCGCGCGTCACCTGCGCCTCTGGACCCGCACGGTGGCGTGACAGTAGACGCGCCGCCTGCCCCGGCGCACCGAGCTGAAGCATCGCGGCGAGCGCAGTTTCGGGAACCACTTCTGCTGCACGCGGCTATCGCCGATCGCCGCACGCCCATCGAGCGACTCGAGCAGATGATCCAGCGCGATGCGTGGCTCGCCCCGCGTCAACGCGATAAGGCCCTCGCCGATCAGATGCAACGGTCGCCGCCTGTTCCTCGGTCGCGTCCGGCACGTCGATCGCGCGGATCGCCGCCGGATCGTTGGCCGCTGCGAGCACGAGCATTGCGTGGAACGCGATGAACGGTGTCTTCGGTGCATAGGCGAGCGAGCCGGCCTCGGCGAGCACCGGCATCGGGATCGGGCGGCGTCACCCACTCGGGGTGCAGGCAGGCTCGCCAGGCGAGCGAACCCGCGTCGACAAGACGGCGGAGATCCCTCGAATGAGGAGGGTCGCACAGCGACACGTCGGCGAATTCGCCGGCTTCGACGGCAGTTTGACCACTGTCCTTTGCGGCATCGACTGTCCTTTGCGGCATCGACGGCGTCGGGATCGTCGGCCTCTCCGCCATTTCACCATGTTGATCCGTAATCATCTGCAGCACTGGGTATTTAGCGGCTACGAAAGTCTAGTCTGCAGGTGCGATGGTCGCCCTCACGGTCATGGTCCGCAACCCACCGTGGCCGTCGTCGACGGTGATGGTGAATGTGTCGAAGTCCGACCCTGGTGTGAGTTTCGCTTGCTGGCGGGCAGATTCGGTCGGAACGTATGTGAAGGTGCCGTCCGAGTTGATCGTGACACTGCCTGACGAGGGCTCTGTGTGCCGATAGACCACTTGGTCGCCATCGGCGTCTCTGACAGTGATCGAGCCGGCGACGTTGCCGCTTGCGTCGGGCCGGTTCACCCTGGCCCATGACGTCGGAACGGTGTTCTTGGGTAGCACGACCACACTTACCGGAACGTCGGCGACACCGCCGAATCCGTCACTGACGGTAATGGAGAACTGGTCCACGACTGGTTGCTCCACGTCATCGGCCGCGGCCGCGTGCCGGGCGGCCGCCGTCGGCGTGTACCGGAACATACCTCGCGACGTCAACGTGACAGTTCCCTTGGTGGGCTCCGATGTCACGAAAGTCAGCCTGTCTCCGTCGGCGTCGCTGGCCGTGACCTGCCCCGTGACCATCCCCGACCACCTGCTCGGATCGCTCTGTTTGAGGGCCGCCGTGGGTTGTGTGTTCGGCATGCCCGGGTTCAGCACCAGCACGACGGCGTAACCGTCGTGGTCGCCGGTGATTCCGGCATTGCCCAAATCCACCGGTGCGAGTGACGTTGCAACGCCGCGGGCGACGAGTTGGTCGGCAAGGTCATCGCGCGCCGTCACGAATGAGACATAACGGTGCGACCCATTCTGGGTGCTGAATGCGCCAGACCATACATAGCCCGCACTGCTGTCGGCGGGTCCGAACATCCGCCCGTGATCAGTGGGCGTCCCGCTGCTGGCGAAGGCCTGGAGGAAACCGGTCGGCTGCTGGCCGTAGGTGGCGCCGTCGATGATGGCCTTGTAGCCCCCGCTGTGCGGGGTCCTCGCCGGGAAACCTGCCACCTTCATCGCCCGATTGAGTTTGGTGATCGACTCCTCGCGACTTGTCGACGCATCGTCGATGATGATGACGTTGACCGGCTCGTAGATCGGCTGGCCGTTGTTGAGCTGTCCGCCCCAATTCGCAACCTGCCCACCGGATTTCAGCATCCACTTGCCGATGTCGCCGTAAACAGTGCTGGCCACGTCGCCGGGTTGTGGTACCGCCGCCGCGGTCGCTGCGGTGGCGGCCGGCAGCATCGTTTTCACAGGCGAGATCACGAGACTGCGCGGCGCCACCGTGCGCGGCGCCGCGACCGATGCCTCGTTGACGAGGGCGAGGTCCATGTCGCGTCGGGCCAACTGCAGCGCTTGCATCACGGCCGCGCCCGTACCCAGCGGAGCGTCACCGGTGTTCCCTTCGGAAGGAGTGGCCATACGGGCCACGGGCAACAGGTTTGAATACCTCGTCAGCGGCGTGGTCACCGGAGTCGGTCGGGTAGCGACCGATACCACGACGGCGGCCGAGGCTGAATCGGTCGTTTTCGTAACGCGCCGAATGTCTTTCGTGTCTGCGGCCACGAGCGGCGCCGCGCGTTTCGCCGGCCTCTTGTCCTGGGTGACGCGCGGGCGGACGGTCGACTGGTCTTTGGCTTGGACTTGATCGCTTGTTCTGTTCCGCGGTTTCCATCGCGCGTCGTCGCGCGAAGCCGCGCCGCCGCTCTTGTTCTGCTGCGACTGCGTTGATCGCGATGTCTCGGACTTGGGCCGATTCACTCGGTCCGCTCGTGTCGCGGCGTCGCGAGCGGTTCGGCCGGTTCGGGCGTCGGATGGAGTGCGCGGCTTCGACGGCCTGACTTCGCCAGTGTTGGCTTTCGGATTCTTCGCCGGCGAATCGTCGGCGTTCGCGATACCTGCCCCACCGGCGATCGCGGCGCCGATCCCCAGCGCGACCGCCAACCCGCCGACCCTGCCGATGTAGCGCGCGGCGTTCAGCGCCCGACCGTCAGTAAGACCCGTGTACTTGACTGCCCAGTGCCGCATGCCAACCCGCCCATTCCGCCGAGCACACTTGCCTCTAGAGGCGCAGTGCCGTCCATTGGCGAACGTAGTTTATGCCCGACTTGTCGGTCGAGCAACGACGATTAGAGACTAATTCAGAAGGAAAAATGCTGCTTTGGCTAAACAATCCGAGTGAAGATCTGTCTACTGTATAGTTAATTATCCAGGTAACAACAGGATTGTGCGCAGCCCGTTGGTAGACAGCGAACGAAAAAGCTTGGCAGATACCGATCGCGGTGAAGCAGTTCAGCTAACTCAGATTCGATATTCATTGTGAAATAGCCCAGACAGCTGACGATTGCGGAATTAAGCTGCTGCGGCGAACTAGCGAAACGGACTCGGCGTCAGGCGGACGCCGCGGGTTCCTGAGACTTCTCGGCCATCTCGGAGAACTCGCGCTGGATGTCGTCGTCCTCGCGGCCAGTCATGAGCGATACGGCCACGGCGACAACGAGACACGCGATGAAGCCGGGAACGATTTCATACATCGCGCTCGACAGCGCCTCGGTCTGACCCCAGATGCCGACCACCACGGCGCCGGCGATCATGCCGGCGATCGCGCCTGGCGTAGTGAGCTTGCGCCAGAACAGCGACAATATGATCAGCGGGCCGAAGGCGGCGCCGAACCCGGCCCACGCGAAGCCGACGAGGTCGAGGATCGTCCCATCCGGGTTGAGCGCCAAAAGGATCGCGACCACCGCGACCGTCAGCACCCCGAGTCGGCCGTAGGCGACCAGCCTCGCTGGGCTGGCCTCTCTGCCGAACGCGCGGTAGATGTCTTCCACCAGAGCCGACGAGCACACGATGAGCTGCGACGAGATCGTCGACATGATGGCCGCGAGCACCGCGGCGAGCACGATTCCGGCAACGAAAGGATGGAACATCACCTGCGCGAGCCGAAGGAACACGGTCTCGGGGTTGTCCAGGGCGACATCTTCGCGGAAGAAGTACGCCAGGCCCGCGAACCCGGTGGTGATCGCCCCTGCTGCGGTGAGGATCATCCAGCTGATACCGATACGGCGGCCGGCCTTGGCGTCGGCTGAGGAACGCATCGCCATGAACCGGACGATGATGTGCGGTTGGCCGAAGTAGCCCAGCCCCCAGGCCGCCGCGGACACGATGGCGAGGAAACTTCCGCCGAACAACAGTGAGGTGCGGTGGATTTCGTCACCTGGGTTGGCCGCGTTGTGGGCGGCGTCGGCGGCCTGGACCAGATTGACCATCTCGCCCGGTCCGCCGGTCGCGATGATCGTGACGACGGGGATTGTGACAAGTGCGGCGAACATCAACACCGCCTGTGCGACGTCGGTGAGCGACGCGCCCCAGAAACCGCCGAACAGCGTGTAGCACAAGGTGACTCCGGCGACCAGCAGCATGCCCGTCACATACGACGACCCGAACGACGACTCGAAGAACACGCCACCGGCGACCATGCCGCTCGACACGTAGAACGTGAAGAAGACCAGGATGATCGTGCCTGCCGCGATGCGCAGCACATGCGACTTGTCCCGCAGCCGGTTCTCAAAGAAACTCGGCACCGTGATCGAGTTGTTGGCGATCTCGGTGTACGCCCGCAGCCGCGGCGCGACGAACGTCCAGTTGAGCCAGGCGCCGATCACCAGGCCGATCACGATCCACGACTCGAGCAGGCCGGAGGCGTAAATGGCGCCGGGGACACCGAGCAGCAACCAGCCGGACATGTCGGATGCGCCGGCGGACAGCGCGGCCACCGCCGGGGGCAACTTGCGACCGCCGAGCATGTAGTCGTCGAGGTCGCTGGTGCGGCGGAACGCGTAGTAGCCGATCGCGAGCATCAGGGCGAAGTACAGCCCGATCGCCAACATCTGAAACGCGCTGTCAGACATCGATTTTCTCGTTCCGCCGAAGGTCATGGAGGTGCTCGTAGATTCACTCATCAAAGCAGGACGGCCATCGGGATTTCTCGGCCGATCGGATAGAAATGGGCTCGCTCTTTATCCGGTTGGACAAAGCGCCCCCGGATGAAGGGCTGTCAGCGGCTTGGCAGCGAGCCCAAACCCGACCAGAGGTTAGAACGTCTAACGTCCAGGTCCTCTGCTGAGGCTGCAAGCCAATGCAAAAGGCCCCCGGAGGATCTCCGAGGGCCGTTCGATTTGGTAGCGGGGACAGTGTCAGATTTCACGACATAGTTGGCAGCTGTTTCGCGACATAGTTGACACCTCTGTACGCAGGGAGGTCGGCCATGTCGAAAGCGCAGCCCGTCATCACCGCCGTGATGGTGGATGCCCGCAGCAAAGCGAAGTCGCGCGTGACTACAGGGAACAGCTTGGCAACGTCGTCTGGCTGTGACAGGTTGATTTGGCCCCGGTAGGACGGTCTGTTTTGGCCCCGTCCGCCCGACTCGCCGGTGCGGTTGT
>NZ_PDCP01000121.1 GCF_002553505.1 Mycolicibacterium agri | reverse complement strand
CCCTGCACCCGTCAATCATCCCGAAAACCCCAGCAGAACCACGCCCGCCACGCGGGATTAATTCAGCAGGCTCCTAGGGCGGGACGTTCGCAAACAGCGTGTTGAGGCCCTCGGCCATGGTCGGATGCGCAAGCACGGCGTCGCGGACCGCGGTGTAGGGCACGCCGGCCGTCATCGCCATCTGCACGGCGGCGAGGACCTCACCCGCCTGCGCACCGAACATGGTGAAGCCGAGGATGCGGTCGTCGTCCTTGGCGATCAGGGCTTTCATGAAACCCCTTGTCTCGCCGGTTGTTTGAGTTCGCAGCACCGCCGCCGCCTCGAGCCGTGCGACCCGCACGTCCACCCCGCGCTCAGCGGCGTCCTTCTCGGTCCAGCCGACGCGCGCCAGCTCTGGATCGGTGAACATGCAGAACGGCATCAACCTGTCGCTGGTGGCGCGGTCGCCGCCGGCGAAGTTGTCGCGCAGGATGCGGAAGTCGTCGAAGGACGCATGCGTGAATTGCGGGTGATTCGAACAGCATTCGCCGATCCCCCACACGTCCGGCGCCGTGGTCTCCAGTCGGTCGTTGACCAACACGTAGCCGTTCTCGTCGAGTTCGACGCCCGCGATGTCCAGGCCGATGCGGGCGGTGTTCGGTATCCGCCCCGTCGCGACGAGAAGGTCGGTGCCGTCGACCAGTCTTTCGCCGTCGGGCGTGCGGATGACGACACTGACCTCGTCGCCTGATCGGCCGACGACGCCTGCGGTTTCGACGCCTTCGACGACATTGATCCCTTCGTCGACGAGCATGCGGCGCACTTCGGCGGCGACGTCGTCGTCCTCCCCGCTCAACACGTGTGGCCCGTGCTGAATGATGGTGACGCGGCTGCCGAAACGTCGATAGGCCTGCGCCAGTTCGAGGCCGACGTGACCCCCGCCCAGCACGATCAAATGCGGTGGCACATAGTCGCGTTCGAGCGCTTCGATGCTGGTCATCGGTCGCGCGGCGCGCAGCCCGGGCACAGCGGGGATCGCCGCGCGGGTGCCGAGGTTCAGAAACACCCGGTCGGCGGTCAGCATGCGGCGGCCGCCGTCGTTGAGCCGCACGGAAATGGTCCTCGGCGCAACGAACCTGCCGCGGCCCATGATGAGTTCGGCGCCGCTGTTCTCGTACTGCTTCAGCGTGGCCTCCACCATCGCGGTGACCATGGCGCGCTTGCGCTCGCGGACCTTGACCATGTCGACCGGCACGGAATCTTCGTCGGCACAGAGTATTCCGGCGTGACGCACCATGTCGGCGACCTTGGCGCTCCAGATCTCGTTCTTGCTCGGCAAGCAGTTGATGTTCGGGCAGGAGCCACCGATCCATCGACGCTCGACGACCGCGGTGCGCAGACCGGACTCGGCCATGTGCCACGCCAGGTACATGCCGCCGTTTCCGCTTCCGATGACAACCGCGTCGAAGTGTTCGGTTTCCATCTCGGCACCCCTTCACCTGAATCGCGCGGCTCGTTCGGTCTTCTCAGCATCGGCGCCGTCGCCGCCCCAGTCGATACCGCTGCCGTCCATCTGCGCGCCGCTAGCAGGAATCCGCAATTCCGGTTAACCCCCATTCCGCGGACTTTGCATACCTCGGGTTTGCAGCTACCCGGAATGCCGCGGGCCCCGTCACGGAGGAGGCTGTGAGCATGGAGTTTCGAGGTGGCAGATGCGCTGCCTGATCGTCGACGACAACGTCGGCTTCGTCGCCGCGGCACGCAAGGTGCTCGAGGCCGGCGGAATCACGGTTGTCGGCTCCACCGCGTCGACCGCCGAGGCCATGGCGCTGATCGCGACGCTTCACCCCGACGTGACGCTCGTCGACATCGACCTCGGCGCCGAGAACGGGATCGACCTCGTCGCGCGGCTAAGCCAGACGTCGACGCCGGCCATCCTCGTCTCCGCGTACTCCGCGGAGGACTTCTGCGACGAGATCAACGGTTGCGGCGCTGTGGGTTTCGTGGCCAAGTCCGACTTGACGGCGGCCGCGATCCGCGATGTTCTCGGCGTGTCAGCGTGCGTCGAGGAATGCGATCACCGCTAGCACGCGCCGGTGATCGTCGCCCGTCTCGGCGAGATCGAGCTTGGTGAGGATGCTGCGCACGTGCTTTTCGACGGTTCCCTCGGTGACCCAGAGGCGGCGGGCAATGCCCGCGTTGGAGCGCCCCTCCGCCATCAGCGCCAGCACTTCTCGCTCACGGTCGCTGAGCACCGCGAGCGGATCGTTGCGCCGACGTGCCGACACCAACTCCTGCACCAGCGCCGGGTCGACGATCGACGCGCCCCGCGCGATGCTCTCCACCGTCTCGATGAACTCGGCGACGTCGGTCACCCGGCTCTTCAGCAGATACCCGATGCGATGCCCGCTGGCCAGCAGTTCCATCGCATCTTCGATGTCGACGTGCGCGGACAACACCAGGATCGCGGTGTCGGGCAGCTCGTCGCGGATCACCCGCGCGGCATCGAGGCCCTCGGTGGTGTTGGTCGGCGGCATCCGGATGTCGGCGACCACCAGATCGGGCTTGGCTGCGCGCACCACGTCGAGCAATTGCTCACCGTCGCCTGCCTGGCCGACGATGTCGAAACCCGCGCCCTGAAGCAAGCTGGCGAGGCCTTCACGGAGCAGCACGTCATCGTCGGCGATCACCGCCCGCGTCGGGGCTCCCATCAGACCTCCTCGGGGTCAGTGCCGGGTTGCTGTCATCATGCTGCGCGAATTATCCCCTTTTCACAACGGAAATGGGATAAGTCACGCTGGCCCGGATCACCGGCCGCCGAGGTCAGGCGCGCGCCCAGAAGCCGGATCGTCACCGCGGACCGTCAGTAGAGGACAACGCCCTTCTCTTGCAACGAGATTCGCAGGGCACGCAGCGCATAATGCAGCCGCGACTTGATCGTTCCCTCGGGAACGTGTTCGCTCGCGGCGATTTCGGCCACGGTCTGGCCGAGGTAATAAGAGCACACCACCGCGGCACGATGGTCCCGCGACAGCGATTTGAGCGCCTCGGCCAGGATCCACTTGTCGATCGAGGGACCGAACTGGTCGAGCGAAGGCCGCTCGGGCAGCGAATCCGTCTGCAGTTCGCGCGCATAGCGCGCGCTTCGGCGGTCATCGATCACCTGGTTCCTGGCCACGGTGTAGAGCCACGCTCGCACCCCGTCGCCACACTGCTGCAGCAACTCCGGCTTGCGCCACAGCCGCAGCAACGACTCCTGCACCACATCCTCCGCGAAGGCCATATCCCCTCGCGTCAACCGCAGCACGTAACGCAACAACGCTTGGCGGTGTGCGTCGTATATCGCCCGCAGCTGCTCAGCCCGTTCGGCGTCAGCCATAGGGTCATGCTCCGCGCAGCTCCTTTGGATCTGCTGTGAGCTTCCTTCGGGCTGAGATACGGATTGAGCAACGCATCCCGCGACGCGAGGGGAATCAGTCGAGCACCGTACGTACGACGGCGTCGGCCAGCAACCGCCCGCGGGCGGTGAGGACCAGCCGGTCGGCCTTGAGGTCCAACAGCCCGTCGTCGACAGCGATGCGGGCGCGTTCGCGTTCGCCGTCGGTGAGCACATCGGTGGACAGACCCCGCCGAAGCCGCAGCCGCAGCATGACGTCCTCGATGTGCGCGGTGCTCGCATCGAGCTCTTCGAAATCCGCCACGGGCAACCGGCTTTCCGCCAACGATTGCGCATATGCGTTGGGGTGCTTCACATTCCACCACCGCACCGAGCCAACATAGCCGTGCGCCCCCGGGCCTGCGCCCCACCACTCGCCGCCGCCCCAGTAGCCCATGTTGTGTCGGCATTCGCCGCCGGGTTTGCTCCAGTTGGACACCTCATACCAATCGAAACCTGCCGAGCGGAGCCGCTCGTCGACCAATTCGAAGCGGCGCGCCAACACGTCGTCGTCGGTCGGGGCAATCTCGCCGCGGCGCACCCGACGGCCCATCGCGGTGCCCTCCTCGATCGTCAGCGCGTAGGCCGAGATGTGATCAACGCCTCCTTCCAGCGCGGAGTCGACCGACCGTCGAAGGTCGTCGTCGGACTCGCCGGGGGTGCCGTAGATGAGGTCGATGTTGACGTGATCGAAGCCGGCCGCGCGGGCCTCGCGCGCCGCAGCGGGAGCCCGGCCCGGCGAATGCACCCGGTCCAGCGTCGCCAGGACGTGCGGCGCCACCGACTGCATGCCCAGCGAAACCCGCGTGTAGCCGGCGGCCCGCAAACCGTCGAACAACTCCGGCGACGTCGACTCGGGGTTGGCCTCGGTGGTCACCTCGGCGCCCGGCGCCAGCTCGAAGTGCTCGCGCACGGCGTCGAGCACCCGCGTCAGGCCCGCGACGCCCAGCAGCGACGGGGTTCCGCCGCCGACGAACACCGTCCGCACCTCCCGTTTGGACGACAGCGCCTGCGCTGCCTTGGCCAATTCGGCCCGCAGCGCGAGCAGATAGCCGTCGGGGTTGGCGCCGCCCAGTTCAGCGGGCGTGTAGGTGTTGAAGTCGCAGTATCCGCAGCGGGTGGCGCAGAACGGCACATGGACGTAGATGCCGAACGGCCGCTCCTGCCGCGGCGTCAGGGCGGGCAGGTCCGCGGGTTGCGTTCGGACCGTCACACCACCAGTTTTCCAGAGCATATTCGGCTCACTGTGAGCACAAATCTCCCCCGGTTAGGGCATGTGCGGGTATCCGTGGCACAATTGGCCGCATGACCGCCGTCAGCATCTTGTCCCAGCGGGTCTCGCTGGTGGCGCGGCGGCACGTCGATTTCAAGCGCGTTTGTACCTGTTGTTGTCTTTCTTGACGCGCTGATCTCGGTCCCAGCCCACCCCTAATCTGTCAGCTGGCCGTCGGATCTGCGCCGCCGGACAGCGACCGGTAAATGGCGTGCCCGATTGGCCGGCTCTGTGAGGAGCCACCACCCAATGACCACCGCAAACCCCGTCAAGCCGACCAAGCCCGTCAAGCGCAAGAGGGCGGAGGGCCAGTGGGCGCTCGGCTATCGCGAGCCGCTCAACGCCAACGAGCAGGTCAAAAAGGACGACAACCCGCTCAACGTCCGCGACCGCATCGAGAACATCTATGCCCAGCGCGGCTTCGACAGCATCGACAAGCAGGATCTGCGCGGCCGGATGCGCTGGTGGGGTCTCTACACCCAGCGCGAGCAGGGCTACGACGGGACCTGGACCGGCGACGAGAACTTGGACCTGCTCGAAGCCAAGTACTTCATGATGCGGGTGCGCTGCGACGGCGGTGCGCTGTCGACGGCCGCGCTGCGCACCGTGGGCCAGATCTCCACCGAGTTCGCCCGCGACACCGCCGACATCTCCGACCGCGAGAACGTCCAGTACCACTGGATCCAAATCGAGAACGTGCCGGAGATCTGGCGGCGCCTCGACGAGGTCGGTCTCAAGACGACGGAGGCGTGCGGCGACTGCCCCCGCGTGGTGCTGGGTTCCCCGCTGGCCGGTGAGGCGCTCGACGAGGTGCTCGACCCATCCTGGGCAGTCGAGGAGATCGTGCGCCGCTACATCGGCAATCCCGAGTTCTCGAACCTGCCGCGCAAGTACAAGACCGCGATCTCGGGCCTGCAGGACGTCTGCCATGAGGTCAACGACGTCGCGTTCATCGGCGTGAACCATCCCGAGCACGGCCCCGGCCTGGACGTGTGGGTCGGCGGCGGGTTGTCGACCAATCCGATGCTGGCGCAGCGACTCGGCGCGTGGGTGCCGCTCGAGGAGGTGCCCGATGTGTGGGAGGGCATCACGTCGGTGTTCCGCGACTACGGCTACCGCAGGCTGCGGTCGAAGGCCCGGCTGAAGTTCCTCATCAAGGACTGGGGTGTGGAGAAGTTCCGTCAGGTGCTCGAGGACGAGTACCTGGGGCGCAAGCTCATCGACGGGCCCGCGCCCGACCCCGTCGCCCAGACCATCGACCACGTCGGGGTGCAGAAGCTCAAGAACGGCCTCAACGCCGTCGGCGTCGCGCCGATCGCGGGCCGCGTGTCGGGCACCATCCTGACCAAGGTGGCCGACCTGGCCGAGGGCGTCGGATCGAACCGCATCCGCTTCACGCCGTATCAGAAGCTGATCATCCTCGACGTGCCCGACGACAAGGTCGATTCTCTGATCGCCGATCTCGACCGGCTGGGCCTGCCTTCGACTCCGTCACATTGGCGGCGCAGTGTGATGGCTTGCACCGGAATCGAATTCTGCAAGCTGTCGTTCGCCGAGACCCGCAACCGCTCGCAGGCGCTGGTGCCCGAGTTGGAGAAGCGGCTCGACGACATCAACGCGCTGCTGGATGTGCCGATCAGCATCAATATCAACGGCTGCCCGAACTCGTGCGCACGAATTCAGGTGGCAGACATCGGTTTCAAGGGCCAGATCGTCGACGACGGCAACGGCCCGGTGGAGGCCTTCCAGGTCCATCTCGGCGGCAGCCTCGGTTTGGACAGCGGTTTCGGCCGCAAGCTGCGCCAGCACAAGGTGCTTTCCAGTGAGCTCGGCGACTACATCGAGCGAGTCGTGCGCAACTACGTGAAACAACGCGAGCACGGCGAGCGTTTCGCTACGTGGGCACTGCGAGCAGACGAGGCGGATTTGCGATGACGATTTCCTTCACCGAGGACGACTTGCAGCAGCTCGCCGAGCGTGGCGCGGCAGAACTGCAGGGCGCCAGCGCAATCGAGCTGCTGGGTTGGACCGACGAAAACTTCAGCGGTAACTACGTGGTGGCGTCCAACATGCAGGACGCGGTGTTGATCGATCTGGCCACCAAGGTGCACCCCGGGGTCGACGTGCTGTTCTTAGACACCGGCTACCACTTCGTGGAGACGATCGGCACCCGTGACGCGGTGGAGGCGGTCTATGACGTCAACATCGTCAACGTCGCCCCTGAGAACAGCGTCGCGCGGCAGGACGAATTGTTCGGCAAGGACCTGTTCGCGCGTGAGCCCAACGAGTGCTGCCGGATGCGCAAGGTGGAACCGCTGAGCAAGGCGCTGCGCGGATATTCGGCCTGGGTCACCGGGATTCGCCGGGTGGAGGCGCCGACGCGGGCCAACGCGCCGTTCATCAGCTGGGACAAGGCGTTCAACCTGGTGAAGATCAACCCGATCGCGGCCTGGACCGACGAGGAAGTGCAGGCCTACATCGAGGCCAACGACGTGCTGGTCAATCCGCTTGTCTACGAGGGCTATCCGTCGATCGGATGCGCGCCGTGCACGTCGAAGCCGATCGAGGGCGCCGATCCGCGCAGCGGCCGTTGGGCGGGCACCTCGAAGATCGAATGCGGGCTGCACGCGTCGTGACACTCATCCTGACAGCGCACGGCAGCGCGGACCCAAGGTCTGCGGCCTCAGCGCACGAGTTGGCGCACACGATCCGGCGGGTGCGGCGCGGCATCGACGTGCGGGTGGCGTTCTGCGAACAGAACTCCCCCAATCTGCGGGACGTGCTTGCCTGCGCGACGCCGCGTCCGGTCGTGGTGCCGCTGCTGCTCGCCGACGCCTACCACGCCAGGGTGGACATCCCCGCGATGATCCGCGAATCCGGTTCCACGGCGCGACAGGCCGACGTTCTCGGCGAGGACGACCGGCTCATCGCGGTGCTGCGGCAACGGCTTACGCACGCGGGGGTGTCACGGCTGGATCCCGACGTCGGAGTTGTCGTCACCGCGGTGGGTTCATCGCGCGCGGACGCCAATGCGCGCACCGCATCGGTCGCCGACTGTCTGGTGCAGCACACCAACTGGACCGCCACCGTCGCGTTCGCGACCGGCCCGCATCCGACCGTCGCCGAGGCCGCCGAGGAGTTGCGCGGGCGCGGTGCCAAGCGTTTGGTGATCGCGCCGTGGTTCCTGGCGCACGGCAAGATCACAGATCGAGTCGCCGATTTCGCTCGCGCGCAGGGCATCCCGATGGCCGAGCCGCTGGGCCCGCACCGGCTGGTCGCCGAGACAGTGCTGGACCGCTTCGACGACGCGATCGCCGCCCACGCCGCGGCATAGTCCGCGCGTCTATGCGCCCAACGTGAAGCCTCTGCGATTTTCGCGGCGATTTTTCGCAGAGGTTTCACGCTCGGCAATAAATTCTCGTTGAGCCTAGATATCCCGATGGCGTTTGCCGCCCGGTAGGAATACCGGGTGATCACCGCGCGGTAAAGCGGCCGCCGCGGTTACAGCCCCATCGAAGGATAGTTCCCGCATGTCTGAAATAACCGCCGCCCCTGACGATTTGAGGGACGAACCGGCAGGTCCGGTTCGTCAGCTGCGGGGCAATCTCGGGGTCGCCCCGATTGTATTCATGGTGGTGGCGGCCGCCGCCCCGTTGGGCGTGATCGGCGGCGTCGTGCCGCTCGGACTCGCCTCTGGCAACGGCGCAGGCTTCCCGGCGACCTTCGTGGTGTCGACGGTCATCCTGTTGCTGTTCGCGGTCGGCTTCACCGCGTTGACGCCGTACGTGGGAGAAGCCGGCGCGTTCTTCTCGTATGTCCGTACCGCTCTTGGGTTTCCGGCAGGCATCGGCATCGCGTTCGTCGCGCTGGTCAGCTATGTGGCGATCGAAGCCGGTGTCTACGGCCTGCTCGGTCCGGCGGGCGCGGTGATAGTCGAGCTGTTCGGCGGCCCCGCCCTGCCCTGGTGGCTGTTCGCGGCAGCGGCATTCGTCGTCACCACATTCCTGGGTTATCGCAACATTCAGCTGTCCAGCCGGGTGCTGGCGGTGCTGCTTACCGCCGAGATCGCGATCGTGGTGGTGCTGGATCTGGTCATCGTCGCCCAGGGCGGCGACCACGGACTGTCGAGCGGCATCGTCAGCCCGAACGCCGTCCTCTCCGGCTCGCTGGGGATCGGGCTGTTGTTCGCCCTGATCAGCTATGTCGGCTTCGAGGCGACGGCGATCTTCCGCGACGAGGCCCGCACACCTGAGCGCACCATCCCGCGGGCGACCTACGTCGCGCTCATCTTGATCGGTGTCTTCTATGCGGCGACGAGTTGGGCGCTGGTGTCCGGATGGGGTGACGACGAAGCCGTGGCGAGGGCAACGGATTCCGGCTCCACGTTCCTCGCCGACACCGCGCAGCGCTATATCGGCGTCGTGGGCACCGACATCATCACGGTGCTGTACTTCACCAGCCTGTTCGCCTGCATCCTCTCATTCCACAATGTGGCGTCGCGCTACGTGTTCGCGCTGTCGCAGCGTGATGTGTTGCCCGAGCCGTTGAGCCACCCGCACGCTACGCACGGCTCGCCGCATCTGGCGTCGCTGTGGATCTCCGGCGTCGTTGCGCTCAGCATCGTGTTGGCGGCGGTGTTCAATCTCGAACCGGCAGCCCAGTTCTATACGTGGTTCGCAGGCACCACCACCGTCGGTTTCGTAGTTCTGCTGATCGCCACCTCGCTGGCGGTGCTGGTCTACTTCGCCCGCGACCGTCATGGCTATTCGCTGTGGCGGGTGCGGATCGCGCCTGCGCTCGGGCTAGTCGGCCTGGCGATCGGGTTGATCCTCATCGTCGCCAATCTCGGGGATTTGGTCGGCGGCTCGACGGTTCTGGGCTGGGCCATCGTCGGATTGCTCGTCGCCTCGTTCGCAGTGGGCGCCGTCGTTGGCACACGGACGCAAGACAAGGTGGTCGAGAAGTCATGACAGAGACCGTGAATTCGACTGAACTGGGCGCGTCGGCTTCGGCTCGCGAGCAGGAACTGAGGAACGCGCTTGCCGCCGGCGCGCTGACCGAGATCGAGGTCGCATGGAGTGACCCATTCGGCCACGCTCAGGGCAAGCGAATCCCGGCCAACCAGTTCCTCAGCCGTGCCCTGGGCACCGGGTTCGCGTTCTGCGAGGCGTCGCTGGGCTGGAACACCGAGGGAACGGTGATCGACTCGCTGCGGCTGACGAACTGGAGCGGCGGCTACCCCGACGTGTACGCCGTTCCGGACCTCTCGACGTACCGGCCGCTGCCGTGGCGTCCGCAGGTCGGTCATGTCATCTCCGACATCGTCGCCCACGACCGCAGCCCGTCGCTGCTGGATCCGCGCGCGGTGCTCAAGCGGGTGCTGGCCCGGCTCGCCGCGCTGGGTTTCACCGCGAAGGTCGGCGTCGAGTTCGAGCTTTATCTGCTCAACCCGGACGGCACGGCGTTTCATGACGACATCCACGCCTACTCGTTGGAGAACGCCAACGCGCTCGACCCGATCCTCGGTGACCTTTACGAGACGTTGAGCGCGTTCACGGCGTTGGAGGGCATCCAAACCGAGTACGGCCCAGGACAAATCGAGACGAACCTGGTCTACACCGACGCGCTTGAAGCCGCCGACGATGCGGCGCGGCTCAAGTACGCCGCGAAGGAGGTGGCGCGCAAGCACGGCAAGATCGCCAGCTTCATGCCCAAACCGTTCACCGAGCACTCGGGAAGCTCGCAGCACGTGCATATTTCGCTGTGGCGCGGTGACGAACCGGCGTTCGCGCCGCAGGACGAGGCCGAAAACGAACTCGCCCTGCACGCCATCGCCGGCCTGCTCGAACACCTGCCGTCGATCACGCTGTTCGGTGCGCACTCGGTGAACGCCTATCGGCGGTTCACCCCGGACTCGTTCGCGCCTGCGACAGTGACATGGAGCCGCGACAACCGCAGCGCCGCGGTGCGATCACTGATCGAGCCGGACCCGTCGGCCAGTCGAATCGAATTGCGCAGCGGCGCATCCGACGCCAACCCGTACTGGCTGATCGCGTCGGCGCTGGCGGCCGTCGTCGCCGGCCTGGAGGCCAAGCGCAACGCACCGCCCGCTCTCGGCGGCAACCTCTACACCGAAGGCGTCCCGCTGCCGGAATCGCTCGGAGTGGCGATCGAACTGGCGACTCGCGACGACACGATCCTCGAAATTCTCGGTGCTGACTCGGTTCTCGACTTCGCGGCGCTGGCCCGCAGCGAGTGGCTGGAGTATTCGAACGAGGTCAGCGACTGGGAACGCCGACGTTATCTGCTGCGGTCATGACGGCTCCACGGTTCGGGGTGTGGGCGCCGGTCTACGGCAACCACGGCGCCCGGCATCACCCCAACGACGCCCCCGATGCCAGCTATCGGCGGACCCGAGACCTGCTGTTGCGGGCCGAGCGTGCCGGTTTCGACTCAACCCTGTTGGCCCAGCACGTCATTCACCCAAGCAATACCGAGGACGACGTGCTCGAGACGTGGTCGACGATAGCCGCGTTGGCCGAGGCCACATCGCGGATCGAGTTGATCGGCGCGGTCAAGCCGCTGCTGTTCAACCCGCTGGTGTTCGCGAAAATCTCGGCCAACGTCGCCGATATCGCCGACGGGCGGCTATCGGTCAACCTGGTCACCGGATGGTTTCTGCCCGAACTCGAAGGGCTGGGGCTCGATCCGCTCGACCACGACGACCGCTACGCCTATTCGCGCAAATGGCTCGGCACCGTCACCGAACTGTGGGCGGGCAAGCACGTCACGATCGGCGACCACGACGGCCAACCTGCGTTGATCCGGCCCGCGCCGGCCAATCCACCGGTGCTGTATGTCGGCGGCGAATCCGAGCCCGGTCGCGCGCTGGCCGCCGAAAACGCCGACGTGTTCTTCATCAACGGCCGCCCGTTCGCCGACACAGTCGAAGTCATCGAGGATCTGCGGGCCAGGCCCCGACGCGGCGCGCCGCTGCGCTTCGGCCTGTCGGCGTTCGTGATTGCCCGCGACACCGAGGCGGAGGCCCGTGCCGAGCTAAAGTACCTGCAGTCGCTCGTCGATGCTGAGAGCCGGCCCGAGATCTCCGGCGGAACCGATCCGAAGACGCAGATGTACAAGGTGCTTGCGGGCACCAAGCGGATCGGGTCCAACGGCGGGACGCTCGCGGGTTTGGTCGGCAGCTACGAGCAGGTGATCGAACGCATCAGCGCGTTCCACGAGGCCGGCATCGAGCTGTTCATGCTGCAATTCCAGCCGATCGAGGCCGAGCTGGACCGGTTCGCCGATAAGATCATCCCCCACTTCCGTTAGAAACAGGGAGCGACATGACCAGGACACGTCAGCCCGTTGCGCCACGAAAGCCGTTCAACAGCAATCCGCTTGGCGGGTCTGTCGACGAGCGACTGGCCCGGCTGTCCGAGGTCGTGGCGGCGCTGCGGCGCGACGACCCCGCCGCCGAACGGGAGCGGATTCTGCAGTACGAGGCGGTGGGAACGATCCGGCAGGCGGGCGTGCTGGGGCTTCGCGTGCCGACGCGGTACGGCGGCCCCGGCGGCACGGCCCGCGACGTGCTGTCGGCCGTCATTCAGATCGGTCGCGGCAGTTCCAATGTGGCGCAGGCGCTGCGGTCACACTTCGGGTTCTCCGAACGGCTGCTCAGCAACCGGGCCACCCCCGCCGAGCGGGACGAGTGGTTCCCGCGGGTGCGCGACGGCATCATCGTCGGCAACGCCATCACAGACGCGGCAGGCCGTACCCCGTCGAGCGCCGACACCAAAGTGTTGCCCGATACCGCGGGCGTGCTGCGGCTCAACGGCTACAAGTTCTATTCCACTGGAACCCTATTCGCCGACGTCATCGCGGTGTCGGCGCTCGATGCCGACGGTCGCGACGTGCAGGCAATCATCCCCGTCGATCGGCCAGGTGTCGAATTGTTCGACGACTGGGACGGATTCGGCCAGCGCACGACGGCCAGCGGCGGCACTCGGTTCACCAACGTCGAAGTGCGCCCGAACGAGGTCATCACGGTGTCGGACGGCACTACCCTCGGCCACGCGACGGCGTTTCTCCAGTTGTATCTGGCGGCGGTGACGGTCGGCATCGCCTACGGCGTACTCGACGATGCCGTCGAGTACGTGCGCACAAAGGCGCGTCCGGCGTCGCACTCGGTGGCCGACACCGCCGACGCCGATCCCTTTGTGCTGCAGGCGGTTGGCGAGATATCGGCCGCGGCGGCGTCCGGCGAGGCGATCGTGCTGACCGCGGCCGACGCCATCGATCGACTGGTCGATGAGGAACTGCAGCACGACCAGCAGGCCGTGGCCGAGGTCGCCGTCACGGTGGCCAGGGCGCAATTGGTGGCCGAGCGGTTGGCCATCACGGCGGCCGAGCGGCTGTTCGACACCGGCGGCGCATCCGCGACCGCCCGTGCCCTTAATTTCGATCGGCACTGGCGCAATGCGCGCACCATCGCCGGGCACAACCCGCTGGCCTACAAGGCCTATGCGGCGGGCAATTACGCCGTCAACGGCACCCACCCGCCTGCCAACGGCTACTTTTGACCCGCGAGCAGACGCTCGTGCCCGCAAAAGCCCAGGCGATTTCTGGGGGTGATTGCAACAGCCACCTTGTTGGAGGTTGTTGTGTATCTGAAGGCTTATCCCTGGATTATG